>CAZXIG010000346.1:0-2918 GCA_964640405.1 uncultured Candidatus Kuenenia sp.
AGCCGGGGGATGTCGGGCGACAGCCCGACCCGCGCGAGCCGGGGGATTCCGAACCCGCGGATCACCCGGGCCGCACGGCTTCGATGAGGTGATAGCCCTTCACCTCCTCGCGGGCGACGTTCGTCCACATCTGCGGGAGGTGCTCCACGTACCACGTGGGCTGCTTCGTCACCACCAGCAGCGTGCCGCCCGGCGCCAGCGCGAGCCGGGCCGCCTCCACGAACAGCTCCGCGAGCCGGAAGTCGGAGTAATACGGCGGATTGGCCAGCGCCAGATCCCACGTGCCCGGCTCGGGCACGCGCCCCTCGGCCTCGAGCGCGACCGTCACGTTCGTGAGGCCGTTCCGCTCCACGCCCCACTGCGTGCAGGCCACCGCGCGGGCCGACGAGTCGAGGGCATGCACCCGCAGGCTCGATTCGCGGGCCCCGATTCCGAGCGCCACGCAGCCCGAGCCGCAGCCGATGTCGAGCACCCGGGTTTCGGGGGCGACGTCCACCGCGTTGAGAAGATGGCGTGCGCCGGGGTCGATCCGCCGGTGGGCGAACACGCCCGGCCGCGTGAGCGCCGTGAGCAGCCGGTCGCGGTCGCGAAACACCACCTCGCAGGAGAAGTCGCGGACCTTCGCCGGCTCGCGGGTCTTCTCGACGACATAGGCGATCGTCCTCGGCTTCGGGCCCGACTTGCCCGTCTCCGGGGCCGGCCGCACCCGCACCGTCTCGCCAGTCTCGGCGAGCTGCTCGCGGAGCCATTTGTCGTGCGGATTGTCGATTGCCGCGACGAGCCGGCCGCCGATCGCGAGGTTCACGAGCGCCTGCTGCAGGATCTCGCGGGAGAGTTCGGCCTCGCCATCTTTCGCCAAGGGCACGACGGCCAGGTCATAGGGCCCCGGTGGCATGTCGGCCACGCAGGCGGCGCGAAGGTTCGGCGGCGGTGGGCTCCACGACGCTCGCGCCGCATCGCAGGGATGCAGGTCGAGAAACCAGGCCACGACGCTCGCGTCGGGACGCTCGGCCGCGAGCGCATGGGCGGCCTGGGCCCGGCCGGAAGTCGTGCAGACGATGCGTGTTCCTGGCAGGCCACGGGCCACTTCGAGGGCATGGGCTTCGGCGGGACGGGCGGGCAGCGGGTCGGCGACGGCGTGTGTCATGCCGGCGAGCATACGTCGCCGGCCGCCCATCGCCATCGCGCCACGGAAATCCGCCTCACTCTGGGCGTGGAGGCCGCGCGGGAGTCCCCCGGCTTCCGCCAGGGGCTTCTTGGATCGGCGTCACTCACGCAGCCCGCATCAGGGGGCCGGCAAGGGCTCGAGCGTGAGGGGGTCGCGGAGCGGGAGGTGCTTCACGGCGCCGCCGAAGAAGTCGTTCATCGTGGCCCGCTTGTCGAGGTCGCCCTTCGCGATCTCGTCCCAGTCGCCGACGACGAGGATCGCCATCTTCGCCGGGTCGAGGTGCTCCCGGGCCACCCGCTGGAGATCCTCGCGGGTCACGGCATCCACCCGCTGCCGGAACGTCTTCCAGAAGTCCTTGGGGCGGTTCGTCCACTCGTCGTTCACGAACACGCGGAGCATCTGCGGCTTGCTCTCGAACTGCCGCGGGAACGTCTCGATCAGCCCGAGCTTCGCCGTCTCCAGTTCGTCCTCCGTCACGAGTTCGTCGCGGATCTTGCGGACCTCGTCCATGACGATCTTCGTCGCCAGGGCGACCGTCGCGTTCTTGCTCTCGAAGCCGGCGCGGAAGTCGCCGGGATACGTGACCCGCGGCGTGATCATCGACCGCACCGAGTAGGCGAGCCCCTCGTTGCTCCGCACCTGCTGCATGAGCCGGCTCGTGAACCCACCCGCCCCGAGAATCTCGTTGAGGAGCAGGAGCGGGATCGCGTCGGGATCGTCCCGCTCGATCGACCTGCAGCCGAGCACCACCTTGCCCTGCGGGATCTCCTTGGGCACGTGGTAGAGACCCGGCTCGAGCGTGGCCGTCGGCACCGCGGGAGCCGGGGCCACGTCGCCTCGCTCCCAGCCCGCGAAGGCTTTTTCCAGCTTCGCGAGCATCTCCTTGGGCTCGAAGTCGCCCGACACCGCGACGATCGCGTTGCCAGGGTGGAAGATCCGCCGGTGCATCTCCGCGAGCCGGTCGCGGTCGATGCCGTCGACCGTCGCGCCGGTGGGCTCGGCCGACTCGAAGTGATTCGTGCCGTAGACGATCCGCTTCCATTCGCGGGCGAGGATCGACGAGGCGTCGTCGTTCCGCTGCTTGAGTCCCTCGATCGCCCGGGCCTTGGCGGTATCGAGCCGGCCCTGATCGAACCCGGGCGTTCGCAGCATGTCGAGAAACAGTCCGAGGCTCTCGTCGAAGTTCGACTTCAGCGTGTTGAGCGTGGCCGTGGTGAACGTCTCGTTGGCTGAGACCGACGCCTCCGTGGCGAGGAAGTCGAGGGTTTCGTCGAACTCGGCCGGCGGCAGCTTCGCCGTGCCCCCCTCGCGCACCATCCGGGCCGTCATCGAGGCGAGGCCGGGCACCTCCGCCGGGTCGAGCGACCCGCCCCCCTTGAACGTGATCGCCAGGTTCACGAGCGGGAACTCGTGGGACGGCGCGAGGTAGACCACCGTGCCGTCGGGGAGCACGTGGCGGAAGTCGGCCGCCGCCGGCGGTTCGTAGGCGAGCGGTTGAAACGCGATCTTCTCGGGGCGGTCGGGGATGACCGCGGCGGCCGCCGGCGTCGATGCGGCCTGCTTGGCAGCGGGGGCCGCGACGGGAGACGCCGTGCGTTCATTCGCCGCCGGGGCGGTGGCGACGGGCTTCGGTTTTTCGGGCGGCGCCGTTACCGGGGCCGAGCACGAGGCGAGCAGGCACGCGCCGAGCAGGCTTCCGAGTGCGAGCCGTGCGCCGTTCCCATACAAGCCCCCAGGCGCGCGTGCGCCG
>CAZXIG010000347.1:0-2915 GCA_964640405.1 uncultured Candidatus Kuenenia sp.
CAGCGGGCCGTCTACGAGCGGCTCGAGATCGCCATCGATGCGGCGCGAAAGCGGGGCGAGACGCTCGGCCACATCCTGCTCGACGGGCCGCCCGGCCTCGGCAAGACGACCTTTGCCACCTGCATCCCGCGGGAACTCGGCACGTCGCTGCAGATCGCCAGCGGCGCCGCCCTCGCGGCGCCGAAGGATCTGCTGCCGTATCTCACGAACGTGTCGGAAGGCTCGGTGCTGTTCATCGACGAGATCCATCGGCTGCCGATCGCCGTCGAGGAGTTCCTCTATCCGGCGATGGAGGATTTTCGCATCGACATCACGCTCGGCGACGGCGTGGCCGCCCGGACGATCAACATGCCGCTGCGGCCGTTCACGCTCATCGGCGCGACGACGCGGGCCGGGCTGATCTCGGCGCCGCTGCGGGACCGGTTCGTGATCCGCGAGCACCTCGACTACTACTCGCCGGCCGAGCTGGCCGAGATCGTGCGGCGGTCGGCGACCAAGCTGCAAATGCCGATGGACGACGCCACGGCCGACGAGATCGCCCGCCGCAGCCGGGGCACGCCGCGGCTGGCCAACAACCGGCTGCGGTGGATCCGCGACTACTCCACGAGCCGGGCCGAGAGCCGCATGGACATCGACATCGCCCGCACGGCCCTGGAGATGCAGGGCATCGACGAGCTCGGCCTCGATGGCTTCGACCGCCGGTATCTCGAGACGATCCAGCGGGTGTTCGCCGGGGGGCCGGTGGGGATCGAGGCGATCGCCCACACGATGAGTTCGGCCCCCGACACGCTCGAGGACGACGTCGAGCCGTTCCTGCTGCGGTGCGAGCTGATCGTCCGCACGCCCCGCGGCCGGCGGCTGACGGCCAAGGGGGACGAACACCTCGGGGCTCCACCCAAGACGGGGCCCCAGGCCCGACTGTTTTGACGGCGGATTGACCTCCCCCGCCGGTTCTGGCTACTCTACGCGGCTCGCAACGCACAATTCAGGTGATTTCATGGCCGTTCCGAAGCGACGTCAATCCAATCAGAAGACCCGTTCCCGCCGGGCCCACGACTTCCTCGTTCCCCGGCAGCTGACGTTCTGCTCGAACTGCGGCAAGGCGGTGCCCACGCACCGTATCTGCGGCACCTGCGGCCACTACATGGGCCGGGCCGTCATCAAGTCCGAGGAATGATCTCTTGGACAGCCAGCCGGCAATCGTCTTCCCCGGGCAGGGTGCGCAGACGGTCGGCATGGCCGGCGACTGGGTCGAAGCCTGTCCGGCGGCGGCCAAGCTCTTCTCGCAGGCGGCCGACATCCTCGGCTACGACCTGCTCGCGATCTGCCGGCAGGGCCCGGCCGAAAAGCTGAACACCACCGCTGTCAGCCAGCCGGCGATCCTCGTGACGAGCCTCGCGGCCCTCGAGGTGCTCCGCGCTCGCGAAGGCAACCCGCTCGGCGACGTGCGGATCACCGCCGGGCTGTCGCTCGGCGAATACACGGCGCTCGTCTTCGCCGGTGCCCTCGACTTTGCCGACGCCGTGCGGCTGGTCGACGTGCGGGGCCGCGCCATGCAGGAGTGCGCCGAACAGCGGCCCGGCGCGATGGTGGCCGTGCTCGGCATGGATCGCGACCCGCTTTCGAAGCTCTGCGACGAAGCGCGCGGAGGCGAGGTGCTCGAGATCGCCAACGTGCTCTGCCCCGGCAACATCGTCGCCTCCGGCTCGGCTGACGCCTGCCGGCGGCTCGAGACCGCGGCGCTTGCCGCCGGCGCGATGAAGTGCGTGCCGCTGGAGGTGGCCGGCGCCTTCCACACGGTGCTCATGCAGCCGGCCGTCGAGAAGCTCGGTGCTGCCCTGGCTGCGGCCGCCTTCCGGGCACCGCGAATCCCGGTCGTCAGCAACGTCGACGCGCAGCCCCACACCGACCCGGCGGAGATCCGAGCGCTGCTGGCCCGGCAGGTGGTGGGCGTCGTCGAGTGGAATGCGTCCATGGCGACGATCCTCGCCACCGGCGTGCGTTCGGTCTGGGAGGTGGGTCCCGGCCGCGTGCTCCGCGGGCTGATGAAGCGGATCGACCGCAGCGTCGCCTGCTCGGGCGTCTTCGACTGATTTCTCGATTCAACCCCATTCCTTCCGGAGGATGCCCGCCATGGCCGACGCCGATGCCAAGACCTCGCTCCCCAAGCGGCTTCAGGTCGACCTCTCGGGCCAGGTCGCCCTCGTGACCGGCGCCTCCCAGGGCCTCGGCCGGGCGATCGCGGAGACGCTCGCCGCCAACGGTGCGACCGTCGCCCTGGTGGCCCGTTCCGTCGCCAAGTTGGCCGACGTGGCCGGCGGCATCCGGGCGGCCGGTGGCAAGGCCGAGGAATTCCCCTGCGACGTGACGAAGGGGGAGGACATCCAGCGGGTGGTGGATGCCGTGACCGAAAAGCTCGGCCGCCTCGACATTCTCGTCAACAACGCGGGCGTGACCCGCGACACGCTCCTGCCCCGCATGAGCGACGAGGAGTGGGACGAAGTGCTCACGACCAACCTCCGCGCCCCGTTCCTGTTCATGCGGGCGGCCAGCCGCCCCATGATGCAGCAGCGATACGGCCGGATCGTGAACGTCTCGAGCGTCTCGGGCATGATCGGCAACCCCGGTCAGGCGAACTATTCGTCGTCGAAGGCGGGCCTCATCGGCCTCACGAAGACGGTGGCCAAGGAGCTCGCCGGCCGGAAGATCACGGTCAACGCCGTCTCGCCCGGATTCATCGCCAGCGACATGACCGCGGCCCTCGGCCCGGCCCTGCTCGACGAGGTGAAGAAGCGGGTGCCGGCCAAGCGGCTCGGCGAGGCCGCGGAGATCGCCGAGGCCGTGCTGTTCCTCACCGCCCCTTCGTCGGGCTACATCACTGCCCAGACGCTCGTCGTGGACGGCGGCCTGATCGG
>CAZXIG010000348.1:0-2903 GCA_964640405.1 uncultured Candidatus Kuenenia sp.
TGAAGGCCGCGATCCCTCCCGTCACTCCGAGAACGATCTCACGACCTTGCAGCATCGTTACAGGATGGAGGCGTCGAAGTCGAGTGGGCCGCCGGCTTCGGGCGATTCGCCGGTGATGCGGAGGTTCATCGACGTGTCGAGGAAGATCTTGTCCTGCTTGATCTCCTCGATCACGATCTGCATCTTGTCGTCGGTCGCCACGTCGACGAGCGGACGGCTGCCGGCGTTGAGGGCCACGAGCCGCTTCTGGATCAGGGTCGAGAGCTTGAACCGGCCGCCGACCTTGTTGACGATCTCTTCTTCGCGGAGGTCTTCGATCATGTGTGGGCTTCCTGTGTTTTCGGGGGGGCGGGGCGAACGGGTGTGGGGGGTGCGGGCAGGCCGGCGTCGAACAGGATGTGCTTGATCGCCGCGAGGGCCTCGTCGGCATCCTCGTTCACGACCCGATGACGGTAGCGGTGGGCCTCGAGCAGTTCTCGGCGGGCCACCTCGAGCCGTCGGGCCATCGCCTCCGGCGACTCCGTTCCCCGCCCCAACAGCCGTTCGGCCAATTGGTCCGGGTGGGACGGCTCGACGAAGATCGTGATCGCCTCAGGATACCGGGCGAGGATCGAAAGTGTACCCTCGACGTCGATCTCCAGCACGACCCACGATCCAGCGGCCAAACGGGGGGCCACCTCGCTCACGAGCGTGCCGTACCAGTGCTGGCGGCCGTAGACGCGGCAGCACTCGAGGAACTCCCCGGCCTCCCGCCGCCGCTCGAACTCCTCGAGCGGGATGAAGTGGTAGTCGATTCCGTCTCGCTCCCCGGCCCGGGGCGGCCGGGTGGTGGCCGAAACGCTCGGGATCAGGTGGGGCAGGTCGGCGAGCAGGCGGCGCAGAAGCGTGGTCTTGCCGACGCCGGATGGTCCGGAGATGACGACGAGTTTGCCCGGCTTCACTTCCATCCCGCCGTTGTACCGCAGGCCACGGCCGATTGAAAAGCGGCCGCGATTCGCCGGGGAATGGTCACTCCAGGTTTTGCACTTGCTCGCGAAGCCGCTCGATCCGGGTCTTGATCTCGACGACGGTGTGGGCGATTTCCGCGTCGAAGGCCTTCGAGGCGATCGTGTTGGCCTCGCGGCCCAGTTCCTGGGCCAGGAAATCGAGCGACCGCCCCGGGGCCTCGGTGTCGAGCAGGTGGGCGAACTGGGCGAGGTGGCTGTCGAGGCGGACGAGTTCTTCCGCGATGTCGGTGCGGTCGGCGATAAGGGCGATCTCGCGGGCCACGTCGGCCGTCGCGAGCGGCACGCCGTGCGGCTCCAGCAGCTTGGCCACCCGCTCCACGAGCCGAGCCCGGTGCGATTCCACCATCTGCGGCACACGGACGCGAATCGTGCTCGCGAGGCCCGTGATTTCGCCGCAGGTGGCCCGCAGGTCGGCCGCGAGTGCATCCCCCTCCCGCCGGCGCATCTCGTCGAGCCGGTCGAGGGCGGCATCGAGCGCCCGCGCCACGAGGGGCCAGGCCCGCTCGGCGGCGTCGCTATCGGGCGTCGTTTCGACGAGCACGCCGGGCAGCCCCAGGAAGCTCTCGATCGCGTGGGGCGCGGGCAGGTCACGAGAGAGGCAGAAGTCGGCGGCAGCGTCGAGGTAGGCGGCCAGTTGCGTGGCGTCGAGCCGGCGGCCAGCGGGGGCCGCGGGCCCCGCGACGTCGAGCGAGGCGTGAACGCTGCCTCGCCGCACCCGCTTCCGCACGGCCGCCTCGGCCCGGCCTTCGAGGGCCGCGAAGCCGTCACGGCAGCGGAACGTGAACTTGAAGTGACGGTTGTTGACGCACCGCAGTTCGACGCGGCAGGTGTTGTCGCCGTCGGTGGCGATGCCCTCGCCACAGCCGGTCATGCTCAGCGCCATGATGCGGGAGGCGGCTACTTGGCCGCCGGTTCCTGTGCCGCCGGCTGCGGGGCGGCCGGCTCAGCGGGAGTCGTGGGCGGAGCCGCCGCAGGCTCTGCCGCGGACTTCGTCGGCTCGGGAGCAGCCTCGGACTTCGGCTCGGTGCTGCCGGCGTCGGTCTGGGGAGCCGCTGCCGGCGCGGCCGAGTCGGGCGCCGGAGGCGTGGCACCGCCGGTCGGGGCGGGCTGCGTCTGCGGGGCCACCGCCTGCGGGGCTGCGGTGCCGAGCGAATTGCTGAAGAGCGACTGCTGCCGGCCGAGGACGTTGATCGAGAGGATGCAAAGGCCGATCCAGAAGGCGGCCACGCCGACCGTGATCTTCGTGAAGATGTCGCCGGCCTTTGTGCCGAAGGCGCTCTGTCCGCCCATGCCGCCGAGGGCTCCCGTCAGGCCGCCGCCGCGCCCCCGCTGGATGAGCACCAGCAGGATGAGGAACAGCGACGTCAAAACGAGCGTGAAGCCCAGGAAGAAACGGATCAGCGGGATCATCGGCGAAAAGTGCTCCAGGTTCGGGGAAGCCATTAGCGTATCGCGGCCGGCCGCCGCGGCCTACCCCGACAAGGCGATCCCCCGGCTTGCACGAAATCCAAGCCCCCATGCGCAAGCAGGGGGATGGTGTGGGTGCCATCCCGAACCGGCCCGACGGATTCCGTGACGGCAGTGCAGCGCCGTCGGGAAGCCACGCGGAATATCCCCCGGCTTGCGCCTGGGGGCTTGTATGAGAAAGGCGGTTCCAGGCCCGACAATCCAAGCCCCCAAGCGCAAGCAGGGGGATGGTGTGGGTGCCATCCCGAACCGGCCCGACGGATTCCGTAACGGCAGTGCAGCGCCGTCGGGAAGCCACGCGGAATATCCCCCGGCTTGCGCCTGGGGGCTTGTATGAGAAAGGCGGTTCCAGGCCCGACAATCCAAGCCCCCAAGCGCAAGCAGGGGGATGGTGTGGGTGCCATCCCGAACCGGCCCGACGGATTCCGT
>CAZXIG010000349.1:0-2885 GCA_964640405.1 uncultured Candidatus Kuenenia sp.
CCGGAGCGGAATTCGTGCCGGCCGGTCATGAGCGCCGCCCGCGTGGGCGAGCAGGTGGGACTCGCGTGAAACTCGGTGAGCCGGACGCTCTCCCCGTGGAGCCGGTCGAGGTTGGGCGTGCGGAGCACCCGATTGCCAAGGGCCGCGATGTCGCCGTAGCCCTGGTCGTCGGTGATCACGTAGACGATGTTCGGACGCTTCGGGTTTTCGGCCAGCGCGTGTCCCGCTCCCAGCACAGCGACCGAAACGACCGCCGCCATCATCGTGAACCGCATTGCCGCCTCGCGTTTCCTGCGATGTCGAGAGGAAGATTGGAATAGGCAGTGTAGGTGAAATCGGCCCGGTCATACACGGCGAGAAGCGCCTGCGTGCCCGCGTCGGCATGCCCGCGGGCCGCGACGATCTCATACATCCGCTCGGCCGTCGCGAGCCCTGGCAGATCGAGACCGGCCTCGGCGGCCGACTCCCGCGCGATCCGGATGTCTTTGAGCAGATGGCGAACGAGGAACCCCGGCGCAAAATCGCCGGCGAGGGCGCGGGGCGCGAGATTCGTGAGGGCCCAACTCCCCGCCGCACCCCCCGCGATCACACGCTGCACCGCGGCCGGATCGAGGCCGCCTGCGCCGGCATGAGCAAGCGCCTCGCACCAGGCAACCATCCCCACCGCAACCGCCACCTGGTTGGCGAGCTTGCACCGTTGCCCGGCGCCCGCGGGCCCCAGGCGCGTGACCGACGAGCCGAGCCGCGCGAGAATCGGACGAGCCCGCGCGAAGGAGTCTTCATCGCCGCCGACCATGATCACGAGCGTGGCGTTGCGGGCTCCGACGTCGCCTCCCGACACGGGCGCGTCGATCGCAGCCAGACCGCGGGCCGACGCCGCCGCGGCGATCCGTGCGGCGAGCGCGGGGCTCGAGGTGGTCATGTCGATGAGGAGCGTTCCCGGACGCGAACGGCCAAGTAGCGAGGCCTCGGCGACCCGCCCCCCTGCCCCGCCGAAGTAGACCTCCTCGACGTCGCTCGGCAGGCCGAGCATCGTGATCACCACGTCGCTCGCCGCCGCGACGTCGGCCGGTGTGTCGTGCCAGACGGCGCCGCGTTCGACGAGCGGGACCGCCTTGGCCCGCGTGCGGCTGTGCACGTGCAGCTCGTGGCCGGCCGCGAGCAGATGGCCGGCCATGCTCGCCCCCATGATGCCGGTGCCCACGAAACCGATCCGGGGCGGAGGAGCGACGGAGTTGTCCGGGGTGGCGGGGAGGTCGTGCATGGGCGTGGGGCAAAAGGGGACGCAGCTCTTTACGCGTTTTTACCCCATTCCAAGGCCGGATCGCGATGGGGCGGTGTCCCCGGCGGACCGGTTAGGCAAACCCTGCCGGCAAACGTGGGCCGCCGCGGATCGCGGGCGCCATCCGGCCGATTCTCCCTTCGTACCGTGGGCCGGGCCATCCCGCAGCCGAACGGTGGGTGGCAGCCGGGGGCGAGTTTCAAATGCGGGTGTCGTGGGCCGTGTTGCCGTGCCTGGCCGTGCTCCTCGCGGCCCCGGCCGTGCGGGCAGACGATTCGGCCGACCTCCGCCGCACCCCGATCGTCCGAGCGATCGAGTCGCAGCGGGACGCCGTCGTCAACATCCACGGCCAGAAGCTCGTGGGCAGCTCGACCGAAGCCGATGGCGAACTGCGGCGGGTGAACGGCATGGGCACCGGCGTGATCGTCGATCCGCGGGGCTACGTCGTCACGAATTACCATGTCGTCGAGGGCGTTCGGCGGATCGAGGTGACGCTCGCCTCGGGCCGCACCACCGCCGCCACGCTCGTGTCGCACGACCCGCGGACCGACCTCGCCGTGATCAAGATCACGGTTGACGAGCCGCTGCAGGTGGTGACGCTCGGCACGTCGAGCGACCTCATGATCGGCGAGACGGTGCTCGCCCTCGGCAACGCCTACGGCTACGAGCACACCGTCACCCGCGGCATCATCTCGGCCCTTCACCGGAACGTCGAGGTGAGCCGCACGCAACGCTACGACGATCTCATTCAGACCGACGCCAGCATCAACCCCGGCAACTCGGGCGGCCCGCTGCTGAACATCAACGGCGAGGTGATCGGGATCAACGTGGCCGTGCGGGCCGGCGCCCAGGGGATCGGATTCGCGATCCCGATCGATCGCGTGCTCGACGTGGTGACGAAGCTCATCTCCGTCGAGCGGGTCGACAACACCTGGCACGGGCTCGTCACCAAGAGCACCGGCAGCCGTGGCGTGGTGGTCGAGTCGGTGCGGGGTGAAAGCCCGGCGGCGAGCGTGGGCGTGAAGGCCGGCGACGTGATCGTGCGGGTGGGCGACGTGCCCGTGGTGCGGCAGTTCGACATCGAACGGGCCCTGCTCGGACGCAAGGCGGGAGAGGTCGTGCCGGTGACGGTGGTGCGGGCCGGTGCGGAGGAGCGGATCACGCTGTCGCTCGCGTCGCTTCGCCGCGATGCCGAGTCGATCGACGAACGCAGCTGGCGTGAGCTCGGCGTGCGGCTGGCGGCGATGCCTTCCGCGAAGGTGCAGAAGCTTCAATCGCAATACCGCGGCGGGCTGGCCGTCGTGGAAGTGCGGCCCGATGGCCCCGCGGCCGAGCAGGGCATCCGCGAGGGGGACATCCTCGTGGGGCTGCACGTTTGGGAGACGATCGCTCCCGACAACATCACCTACATCCTCGACAAGGCCGAAGACGAGCACTTGAACCCGATCAAGTTTTACGTGCTCCGCGGCCGCGAGACGCTCTTCGGGCACATCGTGTCCGACACCGTGATGCGGTAGGCGGGGCGATCCACCCGAAGGTTTCCCATGAAAGCCCCCATGCGCAAGCAGGGGGATAGTGCGGCGTCCATCACGGAAGCCTCCCG
>CAZXIG010000350.1:0-2878 GCA_964640405.1 uncultured Candidatus Kuenenia sp.
TCCGCCAGCATTGCCTCCATCGGGGGCCAGAGGGCGTCGATCTCGGGCTTGAAGACGTCGCCGATGAGGACGTCGGTGATCAGCGGCTTGAGCTCGCCGTGCCGCCGCACGAGCTGGCCGAAGTTGAGGCCGTCGTAGAACGCACAGACGAGCTTCCGCACCCGCTCGAGGCCCGCGATGTAATGCGGCCCCCAGGAGCCGAGCCGCGAGGCCGAGGTGTCGCCCGCGTCGAGTGCCCCGGCAATCGCATCGGCCGCCATGGCTCCGCTGGCCAGTGCCAGGAGCATGCCCGACGAATAGAGCGGATCGAGGAATCCGAAGGCGTCGCCCACGAGCACCCAGCCGTCTCCGGCGATCCGTTGCGAGCGGTAGGAATACTCCTTGGCCACGCGGAAGGGGCCGGTGCGTTCGGCGGCGGCGATCCGCGGCTGCACGCCCGGACAACGGGCCACCTCCTCGAAGTAGATGGCCTCGGGATCCTTCGTCGCCCGATTCTTGAACAAGTGGTCGAACGGGGCCACGACACCCACGCTGACGATGTCGTCCTGGAGCGGGATGTACCAGAACCAGCCCTTTTTCCCCTCGGTCTGCAGGACCACGGTCGCGCCGGAGTCGCGGCCCGAGTCGCGGAAGGCGCCCCGCCAGTAGGTCCAGATGGCGGCCTTCTTGAGCACCGGATCCCATTCCCGGAGGCCAAGCCGGTCGAGGATGATCCCGCTCTGTCCGGCGGCATCGACGATGACACCGCCGCGGACGGTGGACTCATGGCCGGCCTCGTCGGCCACCCGCACGCCCACCGCACGCTCCCCATCGAACACGACGTCGAGCACCCGCACGCCCTCCCGCACGTCGACGCCATGCTCGCGGGCGTTGTCGAGCATCATCTCGTCGAACTCCTGGCGGGTCACCTGCCAGGTCTGCGAACTCTCGTGGGGCTTGTAATCGGCGAAGTAAAAGGGCTCGGAGAGCTTGCCCTGCTCGGAGACGAACTGCACGCTCCGTTTCTCGACGAACGGGCTGCGCCGCAGCTTCGGCAGCATGCCGAGCCGATCGAGCACACCGAACGTCTCGGGGATCAGCGACTCGCCGACGTGATACCGGGGAAACCGTTCCCGCTCGTAGAGCCGCACGCGCCGTCCCCGATCCGCCAAGAGCGTGGCCACGGTGGCCCCGGCCGGACCACCCCCGATCACGATCACTTCCGGATCAGCGATCTGAATCATAGTGACAACCTATCCCGCTGGCTTTGGTACGAGCCAGTGAACAATAGGCCCTCGAATGCCCGCGGCAATCTAGCTCTCGAACTGTTTGAGCGCCTGGATCGCGGCGAGGGCCCGGTCGGTGCCGCCGAAGTGGCTGACCAGCTTCTTGGCGGCCAGGAGATCGTCGACGGAGATCGCCCCGGCACGCCCCTTCACCGCAGCTGCGCCGACGCCGGCGGCCTTCCGCGGCCGGGGACGGAATCCCATCCGCTTGAGCACCATGCTCACCTGCGGCGACGAAACCACGATGCCCTGCTTCTTGAGGGCCGCGATGATCACCACCGGACGCGGTTTCTCCCCCTTGGCCTCGAGGGCCTTGGCGAGCTTGCGGATCTCCTCCGACTTGTTCACGTCCTTGGTGTCTTTTTTATCGACCATCGGGGCCTAGGCTCCTGATTTGTTAAATTGTGATCCGCGACGGCATTGTCACACTTTGTAACAGTGTAGCAACGCGGCCTCAGCCCACAACCGCATGCCGGCGGAGCAGGTCGAGCGGCACGATCTGGAGCGACTTCTCGTGCGTCGCCTCGAGCACGACGGGCGGGGCCTTGCCCGCCTGCGAAGCCTCCAGCCACCGCGCGGCGCAGAGGCACCAGCGGTCGCCGACGACGAGGCCCGGAAAATCCCACTGGGGCTGAGGGGTGACGAGGTCGTTGCCGGCCCGCACGGTGAACTCGAGAAACTCCTTGGTCATCACGGCACAGACCGTATGCACGCCCGCGTCGTCGGGGCCGGTGCGGCAGCAGCCGTCGCGGAAGAAGCCGGTGAGCGGATCGCGGGAGCAGGCGACGAGCACGCCGCCGAGCACGTTGCGTTCGGGAGGCCGGTCGGGGCCGCGGTCGGGTCGGTCGAAGGCGATCATGATGGCCGTGACTGTATCATGCTCGCCCAGGGCCCGTCGAACACCCCTCCGTCGCTTCCGATGCTCAGCCTTCAATCCCCGTCGTCGCCCCGCTGGCTCGCCCAGGTGGACGCCCACCTCGACGAGATCCTCGTCGACCACGCCCACTGCGAGAAGAAGGCGGCGGGCGTGGCGATGAACCTGCTCTTCTCCTACGTCGACCACGTGCCGCTCGCCCGGGCGATGACGGAGATCGTGAACGAGGAACTGGAGCACTTCCGGATGGTGCTCGACCTGCTCGACCGCCGCGGCATCCGGTTTCGCAAGCTCGCCCCGAGCAGCTACGGGCAGAGGCTTCACGAGCGGATTCGCAAGCCGGAGCCCGACCGGGCGATCGACCGCCTGCTCGTCGCCGGGCTCATCGAGGCCCGGAGCTGCGAACGCTTCTCGCTGCTCGGCGACCACGTGACCGACCCGGAGCTCCGCGACTTCTACCGCGGGCTGTTCGAGTCAGAGGCCCGCCACCACTCCACCTACGTCCGCCTAGCCTGCGACTTCGCCCCGGAGGCGCTCGTCCGCGATCGCCTCCACTGGCTCGCGGCCGAAGAGGCGGCGATCATTGAGCAGGGCGACCCCTTCGCCCGCATGCACAGCTGACCCATCACGACACTGCAACCATCAACACCACCGAGAGCCGGTCGGGGGCCGCGCGCAGCCGCCGGTGAATTTTGACTGCCAGAGTTGGCCTACCACATCGTTCGAGCTTGCGTCGTCA
>CAZXIG010000351.1:0-2872 GCA_964640405.1 uncultured Candidatus Kuenenia sp.
GGCAAGCGAAGCCAGGATGGCGAGAGCGCAGCCAGCATCGAGTGAGCGGAGGGCATGCGGGCACCGATCCGCGTTAGCGGATTGGTCGTACGTAGCGAACGTCCGGCGAGAGGGCACGGGCAACCCCGACCCACCTACAGGCGGCAGTTCGCGATCTGCGTCTCGATCACCGCCGATGCCCCGATCGCCTCGAGCCGCTCCATGATGGCGTGGGCCTCGCCCCTTCTCACCATGGCCCGCACGGCACACCACTCGGAATCCTCGAGCGCCATCACCGTCGGCGAGTTGAACCCCGGCGTGATCTTCTCGGCCTCCGCGAGCCTCGCCCGCGGCACGTTGTATTCGAGCAGCGACCAGCTCCGGGCGATCACGATGCCCTCCAGCCGCCGCACGATGCGGTCGGCGAGGGCGGGGTCAGCGATCCGGTGGTTCTGCACGAGCACCGTCTCGTAGCGGCCGATCTCGGCGAAGATCCGCAGCCGGTTGGCGGCCAGCGTGCTGCCGGTCTCGACGAGGTCGACGATGGCGTCGGCCACGCCGAGGGCGATCATCACCTCCACGCTGCCGGAAAGCTCGACGAAGTGGGCGTCGACGCCGCGTTCGGCGAGCCAGCGGCGGGTGATCCGCGGAAAGCTGGTGGCGATCCGCTTGCCGGCGAGCTGCCGCGGGTCGGTGACGGGCGAGTCGTCGGCCACGCACATCGCGAGCCGGCACGAGCCGACGCCGAGATCGAGCCGGTGCACGAGTTCGGCGCCGCTCTCCGCCACGAGGTCGGCCCCGGTGATGCCGAGATCGATGGCCCCTTCGGCCGTGAGCACGGGGATGTCGTCGGTCCGCAGGAACGTGATCTCGACGGGCATGTCCTTGCACTTGGCGAACAGGCTCCGCTCCGAGCGGCGGAACGAGAGTCCCGCGTCGGCGAGCAGCTGGGCCGCCAGCTCCGAGAGCCGCCCCTTGCTGGGCACCCCGATCCGCAGCAGTCGTTCCGGCACGTGGTCGCTCATCGTCCGCCTCCTGTCGTGTGGCCGCCGGTGGCGGACCGCGATGCCTTCTCGTCGAGGCCCGACACACCGAAGCGGCGGGCCAGCTCGTCCTCGACCCGGGCCAGCGGCACGCCGCGGCAGGCAAGGAGCACGAGCATGTGATAGACGAGGTCGGCGGCCTCCGACACGACGCGGTCGTCGGTCTCGTCGGCCGCCGCCTGGACGAGTTCGCCCGCCTCCTCCGTCACCTTGCCGGCGATCTTCGGCACACCTCCGGCGAGCAGCCGGCTGGTGTAGGATCGGTCTGGCGACTCGCCTTTCCGGGCGGCGATCACCTGCTCGAGCGCCTCGAGGATTTCTCCACTGCGACGCGGCGATGGCTGACGATCCGACACGATCCACGCATCCGGGAACCACGGGAGCCGCGGTTCGGCCCGATCCACCTGGATCGGCCGCCGCGGGGCCCACAACTCTAGCATGGCCCCCGGGCGCCCCCGCAGGCCGCCCTGCCACGGGGCCGAGCGGGAGCGAACAGCCCGAGTTGGCCGCCGACTGCTGGTTTCTGTCGGGCCCCACCGCGGCGGGCAAATCGTCGCTCGCGATCCGGCTGGCCCGCGAACTCGGGGCGGAGATCGTGAGCGTCGACTCGATGGCGGTTTACCGCGGTCTCGACGTGGGCACGGCCAAGCCCACGGCCGCCCAGCAGGCCGCCGTGCCCCACCACCTCGTCGACGTCGTCTCCCCGGCGGAGCCGTTCAGCGTCGCCCTCTGGCTGGCCGCCGCGGCCCGCGCCGTGGCCGACTGCCGGTCGCGGGGCCGCCACATCCTGTTCGTCGGCGGCACGCCCCTCTACCTGCGGGCCCTCCGCGACGGCCTCGCCCCGCTGCCCCCTGCGGACGACGAGCTCCGCAGCCGGCTCGCAACCGAGGCGGCCACGCACGGCCTCGCCGCGCTCCACGCCCGGCTCGCCGCCGTCGATCCCGTCGCGGCGGCCCGCATCCATCCCCACGACGCCAAGCGGATCATCCGCGCGCTCGAGGTGGCCGAGACGACCTCACGGCCCCTTTCCGAGGCCTTCGCGCCGACCCCGCATCCCGTCTTCGATTCCCAATTCCTGGTCCTCGACGTGCCTCGAGCATTTCTCCGCGATCGCATCGACCGTCGCGTCGAAAAGATGTTCGCCGCCGGCCTCGTCGAGGAAACCCGCGCCGCCCTCGCCGCCCCCGGCGGCATCGGTCCCACCGCCCGCCAGGCCGCCGGCTACGCCGAAGCCATCGACCTCATCGAAGGCCGCATCGACCGCGCCGCAGCGATCCGCCGCACCCAGCAGCGCACCCGCCAGCTCGCCAAGCGGCAGCTCACCTGGCTCCGCAGCTTCAAGCACGCGGTCTGGCTGGCGACGTGACGCCGTTGCGTGAGGCCGTCGGTAGTGCGCGAGGGACTGGCCGTACCCACTCGCCGGACGCTCGCTTCGGGCATCCTGCCCTCCGCTCGCTCGATGGCGGCTGCGCTCCCGGCATCCTGCCTCCGCTTGCCGCCAACGCCGGCTCCTGGGTACAGCCAGCCCCTCTTCGTCAACGCAGAAGGGCCGATCATTCAGCCGCATGAAGACGCGCAGCCGGTCGGGGGTCGCGCGCAGCCGCCGGTGAATTTTGACTGCCAGAGTTGGCACACCACATCAGTTGAGCATGCGACGTCAAAATCCGCCGGCGGCGAGCACGTGCCCCCGGCCGGCGAATTTGGCGAGTTGACGCCCCCCGCCGGCGGTTTGGGCGAGTGCACGCCCCCGCCGGCGGTTTTCGCGAGTTGACTCCGCTATGCCACCAGCTTCATCGCAGGCTGCTCGCCCGTGATCCCGATGATGAACTCCTCGAAGATCTTCACGTCGA
>CAZXIG010000352.1:0-2858 GCA_964640405.1 uncultured Candidatus Kuenenia sp.
GGCGAGCGTGGCCCTGATCGCCTCGAGCTCCGCCCTCGGCTCGTCGTTCGCGTGGGCCAGCTGGCCGGCGCAGCGATACCAGTAGCGGGCGTTGCCGGCGTCGCCCTCGATCTTGTGGAGCACGGCGTGGATCCAGGCGCTCGTCGCGTCGCACTCGTGCCGCTGCACGATCTCGTGGGCAGCCTCCCAGTCGCCGGCGAGCGCCAGTTCGATGGCCTGGAGCAGCTCCTCGATCACGGCTGTTCCTTCACCAGGTCCTTGAACACCTTCCGCACCTTCGCCACCTTCGGCGCCGCGACCGCCTGGCAGTAGGGCTGGAACGGGTTGTTGGCGAAGTAGTCCTGGTGGTACTCCTCGGCGGGATAGAACGTGGAGGCCTCGGTGACCTCCGTCACGATCCTGCTCGGAAACACCCGGGCCGCATCGAGCTTCGCGATCACCTCCTCGGCGACGTGCTTCTGCTCGGCGTCGTGATAGAAGACGCCGGAGCGATACTGCGTGCCCACGTCGGCCCCCTGGCGGTTGAGCGTCGTGGGATCGTGGGTCGCGAAGAACACCTCGAGCAGCTTCTCGAAAGGCACGATCGCCGGGTCGTACTCGATCTCGATCGCCTCGGCATGGCCGGTCATGCCGGTGCAGACCTGCTTGTAGGTCGGGTTGGGCACCTGGCCGCCGATGTAGCCGCTCGTGACGCTCTTCACGCCCTTGAGTTCGGCATACACCGCCTCGGTGCACCAGAAGCAGCCGCCGGCGAACGTCGCCTTCGCGAGCTTCGTCTCCTCTTCGGCAGCCCCGTGCCCGACACCGAAGCCCGTCATGATGGCCACTCCCACAAGGATCAATCTGCGGATCAATCTGCGACGCGTCATGGCTTTCGCCTCCGTGAACGATGCGCGAGAGTGATTGTAGGGAGTTCGGGAGGATCGACGAGGAAGCGGAGCGGTTTCTCGGCCCATTCGCCGGCGTAGCCGACGCCGATCCGCGGCGTCCGCCGGATCCGCCGCGGCGGGAGCGGCTCGCCCGCCTCCAGCCAGAGGCCGGTCGGTCGGGCCGCGGCGCGGCCGTCGAACGACCGATCGATGCCGAGCCCTTTCGTAAGCCGCCCCGGCCCGCTGAACGCGCCCGCCCCCCGAATCAGCACCGCCGCCGGCACGCCCTCCGCGCCGGTGACCACGTTGAGCATCCAGTGCATCCCGTAGCAGAGATAGACGTACCACCGGCCGGCGGGGCCGAACATCACGGCGTTGCGGCTCGTCATCCCCTTCGAGCCGTGGCAGGCGAGGTCGTGGGCCCCGAGATAGGCCTCCGTCTCGCAGACGACGTGCCGCGTCACGCCGCCGTCGGCATCCCGCACCACGAGCCGCGCCCCGAGCAGCTCGCGGGCCACGCGATCGGCCGGCCGATCGAAGAAGGACGCGGCGAGGGGCTGGGATGAACGTCGCATATCGGTCATTATGATGCCTCGACCACTCGAATCGGAATCGCGGAGCAGAACAGACTCTCATGGAAGCAGGCATCGTCGGACTGCCGAACGTCGGCAAGAGCACTCTCTTCAACGCCCTCACCCAGTCGAAGGCCGCCCAGAGCGCGAACTACCCGTTCTGCACGATCGAGCCCAACGAGGGGATGGTGAGCGTGCCCGACGGCCGGCTCGAGCGGATCACGAAGTTCATCCCGCCGCAGAAGGTGATCCCCGCCGCCCTCAAGCTCGTCGACATCGCCGGCATCGTGAAGGGGGCCAGCGAAGGGGAAGGCCTCGGCAACAAGTTTCTCTCGCACATCCGCGAGGTGGACGCGATCCTGCAGGTGGTGCGGTGCTTCGAGGATCCCGACGTGATCCACGTGGCGGGCAAGGTCGACCCCGTCTCCGACATGGAGACGATCGAGATCGAGCTGATGCTCGCCGACATCCAGCACCTGGAAAACCTCCTCCCCAAGGCGGAGCGGGCGGCGAAGAGCACCGACAAGGAGGCGAAGCTCAAGGTCGAGGCGATGAAGAAGTGCCTCGCGCACCTGGGCGAGCAGAAGCCGCTCCGCACGCTCCCCCTCGACGAGGCCGAGAAGAAGGCCGTGAAGGAATTCGGCCTGCTCACGGCAAAGCCGATCCTCTACGTCGCCAACGTGGACGAAGGCGACGTGGAAGGCAAAGGCCCGCTCGTGCAACAGGTGCGTGCGGCGGCAGCAAAGGCCGGGGCCGAGGTCGTGCCGGTGTGCGCGAAGCTCGAGGCCGAGATCGCCGAGCTCGATCCGGCCGACCGCGCCGAGATGCTCTCCGGGGCCGGCCTCACCGAGCCCGCGCTCGCCGTGCTGGCCCGGGCCGCCTACAAGACGCTCGGACTGCAGAGCTACTTCACGGCGGGCGAGAAGGAGGTGCGAGCCTGGACGGTTCCCGTCGGGGCCCTCGCCCCGCAGGCCGCCGGCGTGATCCACACCGACTTCGAGAAGGGCTTCATCCGCGCCGAGATCTACTCGCTCGACGACCTTGAGCACTACAAGACGGAGAAGGACATCCGCGCCGCCGGCAAGCTCCGCGTCGAGGGCAAGGACTACGTGATGCGCGACGGCGACATCTGCCACTTCCTGGTCAACCGGTAGGCCAGGCTTCAGCTCGTCTCCTTGGTGCGTCAGGACTCAACGCGTCCAAACCGGCTTCGGGCTACCTGTGCCCTGTCGCCGGACGCTCGCTTCGGGCATCCATGCCCTCCGCTCGCTCGATGCTGCCCGCGCTTCGCCATCCTGGCTGCGCTTGGCAGCATACGCCGGCTCCAGGGCACAGGTAGCCCGAAGCCTCCCTCTTCTCGAATGGACGGAGGCTCGGGCCTGCACATGCCCTCTCGCGGGCTATGGAAGCGAGCGCA
>CAZXIG010000353.1:0-2855 GCA_964640405.1 uncultured Candidatus Kuenenia sp.
CCATCCTGGCTTCGCTTGCCAGCAACGCCGGCTCGACGGCACGGGCAACCCCTCCCTGGATGCCTCTTCGGCATGAACGTTCGACTTCAAGACCGGTGGGGGAGGCGAAGGGGTCGGTGCAAGCTCGAGGAGCATTTGGACCGAGTCCGCGAGGTCCACCGCGACGAGACTTGTACCGCCCCCGAAGCCGGCGCCTCGGGGCCAGTGAGTCGTCTTCGGTTCAACGCACCGCTCTCGGGCCGTAGGCACCCCGACCCGCGCGCGACGTCAGACCTTCAGGGCCGATTCGGCGGCGCGGGTGGGGCAGTCGGCGAGTGCCGTCTTGACGGCGCCGTGGACGAATTCCTCCACCTGCTCGGCAGCGCGGCCGGCGAGGCCGCGGGTTTCGAGCGCGGCCTCGAGGTCGATGCCCTTGAAGTGCGGATCGGCCGCGAGCCGGGCGACGAGGTCGTTGTCGTGCCCTTCGCGAATCCGCGCCGTGGCTGCATGACTGTGGGTGCGGATCGCCTCGTGCAGGGTCTGGCGGTCGCCGCCCGCCTTCGTCGCCTCCATCAGGATTCGCTCACTGGCGAGGAAGGGGAGATGGGCGTCGAGGTTCCGTTTGATGCCCCCCGGCAGCACGACGAGGCCGCCGGCGATGTTGGCGTAGATCACGAGCTGGGCGTCGGTGGCGAGAAACGCCTGCGGCAGCACCAGCCGGCGGGGCGCCGAGTCGTCGAGCGTCCGTTCCATCCACTGCACGGCGGCCGTCTGGCCGGCCGTGGTCGCCAGTCCCATCACGAACCGGCCAAGGCCGCACATCCGCTCGGCCCGCATGGGATTGCGCTTGTAGGGCATCGCCGACGAACCGACCTGCTCCGTCTCGAACGGCTCCTCCAGTTCGCCCCAGGCGGCGGCCAGTCGCAGGTCGTTGCCCGCCTTGTGCATCGACTCCGAGACGCCGGCGAGCGCCGCCACCACCTGGGAATCGACCTTGCGGGTGTAGGTCTGCCCCGTCACCTCGTAGGAGCTGTGGAAGCCGAGCTTTTCCGCCACGAGTTCGTCGAGCCGGCGAACCTTCGCATGATCGCCTTCGAAGAGCTCGAGGAAGCTGGCCTGCGTGCCGGTCGTGCCCTTCACGCCCCGGGCCCGCAGCAGCTTCCGGCGGTGCGCGAGCTCCTCGAGGTCGAGCAGCAGGTCGTGGATCCAGAGGCAGATCCGTTTGCCGATCGTCGTGGGCTGGGCGGGCTGAAGGTGCGTGCGGCCGAGGCAGACGAGGTGCCGGGTCTCCAACGCCTTCGCGGCGAGCCGCTCGATGACGGTGGCCAGCCGGGCGATCAGCAGGTCGAGCGATTCCCGGATCAGGATCAGGTCGGTGTTGTCGGTGACGAAGGCGCTCGTGGCCCCGAGATGCAGGATCGGGCGGGCCTGCGGGCAGGCGTCGCCGAACGTGTGCAGGTGCGCGAACACGTCGTGCCGCATGCGGCGTTCGTACTCCGCCGCCTTCGCGAAGTCGATCGGCTCGAGATGGGCCCTCATCTCGGCCAGCTGTGCCTCGGAGATCGGCAGCCCGAGTTCCGCCTCGGCTTCCGCGAGCGCCAGCCACGTCTGCCGCCACAGCTTGTAGCGATGATTGTCGCTCCAGAGCCGCGTCATCTCTGCGGAGGCGTAGCGGGCGGCGAGCGGGTTTTCCCAGAGGTCGCGGGGATCGGGCTGGCGGTCGGCGTTCACGGTCGCACTCCTGATGCAGGTCGCGGTGCCGGCTTCCCGCCGGACTCCGCGCTACGGCCCATCTTGCAGAACAACCGTTCGAGTGCCAGTCGGGCTCGCAGACCCCGGGAGGCATCGCCCTTGAGCGCGAGATCGAGGTCGAGCAGCCACACCGGCAGCTGCCTGGCGCGGCGGGGGCCGAGCTGCGCGAGGCCCGTCTTGGCTTGGGCCAGCGCCTTCGGCCACGCGGCCACACCCGCCTCGCGAAGCGCCTGCTCCACCCCCGCGGGCCGTCCCTGGCCGGCAGGCAGCGCGAGCAGCCGCGCCGCGGTCGAGAGCCGGCGGAGCACCGCCGCGATCTGTGCCGCGATCCCGACCGGGCTCTCGCCGGCGGCGAGCAGGTCGGCGAGCTGCTTGATCGCGGCGGCCGCGTCGCCGGCCGTGGCAAGGTCGATCATCTCCCAGGCGGTGCGTTCCTGCGGCGAACCGACGAAGTCTTCCACCGCCTCCGGGCCGAGTGGCTGCTTGCGGTCGGCAGCGGGTGTGGCGGCGGCCAGCCGGGCGAGTGACTGGTCGATCTGTCCCAGTTCGTCGCCGAGCCGCTCGAGCAGCCGCTGGGCCGTCGGGGCCGCGAGCTGGATGCCGTGCCGTGACTGGGCCCACTTCCGCGTCCAGGAGGCGAGGTTGTAGCCCTTGGGAATCGAGGTCTCGATGGCCAGCCCATCCTTGGCGACGGCCTTCGCCAGTCGCGTCGTGGCGGTGAACGTCTTCACCTCGAGGATCACGATCCCGCGGCGGCCGCGTGGCCCCGAGGCGAGCGTCTCGAGCCGCTCGCGGGCCGCCGAGACGAAGGCGTCGGCGTTGCGAACGACGGCTGCCCGCGTGGCCGAGGCGAACATCGGCACCGTGGCCGCCTCGTCGAACACGTCCCGCGGATCGAGTTCGTCGTCGCCCGAAAACTCGCGCCACGCCCAGGTCCGGTCGACCTCGTCGGGGCAGAGCGCGTCGCGCAGCAGCACGAGCATCTCGCGCACGAGAAACGGCTCGTCGCCATGCAGCACCACGACGGCGGCCTGGCCGAGCGAAAGGTCGGCGGGATTCGCGAGAATGTCGAGGGCGCGAAGGGCGTCGGCCACCGTGAAGCCACCTGCGGAGACGGGAACTCA
>CAZXIG010000354.1:0-2837 GCA_964640405.1 uncultured Candidatus Kuenenia sp.
AACTTTCCGCGCAGCCTACGCACCCTTTAAGCCCAGTAATTCCGAGTAACGTTTGGACGGTTCGTCTTACCGCGGCTGCTGGCACGAACTTAGCCCGTCCTTCCTCCTAGAATAGGTCAAACAGAAGGGAGAACCCCCCTGCATTTCCTCCTCTACGACAGCGGTTTACAACCCGAAGGCCTTCATCCCGCACGCGGCGTCGCTCGGTCAGGCTTGCGCCCATTGCCGAAGATCCTCGACTGCAGCCACCCGTAGGTGTCTGGGCAGTGTCTCAGTCCCAATGACGCGGGTCGTGCTCTCACACCCGCTACCCATCGTCGCCTTGGTGGGCCATTACCCCGCCAACAAGCTAATAGGATGCAGGCCCCTCCCAAGGTGGAATCACACCTTTGGTCCGAAGACATTATCCGGTATTACCTGCAGTTTCCCGCAGCTATCCCAGACCTCGGGGTAGGTACCTACACATTACTGTCCCTTTCGCCGCTGTCCCCGTATTGCTACGGTTCTCGCTCGACTTGCATGCCTAATCCACGCCGCCAACGTTCACTCTGAGCCAGAATCAAACCCTTCAATTGATTTGGATCGTCATGCCGGGCACGAGGCCCGACGGTTGAGTTTCCGGAATCTCAGAAGAGATTCGATCTGTCTGTGAATAAATGGTTCGCGACCAAAGCGTGTTGCCACGACTCCGGTCGCTTGCCGGTCACGATCGCGTGCCGGCCGAAACCAAAAGAGATCGAACTGCCGAATTGTCAAAGATCTGCTCGCCGCACTGAACCCGAAAGTTCCTTGCGGCGAGCCCCCAAGCATAGCAGGCTCGCTCGGGCCGTCAACAGCCTCGATTCGAGCCGAAAAAATTTGCTCGGGGCTTGAGAGTATCGGCAGGCGAGCCCGCCGACTGAAGCCTTACGAATCTCGGCGGGGCACGGTTCGGCCACCCTGGCCGATTCGCGAAAAATACTATTTTTCCGCGTCCAAAACCACGGGCACGTCGAGCCTGTGTCCTTCCCGCTGCACGGTGATCAGCACCTGATCGCCCGGATTTTTCGACTCCACGGCCGACAGGAAATCGTCCGCATTCCGCACGCTTTGCCCAGCCACGGCGACGATCAAATCCGCTCCCGTGCGATCCACCCGCTCCGTTTCCACCATAAAGGGGCCCTGCCGCCGCCGCTCGCGAATGACCTTGAACCCGCGGATTCCCGCCCGTTCCGCGGGCCCCCCCGGAGTGAGCGTGGCCACCACGAGTCCTGCGTCGGACTGATAGACCCGGGCGATGCCGGCATCCGGGCGGATGACTTTGCCCCGCTGGATCAGCTGCGGCACGATCCGCGCCACCGTGCCCACCGGGATCGCGAACCCCACTCCCGAACTCTGGCCGGTGCGGCTCGCGATCGCCGTGTTGACGCCGATCAGGCGGCTGCCACTGTCGAGCAGCGGCCCGCCGGAATTGCCGGGGTTGATCGCGGCGTCGGTTTGAATGATCGACTTGATCGTGCGGCCGGTGCGGGTCGGCAACGAGCGATTCAGGCTCGAGATGATCCCCGTCGTGAGCGTCCGCTCGAGCCCGAACGGATTGCCGATCGCAAATACCCGCTGCCCAACCTTGAGATCGGCCGAATTCCCGAACACGACCGGCTGCAGCAGTTCCGCCGGCGCATCGACCTTCAGCACGGCTACGTCGGTGGCCGGATCGACGCCCACGACGGTGGCGGCATGGCCCGAACCGTCATAGAGGAGCACCTGGATCTCCTTGGCCCCCTCGACCACGTGGAAATTCGTCAGCACATGCCCCTGCTTGTCGAGCACGATGCCCGAGCCCGCCCCCTCCGAGGGCACCTCCAGCAGAAACAGGCCGGTGGCCACCGTGGCCTTCGTGTTGATGTTGACCACGCTCCGGTTCACCGCCTCGTAGACGGTGATGTTGGTCTGCTCCTCGGGCGTGAACTCACGGGGCGGCGAGTCGAGGGGCTGGGCGAAGGCCGGGCCGGCGATCCCGGCCGCCACGGCCATGAGCAACGAACGCGACCGCTTGCCGAAAAACCTGATCATCGTTGGCATCCGAAATGGGCAGGAACGGGGCGAGACTATCGCGACTCCGGCGGCTGCGGCCAAGCCGGATTCGGAGCCCTCGGCCTCCGCCGGGCCCGCAAAATTCCCTCGAAAAACCGGCTCTCTCCGCAAAGATCGACATTGGCGGGGTGGCGGGGCGGTCAATATGCTTCCCAAATAGCTGGTTTACGCCCCGCCCCCGGAGTGCTCCGCATGTCCGTCCCCCGCATTCTGCGTTCCATCGCGCTGGCCGTCGCGGTTCTGGTCATGACCGACCTCGGTCGCGCAGCCGCCTCCGGGCCAACCGCTGCCGTGTCGTTCGTCGAAGCGGGCCGCTCCGGCAAGGAAGAGCCGTCGCTCGCGGTCACCGCCGTCGGCCTGAGGGCGAAAGGACTTGCCGCCTCGGAGGCGACCGACGTCCTCGTGATCATCGACACCTCCGCCAGCCAGACCGGGTCGCACCGCCGCCGGCAGTTCGATGCAGTGCAGTCCCTGCTTGCGGCCGTCCGGCCTGCGGATCGGGTTCGCATTGCCGCGGCCGACGTGGCATGCGAGCCGCTGGCCGAATCGTTCGAGCCGGCCAAGAGCGACGCGGTGAAGGCGTCGATCCACAGCCTCGAGGCCCGCACGCCGCTCGGCTCCACCGATTTCTCTGCCGCGATCGAAACGGCTGCCGGCTTGTTCGCAGAGTCGCCCCGAGCAAAGGCCGTTATCTACGTGGGCGACGGCCCCGGATTCAGCGGCGTCGAAGCCCAGGAGTTCGCCAGCGGGCTCGATCTCCTGCG
>CAZXIG010000355.1:0-2829 GCA_964640405.1 uncultured Candidatus Kuenenia sp.
ATCCCCCGGCTTGCGCCTGGGGGCTTTTATGGGGAACTTCGGATCATCCCCCGACTCGCGGTCCTGCGGATCACTCTTTCGAGTCGGCGGGCTTGAGAAGGTCTTCGAACGTGCCGAGGCCATCATCCTCCGCTTCCGGCTCCTCGTTCTTCGCCGCCGCGGCTGGCTTCTCATCCGCCTGGCCGGCGGCCGGGGCGGCTGGCGGAGCGGGCTCGGTGGGGGCTGCCTTGCGGGGCCAGCGTGTGGCGATGATCGCGTCGAAGAGTTCCTGACGCGGCTCGTTGGGCCGCGGCACGCGGCGGACGGCCTCGACGGGAGTGAGCCGCGGGGGTGGCTTGTCGGGATCGGCCTCGTCCGCCGGCTCCGTCGAGGGCGGAGGAAGGATCGTGATCCCGTCGAGGCTCACGGGACCGTCGATCGCTTCGACGAGAAAGAGCAGGCTGGCGAGCGTCGGAAACGCGCCCGCGTCCGGCCACGGCGCCGCGTGATAGTGGTGGCGGTGGCTGCCGCGGTGGTGCCCATGGTGGTGGAGGCTGTGCTGGAGAATCGTTTCGTACGTCATCGGGTCCGGCGCGCCGATCTTCAACGGGGGATTGCGGTTGAGCCACTCGTGCCACGCGTTGGCGAAGCGTCCGATCCCCAGCGACTCGCCCGCCGTCGAGAGGAGATGGTTGCCGGCACTCGACCACTGGCCGTTTTGGTCCTGCAGCGCGACGAGCCGGTACGCGATCCGGCGGAAGAGATCGTTTCCAAAGCGCCCCTTGGCCTCGGCCCCGGCAAACAGGCCGCGGAAGCCGGGCACGATGCGATAGAGGCTGCCCGACGGCCCCCACGGCAGCGACTCGACGGCGGTGTCGGATGGCGCCAGCATCTCGAGCGTGGCCGATTTCGCGAGATCGGCATGCGACACCTTCACGGGTGCATACATGCCCTTCCAGACATCCGCGGCGGGGTTGGCCGATTCCTTGTACCAGCGAGCGGCGATCGCTTCCGTGCGGGCGTGGGCCCGTTTCCGCGGCTCCGCGAGCTGATTGTCGAGCGAGGCATCGACCGCTGCGAGCGACTCGAGCGTCTCCTGGGCCGCCACGGCCGTGCAGGCCGTCTGGAAGCCGAACATGGGCGGCATCGCGTCGGGGGTGGCGAAGTCCGGGGCCGGAAAGCCGGTCTTCTCGAAGCCCGTGTTGTCGGCCACGAACGCCAGCGCCGTCGCGCCGCCGTCGGCGTCGATCGCGGCCGCCATCCGCTTGGCCGCCGCCTTGACCACGGCCTCGGTCTTGACGGGCGCGTGGATCTTCTTGCCGCGGATGAGCAGCCGGTTCGTTTCCTTCGGCAGCAGTCCGGCCCGCTTCGCCACCGCGATCGCGAAGGCGGCGGCTTCGGTCGATTCGACGTCGGAGACGACCCACTGGTAGGCGTTGTAGGGCAGGCCGGGCAGGATGGCATCCTCCTCGAACTTATAGGGCGATTGAATCTGGAGCATCCTCGTGCCGGCGCGAAACACGTCGCGATGGGTCTTCGCATAGGCCGTGGCGAACGCCTGCATCTCGTTGCCCATCGCCACCAGCCGCGCCTGATCCGCCCCCGTCGCGGTCTCGAGCTTCTTGGCGATGGTGACATCCAACTCCTGGCGAACCGTCTGTCCAAGCGTGAAGAGCTTGCCGAAATAGCCGTAATTCACGCAGACCGGACCCCAGAGGCCTGCGAGGTCGCCCTTTTCGCTGATCTGACCGTCGATCAGTTTCGCGATCAGCCGCCGGGCGACCTTTTCGTGCGGCGAATCGGGCCCGAGCACGGCGAGGCCGGCCGCCATCCAGGCGACGTCGAACGTGTGGTCGGGAAGGCCGATGTATTCGCCGGCGTGATCGGCCAAGGCGGCGGCATGCTTCACCGTGGCCGGATGCTTGCCGAGGCCGGCCTTCACGAGCACGTACAGCGCCATGCCGTTGAGCCCCGGGAGGTTCACCGCCCACGCGGCGGGGCCGCCCGGCCCATATTTCGGCACCTTCATCGTCTCACTGCCGTCCTTGTTGGGCACGAGTCGGTCGACCGTCCGCGTGCCGATCTTCTTGCCCGGCACCTTCCGCTTGACCTTCGCGAACCGTCCGGTCGGCTGGCCGCTCTCCAGCACCGGCTCGACGACCTCGACCTCGACCATTTCCCACACCGGATACTCCACCTGCACCCGCTTCGCCGGCACCTCCACGACCTCGATCACCTTCCGCGACTGCGATGGCGGGAAGGCGAGGCCGAGGTCGTTGTCCTCGGCCGTCATCCGGGCGAGGAGCGTGGCGACACCGTTGGCCACCGCCTGTCGCACGGCCGGCTCGAGAAAGTCGGCGCCGATCTGGTCGGCCGCGGGGGCGGCCAGATACTCGGCCTCTTCCTTCTTGGTTTGGCCGAGGGCGGCCAGGGGCCAAAGACCCACGCCCCCGAGCAACGCAATCGCCAACGCCATCACCAAGAGGGAACGCACCACCGCAGGGGCAGCGTTCATGACGGATTCTCCGCTCATCGATGTGAGGTTCGGATCGCTCCCGTCACGGCGTGACGGGACTACACGCGGCGCAGCCGGGTGAACTCGTCGATCGTGACCGTGGTCAGCTCGCCGTCGTCGCGGGCGAGGATCAGCACGTCGCTGTAAACCTTGTCGTCGGGGTTGCGACGGAAGTGGAGGCCGTGCCGCCGCCGCTCCGTCCGCAGCACCTTGCCGACGGTCGTGGTGCTCCACTTGGCGCTCGAGCCCACCGTCACGCCGTGCACCACCTCCACCCGGTCGCCCGGCTGAAGCTGCTCGTAGAGGCTGCGTGCCTGGTATTCCTCGGGCGTCAT
>CAZXIG010000356.1:0-2821 GCA_964640405.1 uncultured Candidatus Kuenenia sp.
TCGTCAGCCGGCCACCTGGTCGAAAAAGCTGCGCCAGGGAAGACACTCGATATCCCCCACGTTGAAAGGCCGATCGATGTCGGCGACACAGACGAGCCGGGCATCGGGATGATCTTCGCGAAACGATCGGAGCCCGCTCAGTTCGGTCGGCCGGATCGTCGCTCCACTCTTGATCTCGATCGCCCACACGCCGCCATCCGTCTCCAGCACAACGTCCACCTCGGCACCGTGCGCCGTCCGCCAGTAATACATCGGCCAATCCAGCTCACGATAGGTGAGCAACCGCTTCAGCTCGAGGACGATGAACTGTTCGAACAAGCGGCCATACGCCGACGTGCCGCGGGTGGGCTGTGCCGCCAGCCTGCCCGCCAGGGCATTGCAGACGCCCAGATCGAAGAGGTGATAGATCGGGTGGCGAGTCAGCCGCTTGCGGGCACTGCGGGTGTAGGGCGGAACGGCAAAGGCCACCAGCGTATCTTCGAGAACCTGGTAATACTCCCGAATCGTCTTCGATGCGACGCCGGTCTCGGCGGCGAAGGAGGAATAGTTCACGAGCCCGCCGCTCTGATCGGCCGCCAGCTCCACGAACCGACTGAACGCCGGCACGTTGCGGACGAGTGCTTCCTGCAGGATTTCTTCTTTGAGATAGGTCTGGGCATAGGCCTTGAGGAACCGGCGGCAAAACCCTTCCGGCCGACCGATCACGGGGGGGAGCGACCCGAATCGCAGGACGCTGCCGAGATCGAAGTCGCGACCCAGCTCCCGGATCGTCAGCGGAAACAGCGTATAGGGCCAGGCCCTGCCGCCGAGGAGATTCGTCGACGTACGTCTGAGCTTTCTCGCGCTGGAACCGGTCATGACGAACGTGACTCGACCGCGGAGCGAATCGAGCAGGAACTGAATCTCGTCGAGCAGGGGCGGTAGTTTCTGAATTTCATCGACAACGACGATGCCGCCTGGATGCCGTTTGACCCAGTGCTCGACTTCGCGACGAAAGCGGCCGGGTTCGCGGCCGTAGGCCAGCAGCGTCTCGGTATCGAGCAGCGTGACGTCGAACCGGGGACGATGTGCGGAAATCGCCGACAGCAGCGTTGTTTTTCCCGTTTGCCGCGGCCCGAAGAGAAAACAACTCTGCTCACCCAGCGGGAGACTCAATTCGCGGGGGTACATCGCATACCTGCCAGGTTAAAAATGCACGGCATATTATACCCATGCATCCCCCTTCGAGCGGCGATAAACAAGCGAATTTCTCGTTTTAGGCAGCACTTCCGCCGAAACTCCACCTGCCATTGATCGCCGAGCCGCTCCAGCCCGGAGCCTCCCCGCGAAGCGGCGGGCTTCGTCGCCGGGCTGGACGATACGGCCTCCGGGGTGATCCCGGCGGCGTCATGTTCCCCAACTCTCTCATGAGCACTTGTACAAAAACTGGGAAGGGGCAAAGCCACAGCTCGAAACCTTAGCTTTCAACGATTGCCATCATGAAATCGTACCGCCGCTGAAACACCTGACACCACGACTCCCACCGATAGGTGTGGTAGCCTCCGGCCTGGAAATCGCGATCAAACACTTCGCCCACCACGGATTTCACTATGTCTTTCACGCTCGTGACCATTCGCCGTGGCTTCAGCAGCACCTCCGTGCTCTGCCTTACCCTGCTTACTACGACGGCTGCGGCGGTCGCCGAGGTGCCGCCGACGGCCGACCTGCCGGCGATCTTCAACGGCACCGACCTCGCCGGCTGGAAGGTCGTGGGTGAGCCCTACTGGAAGGTGGTCGATGGCGCGATCGTCGGCCAGAACGACGCCGAGAAGAAGGGCTCGATGCTCTACACCGACAAGCCGTACGGCGACGTGCTCGTCGAGGGGGAGGTGCGGTTCACCGGCGAGATCGACAGCGGCATCATGGTGCGGAAGCCGGAACTGCAGGTGCAGATCGGCGTCTCGCGGAGCCTCAAGAAGGACATGACCTGCTCCTTCTACACCGGAAAGTATCCGGAGGAGGCCCGGGCCCCGAAGGCCGCCGACCTGCTCAAGACCGGCGAATGGAACCGCATCCGCGTGGAGGCAAAGGGCGACACGTTCACCGTCTGGCTCAACGGCCAGCAGGTGTCCCAGTACACGAGCGAGAAGTACCGCGAGCCGGCCCCGATCGGCCTCCAGATCCACCCCGGCCTCGTAATGAAGGTCGAGTTCCGCGACCTGCGGGCGAAGCCACTGTAAACCATCCGCCTCGAAGCCGCTGTAATCGGAGGGCCGGCTGATCACCCCATGGCGGAAATCAGCCGTGCAACTCCCCGCGGATGGCGTCACGGAAACTTTGGATCCACTGCGGAAAGGTCCCTTGGCAGGGCTACCCTGATGACAGAGACTTATTTTGTCAGGGCACGGCAGAGCTCACCAGCGCGGGCATCGTGCTGGAAGACCGCCCCGACGGCATCGGATGGTCACGGAAATAGACGAGGGAAACCGGGATGGAGTTCCACGGGTTCAGGACGGGATTGTTCATCATCCTCGGCGGCATCCTCGCCTCGATCGTGCTGGTGGCGGCGGCCCGCAAGCTGTTCTCGAAAGACGTGCTGCGGCAGGGGCACGACATCACCGGCAACCTGCTCTCCGTCGTCGGCACGCTCTACGCCGTGCTGCTGGGCCTGGTCGTCGTCGATGCGCTGGTGCGGTTCGAGCACGCGATCGACGTCGTCCAGCAGGAATCAAACTCCCTGGCCGACATCTTCCTGCTCTCGGAAAAGCTGCCCGAACTGCAGCGCGGCCGGCTCAAGGAGATCTGCAAGACCTACGCCCACCAGGTCGTGGAGCAGGAATGG
>CAZXIG010000357.1:0-2811 GCA_964640405.1 uncultured Candidatus Kuenenia sp.
AGTCTAGGTTCGAATCCTAGTTCCCCAGTTTTTATCTCTCACGCGCCGAGGGGCTGGCCTAGCAGCTTCGAGCCGCGCCGAGGGGCTGGCCTCGCAGCTTCGAGCCGCGCCGAGGGGCTTGCCGTCCGCTCAATACCAGCGTTTGAGCCAGCCGCGGCGCCAGAAGAGCACGATCATCCCCACGGTCGTCGCCAGCATGATGCCGATCGCCACGAGCGAGCCATAGCGGTAGTTCAACAGCGGCATGTTCCACGGCGACGCGGTGTTGAAGTTCATGCCGTAGAAGCCGGTGATGAACGTGAGCGGCATGAAGATCGTGGCGATCACGGTCAGCACCTTCATCACGTCGTTCATCCGGTTGTTGAGGCTCGCCAGGTAGATGTCGCGGAGGTCGCTGCCGATCTCGCGAAAGCTCTCCATCAGGTCGAGCAGCTCCATCGTGTGGTCGTACGAATCGCGGAAGTGGGCCCGGGCGTGCTCCCCCACGAACTTCGTCGGCTCGCGGCCGAGGGCATGGAGCACGTCGCGAGTCGGCCAGAGGGCCCGCCGCAGGGTCATCAGGTCGTTCCGCACGTCGTGAATCTTCGCGAGCGACCGCCGGGAGGGGGATTCGAGCGCCTCCTCCTCCAGCGCCTCGAGCCGGTCGCCGAACTGCTCGAGCACCGGGAAATACCCATCCACGACGGCGTCGAGGAGCAGGGCACAGAGGTGGTCGGCGCCCAGGTCGCCCAGCTGCGTGCGGCCGGCGCGGATCCGCTGCCGCACCCCTTCGAAGGCGTCGCCGGCGGTGCCGTCGCGAAACGTGATCACGTAGCGGTCGCCGAGGAAAATGCCCACCGGATCGGTCACGACCACGTCGCCGTCGAAGCGGGCCGTGCGGACAGCGATCAGCACCTGATGGCCGAACACCTCCACCTTCGGCCGCTCGTCGGGCGTGACGGCATCCTCGAGGGCGAGTTCGCCGATCTCGAAAATCTCGCCGATCCGGCGGATGACGCCGACGTCGGCCAGTCCCTCGACGTCGATCCACACGACCCGCCACCGGTCGCGGGCGGCGACGAGTTCTTCGGGACGCGAGATCAGCGTTTCGTCGACGGCGGCACCGTCGCAGCCGATCATCCGCAGGGTGGTGGGGCCGGCGGGAGTCGGTGCGGCCGCCGCACTGTCGAAGACCGAAAGCCGGCTGCGTCCCCGGCGACCGCGACGGCGGCGATGCTTGCGTTGAGCCACGACTGGTTCCCTCGGCTGCTGGCGTTCCGCGTATGCTACCCGCATGGCTCGGTCGCCGCAGGGATCTCCGCTCGGTGAGGCCGTGGTGTGGGTGTCCCGCATCACGGCGATCGGACTGGCCATGTTTCTGCCCGCCGTCGCCGGGAGCTGGCTCGACGCTCGGCTCGGCACGGGCTTCCTCGGCCTCCTGGGCCTCGTGATCGGGTTTGCGGCCGCGATCTCGTGGCTCGTGCAGCTGCAGCGAGGTCGGGGCCGATGAACGACGCTGCCGCCAAACGATCGTGGCCCCCGCGCGGCTGGACGCTGCTGGGCGCAGGCGTCCTGCTCGCCGTGTGGGCCGCCGGCATGGCCGTCGCCGTGGCCTGGGGCGACCGGTCCGCGGGGGGCCGGGCTGGTGCGGCCTTCGCCGGGGTCGTGTGTCTGACCGGCTCGCTCGGGGGGTGGCTCATGGCCAGGCTGGGCGACCGCCTGGCCGCGCACGCCGCCGCCGGACGACGGACCCTGGCCGTCGCCGCCGGATTGTCGGCGATCGCGGTCCGCCTGGCCCTGCCCCTGCTCGCGCTGGCGTGGCTGCAAACCGGCGGCAAAGAGCTCGCTGACGCCGGAGCCGGCGGCGTGCTGCTGGGGCTCTATTTGGCACTCCTTGCCACCGACATTTTCCTGACGATCATGGGGAGGTCGGAACGGCCGCCGAACCGCGGCCGCACGGATGCGAATTGACGCGGCACGCCCGCTTCACGCACACTCTGCATCCCCGACGCGACCGCGTCCGTCCATGTCAGTGAGGCCTGCCGCTTTCGATGTCCGCCCATAACCCGATCTACCATCTCAAGGACTCCTTCTACTTCGAGGTTCCGAAGCCGCTCTGGCGGCAGGGCTGGAAGACGCTGGACGACGTGCCGCAGTTCCTGCGCGACGGTCGTCCCGACATCACCGACGTCGCGGAGTTCAACGCGGCGATGGACGGCAAAATCCTGATCCCGCAGCCCTTCGCGACGCTCGACAGTCTCTACGAGGTGAAGTCGGGCTTCGGGATCTCGAAGTACATGATCCTCGAGGTCGTGCTGGCCGCGATCCTGCTGTTCGTCTTTACGCGGCTTGCCGGCCGCCTGAAGGGGGGCGGGGTGCCCAAGGGGCGGCTGACGAACATGCTCGAGGCCATGATCCTTTTCGTTCGCGACCAGATCGCCCGTCCCGCGATCGACAGCCACGACCACCACGACGAGCACGAGCACGGCCACGAGCCCCACGGGCACGGCCATGCCGCGGCCGCCCATGCGGCCCACGCCGCGCGGCCGCACCACGACGGCGATCGTTTCGTGCCGCTCCTGCTCACGCTCTTCTTCTTCGTGCTCGGCTGCAACCTGTTCGGCATGGTGCCCTGGGCCGGCTCGCCCACCGCGTCGTTCTCGGTCACGCTCGCGCTCGCCGGTGTCACGATGGCCACGGTCGTGATCGCAGGCATGCTGAAATTCGGCTTCTTCGGCTTCTTCGCCAATCAGGTGCCGTCGATGGATCTCCCGCTTCCGCTGGCGATCCTGCTCAAGCCGATGATCTTCGCGATCGAGATGCTCGGCCTCT
>CAZXIG010000358.1:0-2792 GCA_964640405.1 uncultured Candidatus Kuenenia sp.
GGCGAGCGAGAGGTCGGCGACCTTGTAGGGCAGACGGGTTTCGACGTGGGACACGGAGGGCCTCCTTGGATGGGACGGGAACCGCTGGACGGGACGCCCCAAATCTTAGCCGTTCGTGGCGAATCGAAAAGTCGCCCGGGGTTCGGGGCTGCCCACGCCCCGGAATCCGGACGTTCGCTACGGGCATCCTGCCCTTCGCTCTCTCGATGCTGACTGCGCTCCGCCATCCATGGCTCCGCTGGTCAGCAACGCCGGCTCCCGGGGCATGGGCAGCCCCTCACGGATGCAACGGCCTTTCGGCTGCGCGCGACCCCCGAGCGGCTACCCTGGTTGAGCGATCAGGGCCTGGCGGGCGGCGGCTACGAAGGACCGCACTTTGTGGGGGTCTTTGCGTCCCGGGGACGATTCGACGCCGCTGGCTGTGTCCACGCCGCTCACTCTGGTGGCGCGGATGGCCTCGGCGACGTTGTCGGGGTCGAGACCGCCGGCCAGCACGAGCGGGATGCCGAGGGGAGCTTCCCGGGCGAGCGCGGCCCAGTCGACCTTCGCGCCGGTGCCGCCGAGGGCGCTGCCGGGGGCGTTCCGGGGCGTGCTGGCATCCACGATCACGAGAGCGGGCCTGGCCCCTGCCGCTTCCGCCGCCGCGAGCCACCGGCGGGCGGCGGCGAGACCGTCGGCCTCGAGGCGGACGGCGCGGATCAACTTCATGCCGGTGTCGGCGAGGGCCGCACAGGTGGCTGGAGGATCGACCAGGCCGGCCGAGCCCTCGAGATGGCCGTGCAACTGGATGGCGTCGAGTCCCACCTCCGCGGCGATCCGCCGGATCTCGGTCGGGGCGGCGCCGGCGAACACGCCTACCTTGAGCACACCGGTCGGCACGGCCGCGGCCACGCTGCGGGCCGCCTCCGGATTCAGACAGCGGACGGAGCCCGGCACGAAGTTGAGGCCGATGGCATCCGCGCCAGCCTCCGCGGCGATCCGGGCATCGTCGGGCGTCGTGACGCCGCAAATCTTCACCCGAAACAAGCCGCTCGACTCCCGGCGTCATAGTCGGCGTGATCGGCCGCCCAGGGGCCGTTTTGCCAGACCCGCACAGTCTACGCCGGCGGCAGAGGGTGCAGGAAGCGTCGCAGGATGGCCGAAATCAGTTGCGTTCCCTGGAGACCAGCCGCCCGATGCTCACGCCCCGTCGGCACCCATCGTCCCGCCCGTTCATGGCCGCGCCGCGGACGCAGTTCTATCACCCGGCGAAGGTGATCGACGCCGCGCTCCATGCGGTCGAGCGGGCGATCCGGCGGGCCGAGGGTGTGGCCCTCGTGGTGGGACCGCCGGGCACGGGCAAGTCGCTGCTGCTGGCGAAGGTCGCCGAACACGCCCGCGACGACTTCGACGTGGCCTTCCTCTCCGGCGCGAGAATCTGCACGCGGCGGGCCCTCTGGCAGTCGATCCTCGCGGCCATCGGCGAGCCCTATCGCGGCGACGAGGGCGAGCTGCGGATGGCGGTCGTGGAACGGATCCGCGGCCTCGCCGCCACGGGCTCCGGCCTCGTGCTCCTGGTCGACGAGGCCCACACGCTGCCCACGCGGCTGATCGAGGAGCTGCGGCTGCTCACCAACGTGCCCACGCCGCTGCCGGCCGTGCACATCGTGCTCGCAGGCTCGACCAAGCTCGAAGAGCTGCTCGGCATGCCGCGGATGGAGAGTCTCGCCCAGCGGGTGGCCGTGCGGGCCTACCTCGAACCACTCGACCACGCCGAGACGATGGCCTATCTCCGCACGCAGACGCAGGCCGCGGGCCTCGAGTGGGACCGACTCTTCGAGCGCGGCTGCGACGATGCCGTGTTCGCCGCCACCGACGGCGTGCCTCGGCTCGTCAATCAGCTCTGCGATCAGGCGCTCGTGATCGCGGGCGGCGCAGGCCGCCGCGTGGCTCCGGCCGACATCGCCGCCGCCTGGCGGGAGATCCAACGGCTGCCGATGCCCGCCGGCCTCGAACGGACCGCCGAGCCGCATCCGCGGCCGGAGCAGGACACGCGGAGCGTCGCACAGAGAGAGCCGCGGAGAGAGTCGCTCGATGACGACCCGATGGACGTGATCGAGTTCGGCGGGCTCGACGAGGATTCGTTCGAGGAGTCGGGCGGCGGCGTGATGGCGGCCGAGCCGCCGCCGACCGGCCTCGGCGAAATCTGGCATGGCCCCGACGTGGAACTCGTGTTCGACGCCGGCGGCGACCCGTTCGCCGATCTCTTCGAGCACGACGGCGACGGCACGGCCCGGGCCATCATGGAGGGACCCGACGACTTCAGCGGCCGCCCGCCCGTGTCGAGCCGTGAAGGGCAGGCGCTCGCGCGGCTGCTCGCGTCGGTCGAACGCCAGTCGGGAGAGCGGGCAGCGACCCCCGCGGCGCCGCCCCCCGTGGAGTGCCGTCAGGCGGCGCCACCCACCGCGGCCGATGAGCAACCCAGCGCGGCCTGCGGCGGCGAAGACGACTCCGACATGGTGCTCATCGAGGAGGATCTCGCCGAGCCGGCGGCGTCGGCACCGAGCGTGTTCGCCGTTCGCCCCGGCGATTACCGCAGCCTCTTCTCGCGGCTCCGCCGCGGCAGCCGGTAGCGGGTAGCTTCGCTCCCCCGAGTTCCGCTCCCCATCCAAGCCCCCAGGCGCGAGCCGGGAGTCTCTCCCCATAAAAGCCCCCAGGCGCGAGCCGGGGGATGATGCGGGTGGCTTCGGGTGGACGGCCCGCATTATCCCCCTGCTTGCGCATGGGGGCTTTTATTGGACGGGAACCCGGGC
>CAZXIG010000359.1:0-2791 GCA_964640405.1 uncultured Candidatus Kuenenia sp.
TATCCCCCTGCTTGCGCATGGGGGCTTTTATTCAAGCTCACTGCTCGAGCGACGCGGGCACCACGCCCGACCGGCCCGCCGGCGGCGCGGCCTTGCGGCTGCCGGCCCGCGGGGCGGCGAGCTCGGACGCCTCCGCCTTCGTGATCGTCGTCTGCGGCAGCCCCGGCACCGGCGGGCCGCCCCGCGGCCGCGTGGGCGACTGACTCGTGCCGGCGAGGAGGTTGTCGATCGCCGCCGACTCGCGGAGGTGCGAGAAGTGGCGGGCCATCTCGATCCGTTGCTTCTTCTCGAAGATGTCGGCGTGCAGCTCGTCGCGGGCCTCCTGCGGCGAGACCTGCGCGGCGGCCGTGAAGCCCTCGCAGAAGATCACCATGAACCGGTCGGCCACCTGCACCACGCCCGAGAGTTCACCCGGCTTGAGCGCGAAGGCCTCCCGTTCGATCGCCGGCTGGCCGCCCCAACGGCGGATCGGCGGCACCTCGCCGCGAAGCGCCTTCGTGGTCGGATCGACCGAATACTGCTCGGCGAGCGTCCCGACATGCTCGGCCGTCGGGTTCTGGCGGGCGAGCTGCCACACCTCCTGCGCCCGCCGCTGGCTGTCGAGCACGATGATTCGGCAGCGGGCCCGCGGGCCGAACGTCGCCGCATAGGCCTTGTCGAGGTCCTCCTGCGTGACGGGCACGCTGCCCACGAGCTTCTTGAGGGCGACGGTCGGCCAGACCACGTCCTCGAGGTAGTGACGCAGCGGAATCTTCTCCTCGCGGGTCACGCGGGCGAGCCAGGCCTGCACGTCGGGCGTGCCGTCGGCCTTCTCGAAGCCCATCGACTCCGCCGCCCGGGCGATCTCGCCGTCGAGGTCGGCCTGCACCACCTGCTGCTTCTGGGCGGCGAGCGCCTGCTCGAGGAGTTTTCGCGAGATCAGGATCTCGAGCACGTCGTTGCCGTACCGCTCCATGCACACGTCGCGGACGCGGTCGACCCCGATCGGCTCGCCGTTCACGCGGGCCGCGACGCCCGGCAACGCGGCCGACTTGGCCGGGTCGTTGAGCACGTTCTCCACCGTGGTGGAGTCCTGCAGTTTCTTGAACACGTCGCTCGACGCCTGCCGGCTCTTCCGCTCGCGGATCTCCTCGGCCAGGCGGGGCCGCGCGTCCTCGAGCTTCACCGTGTCGGCGGGCAGATGCCCTTCGCACTTGAGCACGATGAATTGGTCGGCCACCTGCACGACGGGCGAGATCTCCCCTTCGCGGAGCCGGAAGGCCGCCTGATCGAAGGCCGGATCGCCGGAGTGGGGACGGATCGGCTGCACCCAGCCGTTGGCACTGGCGCTGGCGACGTCCACGGAATGCTGCCGGGCGAGCGCGGGGAAGTCGTCGGGGGCCGCGACGGCCTTGGCCCGCAGCGACTCGGCCTCGTCTTTCGTCCGCGCCACGATGATCCGCGCCTTCACCGCGGGGCCGAACTGCTTCTCGAAGGCGACCTGCAGCTCCTCGGGCGTGGGCTCGACGGCGGCGCTCGCCAGCCGCCGCAGGGCGAGCGTCGGCCAGAGAATGTCGTCGGTGTATTGCTTCGCCGTCACGCCCCGCTCCTGCTGGATGAGCTCCAGGAACTTGTCGCGCGGCACGCTGAACCGCCGCGACATGGCCTCGATCTCGGCGTCCACGTCCTGCGGTGTCACGGTGACTCCGGCGCGCCGGCAGGCCTGCTCGATGATCGCCCGATTGACGAGCGTCTCGAGCACGACCGCACCATGGCGGCTCAGGCATTCCGCGGCGAGTTGGTCGGCGGTGATCTCGCCGCCGTTGACCAGGGCGATGGGGCGGGTGCCGGGGGGCGTCTGGGCCGCGGCCGCCGGCTGCATGCGGGCTGGAGGCGCTGCTTCGGAGGATGTCTCGGGCGTCATCAGCCGCCAGGCGAGGCAGGCCCCGATCACGACCACCGCCGCCCCGATCTCGCGCACGCGCCGTCCGCGAAGCCACTCGAGCTTCATCACGTCACCCTCCTTGGCAAACCTTTGGCCCCACCGTTCCGTGGCAAGGCGGGATGATGATGGAAGACCGGGCTCTTTGGGGCAAGGCCGAAGCCGCGGGCGGGAAAGCCCGGGGATCGACGCAATTGCCCAGCTACCCCAGACTCACGTACCCTCTCTGAAAACTCCCCGGAGCGATCCCCGGCATGGCCAATCATCTGGAACCCGACGTCCCCGCCTGCCTCGCCACGCTCGGCCTCCGGCCGCCGCTCACGCTCGAAGACGTGAAGCAGGCCTACCTCGCCAAGGCGATGGCGATGCATCCCGACCGCGGTGGCGACCCCGTCGAATTCGTGAAGCTGCAGGCGGCGTTCGAGGAGGCCAACGACTACGTCAAGTTCAAGGCCAGCAAGCTCGAATGGCTGGCGTCGAAGATCGAGGCCTACGCCCAGCAGCAGGAGGTGGCCACGGAGACGATCGAGCGGGGCGGCGAGATCGAGATGGAGGAGACCGACTGGCTGCGGAAGTCGTTCGGCGAGGACTTCGGGCACGTGGCCGACAAGCTCGTGACGGTGCGGCTGCGCAATTCCGCGGCCGACGACGTGTTCGCGATCCTGCTCGGCTTCCGGGCCGACTCGCTCAAGGACCTCGCCACGCTCGACCTCGCCGGCGGCTCGCTCACCGACGAGGGGCTCCTGCAGCTCAAGGAGCTCAAGGGGCTGCGACACCTCGATCTGCGGGGCACGCAGGTGGGCAAGCTCGGCGGCGAGGCGGCCGGCTGGTTCGAGCGGCTGGAGTTCCTCGGCCTGCCGAAGGGATCGG
>CAZXIG010000360.1:0-2787 GCA_964640405.1 uncultured Candidatus Kuenenia sp.
TTTTATGCGGAAGCGCGCCAGCCGGGTGTTTTATGCGGAAGCGCGCCAGCCGGGGGAGGTAAGCTTCCTCCATGGCGAAACCCCGTGCGCACCGTGCCGATCCTCCCCCCGAGGCTGCGGCCGTGCCGCGGATCATCGGCGGGTCGCTGCGGGGGCGGAAGCTCGAGTTCATGCCCGATCCCCGCACGCGGCCCATGAAGGATCGCGTCCGCGAGACGCTCTTCGACCTGCTCGGGCCCACCGTCGTCGGGTCCACCGCCATCGACATGTTCGCCGGCACCGGCGCCCTCGGCTTCGAGGCCGTCAGCCGGGGCGCGGCCCGGGCCGTCCTCGTGGAGCGGCATTTCCCGACGGCCGATGCCCTCAAGCGGTCGGCCGTCGGCCTCGGCATCGCCGACCGGATCGACGTCCGCCCCGGCGACTCCCTCAACTGGGCCAAACGGATGCCCGTGCTGCCCACCGACCGACCGTGGGTCGTGTTCGTGTCGCCGCCGTGGGGCATGTTCACCGACCGGCGGCCCGAGATCGTGGCCCTGATCACGGCCCTCTGGCGGGCCGCCCCGCCGGGCAGCACGCTCGTGGTCGAGGCCGACGAGTCGTTTCCCGCGGCCGAGTTGCCCGATCCCGAGGCCTGGGAAACGCGGCCCCTGCCCCCGGCAGTGCTGCACATCCGCAGCAGTTTGGTATCTTGAGTGTGGGTCGAACAGGGTTTTCCACCACGCACAGCAGCCGCCCATGGACGTCGTCAACCACCGCGACACGGTGCCCTTCACCACCGTCGATGGCTCGACGATTCGGGAATTGATGGCCCACCGGAATTCCGCGATCCGCCAGCAGAGCCTCGCCGAGGCCCGGCTGGCCCCCGGGGCCGCCACCACCCCCCACCATCACAAGGTGACCGAGGAGATCTACTACATCCTCACCGGCACCGCCTCGATGACCCTCGGCAACGAGACCCGCCCCGTCGGCCCCGGCGACGCGATCGCCATTCCCCCCGGCCTCCGCCACACGATCAAGAACACCGGTTCGCAGGAGCTCGTCTTCCTCTGCACCTGCGCCCCCGGCTACGAACACTCCGACACGTTCCTCGAGCCCTCCACCTGATCTCGCTCGCTGGCCACGCTTTTCCACTTCCCCCGCTCGCCGCATGTCCACCGACGCTTTTTCCAAACTGTTGATCGCCGAGGGTCTCGTTTCCGCGGAGCAGCTGGCCGAGGCCATGCGGGTGGCCGGCTCTTCGGGCAAGAAGGTGCACGACGAGGTCGTCCGCCTCGGCTACGCCCCGGGCGACAAGGTGATGCGGGCCTTGGCCAAGGCCCACCGGATGAGGTTCGTCGATCTCACGGCCCTTACGGTGCCGGCGGAGGTGGTGGCCCTGCTGCCGGAGAGCGTGGCCCGCGAAAACACGATCTTCGCCCTCGCCGAAAATTCCGGCGTGCTGCGGATCGCCACGAGCGACCCCACCGACATCGAGACGCAGGAGAAGCTCCGCTTCATCCTCAACCGCGAGGTCGAGATGGCCCTCGCCCCCCGCGACCAGATCGTGGAGGCGATCAATCGCCACTACGGCGTGTCGGACGGCGAGAGCGCCGACTCGATGCTCCAGGAGTTCACCGACACCGCCATCGACTTCACCGAGACGGCCGTCGAGCAGCAGGCCGCCGCCGGGCAGGAGGAAACGTCCGACGCGCCGGTGGTGAAGCTCGTGAACCTGATCATCACCGAGGCGGTGCAGCTGCGGGCCAGCGACATCCACATCGAGCCGTTCGAGGATCGCGTGCGGATCCGCTACCGGATCGACGGCCGGCTGGTGGAGCGAGACAACCCGCCCCGCCGGCTTCTGGGCGCGATCCTCTCCCGCATCAAGATCCTCTCGAAGCTCGACATCGCCGAGCGGCGTCGCCCGCAGGACGGCCGGATCAAGCTCACGGCCGACGGCAAGGACTACGACCTCCGCGTGTCGGTGCTGCCCACCAACCACGGCCAGTCGGTGGTGATGCGGATTCTCGACAAAGACAACATCCGCGTCGGCATCCGCCAGCTCGGCCTCTCGGAAAACGACTTCCGGCAGTTCAAGAACCTGATCCGCCGTCCGAACGGCATCATCCTCGTGACGGGCCCCACCGGCTCGGGCAAGACGACCACGCTCTATGCCTCGCTCAACGAGCTCAACCGGCCCGACACGAAGATCATCACGGCTGAAGACCCGGTCGAGTATTACCTCGCCGGCATCAACCAGGTGGAGATCAAGCACTCGATCGGCCTCGACTTCGCCCGCGTGATCCGGGCGATGCTGCGGCAGGCGCCCAACGTGATCCTCGTTGGCGAGATGCGCGACACGGAGACGGCCCAGATGGGCATCCAGGCGTCGCTCACGGGCCACTTGGTGTTCTCGACGCTGCACACGAACGACGCTCCCGGCGCGATCACGCGGATGATCGACATGGGCGTGCCGGCGTATCTCGTGGCGTCGAGCATCATCGCGGTGCTCGCCCAGCGGCTCGTGCGGGTGAACTGCCCGAAGTGCAAGCAGCCCCATCAGCCGCTCGACACGCAGATCGAGGCGGCGGGCATCACGCCCGAGATGCTCAAGGGGGCCACGTTCATGAAGGGCCGCGGCTGCTCCCACTGCCAGAAGTCGGGCTACAAGGGGCGGCTGGGCATCTTCGAGCTGATGGTGATGACGAGCAAGATCCGCGAGTTGGCCTTCCAGGGGGCCCCCACCCAGGAGATCCGCCGGGCGGCGGTGGGCCAGGGCATGCACGTGATGTTCGACGACGGCGTGCA
>CAZXIG010000361.1:0-2771 GCA_964640405.1 uncultured Candidatus Kuenenia sp.
CCCCCGCCGGGATCGCCTCCGCCGACGGTAGACGAGACGCGGCCCTACAAGGGGATGGGCGTTTTCGAGGCCATGTTCACGCCGCATTCGATGGCTCTGGACCGGCAGCGCCGGCGGGCCTCCGGGCAGGCGGATTCGCAGGGCTCGGGCTCCGGCCTGGCCGGCTCGATCCGTGCGATCACCGACGACCCGGGCATGGACGAGGTGGCGAAGCTCAAGCGGCTCGCCGACGTCACCGCCCTGGCGGCGATCGAGGCGGCCGACAACGAGCAGCGCAAGACCCTCATGCGGGTGTCGGAGAACTACCTCAAGCGGGCGACGTTCCGCGAGTCGGCGGACATGAGCCGACAGACGGTGATGGACGCCCTCTCGAAACAGCAGGAGAACCTGGGCCTTCAGCGCCAACTGCTCCAGGACCAACTGGCATCGGAACAAGCACTGCTCGACCGCGGGGCCACGAACACCGAACGGCTTAACGAGCAGGTTGCCCGGCTGGCCCGCGAGTCGGCATCACGGGGCACGGCGTTCTCCGATGAGGTCGCTCCGCTCATGCAGGACCGGGGCATGCCCGTCGAGATTTACGCCCGCCAGATGCAGGCCGCAGCCGCGGCTCGCAACCGCGAGAAGGGTGTCCCCGATCCCGCCGGGGAGACGGCGGCCTTCGAGAACGCCCGGCTCAACGGCCTGCGGGTCCGGATCGGCCAGCACATCGCCGACGCCATCAACTCGGGAGCGCCGTTGTTCGACGAGAACCATCCGGGCTTCGCCGAGTTCTCGATCCCCTACCGGGCGAAAGCGATGGAGTCCCCTGACAAGTACGACCAACTCCGGTCGGAACTCACCAGCGTCATCGGCCCCGCCGTCTTCGACGAGGTCCGCAAGGCGGGCATCCCCTACGGCGAAGCGGCCAAGTACGTCGAAGGGCTCACCGGCGCGATCCTCGGCCCCAAGCCTGAGTCCGGGGGCTTCCTCGGCCAGTTCATGCCTTTCCGATAGGAGTCCACCCATGTCCTTGATCCCCGCCCTCGTCCGCGGGATGGCCCACTACCGAGCCGAACGCGAGCGGCTCAACAAGCGCGGCAAGAACCCCTACGGCCTCGACATCGGCGAGGAACTGGATTTCGGTCCGGGCCTCGACCTGGGGGACGCTGGCGACGAGATCGCCCGCAGCTTCCAGAAACTCGGCGTGATGCAAGGACTGCCGCCCGCCCCTGCTCTCCGCGTGCCGAAGCCACAGTTCCCGCAGTACAAGCCGGAATAGACCCATGGTCCTCGAGATCGCCCCGCCTGGCGTGAGCCCGTTCGAGAAGCGCCGCCGAGCGCCCCTCGAGACGGCCCCCGTCCCCCCGGACGTCAAGCAGTCGATCCTCTCGCAACTCGCCTCCCAGTCGGGGCAGGCGCTCGAGTCGCTGGGGCTTGTCCTCGACACCCCAGGCGCCATCGCGCGGGGGATCCTGGCCGGGGATCCCGCATCGGGGTTCTCGTTCGACTCCCAACGTCGGGTGTCGGGAACCGAACTGCTCGACGCCTATGGACTCAAGCCCGACGACGACGCCCTGGGCGGATACGGGGCGGGGCTGGCCGGGTTCGCCACTGAGGTGGTCACCGATCCCCTGTTCTTGTTGCAGGGCGGACTGGGGGCCATGCCCAAGGCGGCCAAGGCAGCGAAGGCGGCGGATGTCCTGCAATACGCCCCGAAGGCCGCGATGGCCAAGATGGGGCCGGACCTGCCCAGTGTGCTGCGGGCCGCGGACACGACCCTCACCGGGCGGGCCACGCTCCAGAGCCTCGAGAACGCCCGCGTGCCGCTCACCGAATCAACGCTGGACGTACGGCCGATCGTGGGCGACCGAGTGGCAAGATTCCGCACCACCCTCCAGGACGTCATCGACGCCGCCCCGGGCCGGGGTGAGGCCATAAGGCAGGTGCGTGACTACCTCGGCAGCGACGAGGCGGTTGATGCGGCCATGAACCAGCGGCTCGGCAACCTGTTTGGGGTTGGATTCGGGAGCAGCGCCGCCACGTTTTCGCCGTTCTCTGACGCAACGACCGAGAAGATCCTCGACGCCTTCGACTACCTCGGGCAGTCGGCCGCCTGGAATCCTGCCACCCGCACCGCCGCGGCGCTCTTCGACAAGCGTCTCGACGGGCGGACGGACGTTGCCGGGCAGATCGACGCACTCAAGGCCTACAAGACCATCGACGTCGCCGGCCGGCGGGCGGGTGACGTGCTCGCGACCCAGCACGGGCAACTGCTCCGCGCCGTCACGCTCAACGACGAGGCCAAGCGGCTGCTCGGAGCCGACACGATGTTCTCGAGGGAAGGGAACGACGTCGCCCTTCGGCTGGCGACCGGCAAGCCCACCGACAAAGACCTGGCGATCCTGGCCGAATCCCCGGAACTCGACGAATGGCTCCAGAACTGGGACGAGTACCGCAAAAGCGCCATCGTGCGGGCCGAGAGCAAGGGGCTCCGGCTCAACGAGTACCACGACGAGTTCGGCAACGAGTTCAACCCGCGGCACGCCCAGGAGTTCGAGTTCGGGCCCGTCGGCAGAGGCACAGGCCAACTCGATCGCGCCGCAACGATCGAGAATATGTACTCCCGAAACCCCGACCTCGCCCTCCCCGGGGGCGACATCGAACTGCGGGAGATCAGCCTGCTGCCCATGGTTCGCGAGCACGCCATGCGGAAGGTGGACAGCCCCTTCACCGACGAAGAAGTAGGCGAGGAGATCGCCCGCTTCATCGCCGAGAAGCACGGCAACCCG
>CAZXIG010000362.1:0-2740 GCA_964640405.1 uncultured Candidatus Kuenenia sp.
TCGTCCGCGAACTCATCCCCGTGATGGAGGCGATCGGCCCGGAGGAGGAGATGGCTGCGGTGAGCCTCGGCGCGAGTGGCTGGCAGGTCTTCACCCGCGTCACGCTGCCCAACATCCGCTGGGCGCTGCTCCACGGGATCGTGCTGGCCAACGCCCGGGCCATGGGCGAGTTCGGCGCGGTCTACGTGGTGAGCGGCCACATCGCGGGCGCCACCGACACGATGCCACTCCGTGTCGAAAAGCTGTTCCAGGAATACCGCACGCCCGCCTCGATGGCTGTGGCCAGCGTGCTGGCCGGCCTGGCCCTCGTCACGCTCGTCGCCAAGTTCGTGATCGAGCGGCGGCTGGAGGCCGAGTCCCGCGACCTGGCGACCGCCCGCTCGGCGGAAGAAACGACGCCGTCTTCGAACCTGACCACGCCCTGACCATGACCCTGGAGGGGAACGCATCATGAGCATCCACGTCCGCGACATCACGAAATCCTTCGGCTCGTTCAAGGCGCTCGACCGCGTGTCGCTCGACGTGCCCGACGGCACGCTCCTGGCGCTGCTCGGCCCCTCGGGCTCCGGCAAGACCACGCTCCTGCGGATCATCGCCGGCCTCGAGTTTCCCGACGAAGGCCTGATCGAGGAGGACGGCGAAGACATCACCGAGCGGCATGCCCGGCAGCGGGAAGTGGGCTTCGTGTTCCAGCACTACGCCCTCTTCCGCCACATGAGCGTGTTCGAGAACATCGCCTTCGGCCTCCGCGTGCGAAAGACTCCGCAGGCGGAGGTGAAGGCCCGAGTGGACGAACTCCTCCGCCTCGTGCGACTGGAAGGTCTCGGCGGCCGCAAGCCGGCCCAGCTCTCCGGCGGCCAGCGGCAGCGGGTCGCCCTGGCTCGGGCGCTCGCCATCCGCCCGAAAATTCTCCTGCTCGACGAGCCTTTCGGGGCGCTCGACGCCAAGGTTCGCGTCGAGCTGCGGCAATGGCTCCGCCGGCTCCACGACGAGATCGGCATGACGAGCGTGTTCGTCACCCACGATCAGGAAGAGGCCTTCGAGTTGGCCGACGAGGTCGTCGTGATGAACCACGGCCGGATCGAGCAGCAGGGCTCGCCCGACGCCGTGTTCGACCAGCCCGCCACGCCGTTCGTGATGGATTTCCTGGGCAACGTGAACGTGTTCCACGGCCGCGTCGAGAACGGCCGCGCCTTCTGGCACGGGATCCCGATCGATTACCCGGATTACCCCCACGCCCAGGCCCGCGAAGCCCGTGTCTATCTCCGGCCCCACGAACTGGAACTCTCGCCCTTGAATAATGACGGTCAGGCCGTGGCCGGCAACGGCCAGCATGGATCCAGCCTCGCAGCCAGCATCGTGCGGGTGAACCGTTCCGGGGCGATTATTCGCGTGGCCTGCCGGCCTCATGGCTCCGAATCGGAGCTGCATGTCGATGTGCCAACCGAAACGGCACACCGTTTGCGGATCAACCTGGAGCCAGGGGCGCACGTCGCGATCACGCCACGGAAGGCCCGCGTGTTCCTCCCCGGCCCCGAGTACGTGATCTGAACCGAGCGCCACGGAGAGGCGGCACAGCCATGAGCACGAACGACTACGACCATCCCGACAAAGCCGAACGGAACGACCGGGGTGCACCGGCCGCCAAGTCCGAGGCCACGCTCCGCCGGATCGGCGACGCCCTCCACGGTCTGAAGTACGGCTCCGTGCTGGCGATCGTTCAGGACGGCGTCGTCGTCCAGATCGAGCGCACGGAAAAGACCCGCTTCACCCGCTGACCATCAACCCGTCGACCCGACAGCCGAACCACCTTCACCACCACATTCCGCGCCGCCGACCGGAAGAACCGGAGGATCGCGAGGCTTCCCAGGAGTCCTCGACATGTCCTCTGCAGCCTTCTCCATGCCCTCCGGTTCGCCGCAGCGAATCTCGATCCGCCGCAGCGGCACCAAGCCGGGCACGGTCACTTCGTCGGCCGCCGACGAGGCCATCCGGCGGGTCATCGATCAGCGGCGTCGCCGCAACGCCGGCCTCACCGAACCGGAACCGCAGGTCTCGGCTCTGGGCGGCGCCATCGACTCGGTCACGTCGGCCATCGGCGGCTCGGTCGCGCAGCTCGGTCTACCGCAATGGGTGTTTCGGGCGGCGGTGCTGGCAGCCGTCGCCCTGGTGCTCGGCGGGGCGGTCGTGAGCATCGCCATGCGGGCTCCGAGTCTCCACACGGTGGCAGGCGTCGTGATCTTCGGCAAGCTGCCCGTGCCGCAAGCGCGAATCTCGTTCCACCAGCTCGGTTCGGCGGCGGCCGACGCGCAGCCGCTCGCATTGACTACCGGGAAGGACGGCTCGTTCCGCACTGCCGACGAACCGGCCATCGCGGCCGGCCTCTACGCCGTGACGGTCGACGCGGTGCCCCGCGGCGTGAAGGGGCTGCCTTCGATCCCCGCCACCTACCGCGATCCGGCTACCACTCCGCTGCGGGTGCACGTCACGGAGAACCTCACTGGACTGAAGCTGATCCTGCGCCGGTAGCAGGAATTCGGCGGCCCAACTCTTGATCTCGATTCGTTTGTTTCCTCTTCATCACGGAGACCGTTCCATGTCGATCTGGCACCCCTTGTTCACGAGCCGAAGCCGTCGTGGCTTCACGCTCGTGGAACTGCTCGTGGTCATCGCGATCATCGGCACGCTCGTCGCGATCCTCCTGCCGGCCGTGCAGACGGCCCGCGAGGCCGCCCGGCGG
>CAZXIG010000363.1:0-2738 GCA_964640405.1 uncultured Candidatus Kuenenia sp.
CGGGTCACCCGAAGCCGGGTTGGGCTCGTTGGCCGCGTCTGGAAGTTACGCCTTCAGCGCCGCGGCTTGAGCACGACGGCGGCGAGCGGCGGGAGCGTGAGTGAGACGGAGTGGTCGCGGCCGTGGTGGGGCACCGGCTGGGCCTCGAGGGCGCCCGCGTTGCCGAGGTTGGTGCCGCCATACCAGGCCGAGTCGCCGTTGAAGATCTCGTCGTAGACGCCCCCCTGCGGGACGCCGAGCCGGTAGCCCTCGCGCGGCACCGGCGTGAAATTGCAGCAGATCACGAGGAAGTCGTCGGGATGCTCGCCGCGGCGCACGAAGGCCAGCACGCTGTCCTGCCAATTGTGGCAGTCGATCCACTCGAAGCCGCGGCCGTCGAAGTCGAGCTGGTGGAGGGACGGCTCCCGACGGACCAGGGCGTTGAGATCGGCTACGGCCTTCGAGAGGCCGCGGTGGGTGTCGTGCTGGAGAAGGTGCCAGTCGAGGCTCTGGTCGAAGTTCCATTCGCGCCACTGGCCGAACTCTCCTCCCATGAAGAGCAGCTTCTTGCCGGGGTGACACCACATGTAGGTGTAGAGCAGCCGGAGGTTGGCGAACTTCTGCCACAGGTCGCCCGGCATCTGGTCGAGGAGCGAGCCCTTGCCGTGCACGACCTCGTCGTGGGAGAAGGGGAGCACGAAGTTTTCGTGGAAGGCGTAGATGAGGCTGAACGTCAGCTCGTCGTGGTGGTACTTGCGATGCACCGGATCGTGCCGCATGTACCGCAGCGTGTCGTTCATCCAGCCCATGTTCCATTTGAGGCTGAAGCCGAGGCCGCCGACGTAGGTGGGCCGCGACACGCCCGGCCAGGCGGTCGATTCCTCGGCGATCGTGAGCGTGCCCGGGAAGTGGCCGTGCACCTGGACGTTGACCGTCTTTAGGAACTCGATCGCCTCGAGGTTCTCCCGCCCGCCGAAGCAGTTGGGCTCCCACTCCCCCTCCTTGCGGCTGTAGTCGAGGTAGAGCATCGAGGCCACGGCATCGACCCGCAGGCCGTCGACGTGATAGTGGTCGAGCCAGAAGAGCGCGCTCGAGACGAGGTAGTTGGCCACCTCGTGGCGGCCGTAGTTGAAGATCAGCGTGCCCCAGTCGGGGTGCTCTCCCTTGCGGGGATCCTCGTGCTCGTAGAGCGCTGTGCCGTCGAAGCGACGCAGGCCGTGGCCGTCCTTGGGGAAGTGGGCCGGCACCCAGTCGATGATCACGCCGACGCCGGCCCGGTGCAGGGCGTCGATGAGCGACATGAACGCCTGCGGCGAGCCGAACCGGCTCGTGGCGGCGAACAGGCCGATCGTCTGATAGCCCCAGCTCGCCGAGAGCGGGTGCTCCGTGGGGGGCAGGAACTCGACGTGGGTGAACCCCATCTCCACGACGTAGGGCACGAGCTCCCGCTCGAGATCGGCGTAGGTGAGCCAGCGGTTGGCGTCGTCGCCCGGCCGTCGCCAGCTGCCGAGGTGCACCTCGTAGATGCTGATCGGCGCGGCGAGGGCATTGCGTGCGGCGCGGCCGGCCATCCAGCCGTCGTCCTGCCACTGGTACGACCGCAGGTCGGCCACCATCGAGGCGGTGCGGGGGGGCACCTCGGCGGCGAAGCCGTAGGGATCGGTGCGGTCGGTGTGGGTGCCGTGGGAGTGGATCCGAAACTTGTAGAGCGTGCCGACGCCGAGCCCCGGCACGAACAGCTCCCAGATTCCGGATGGAATCCGCTTGTGCATCCGGTGGCCGTCGCCGTTCCAGCCGTTGAAGTCGCCCACCACGCTCACGAGGTCGGCGTTGGGCGCCCAGACGGCGAACGTCACGCCCGCGACGCCGTCGATCGTCTCGAGTTGGGCCCCGAGCTTCTCGTAGCTCTTCCAGTGGCGGCCCTCGCCGAGCAGGTGCAGATCGAAGTCGGTGAGCATGGAGACCTGCTGGGCGGCAAAGGACGGTGAGAACCCTACAATCGTGCCACACGATAGGCTCGCATGCGACCGGCACAGGGCGTTCGGCACGTCCCTGGCCTGCGGCCTGTAACACCTGACGGGATGATGGCGGTCGCGGAGGCGGACGGCATGGGCCATGACGTGGGCTACGAGCGGTTCGAGCCGGTGGAGCGGGTGATCGACGTCTGCGGCGAGCCCTATCGGTTCTGGCAGCCCCCCGACCTCGACGCCCTGATCGACGTGGCCGCCTTCGAGGCCGACGAACGCATCCCCTACTGGGCCAACGTCTGGGAATCGGCGATCGTGTTGGCCGAGGAACTTTCCCAGCTCGACGGCCGCGGCCAGACGCTCCTGGAACTCGGCTGCGGCCTCGCCCTCCCGGCCATCGTGGCCGCCCGCCACGGCTTCACCGCCACCGCCAGCGACTACGAGGAAGCGGCCCTGGAAGGGGTGCGATACAACGCCGACCGCAACGGCGCCGCCGGCCTCGCGGTGCGGCTGCTCGACTGGCGGAACCTGCCCGCCGACCTCGGCCGCTTCGACCGCGTGGTGGCCGCCGACGTGCTCTACGAGAAGCACCACGCCGTCGCGCTGTCGGCCGTGATCGCCCGCACGCTCGCCCCTGGCGGCCTCGCCATGGTGGCCGATCCGGGCCGCGCGCGCGCCACTGAATTCGAGCCGGCCGCCCGCGCTGTCGGCCTCACCGTCTCAAAGCAGCCTGCCCGCCGGCCGCGCGGCTTTACTGATGGACCATCGATCGACGTCTATCTCGTGACGCAG
>CAZXIG010000364.1:0-2709 GCA_964640405.1 uncultured Candidatus Kuenenia sp.
GGGGTGTGTGACTGGTGTTCCTGCACGTGAAACGGAGGCGGCGGAATCGGCGGAAGCTCGACGAGCATTGAAGATCGCGACCTTCTGGGGAATGAACCGCCGCAGGTCGTGGAAGGAGCGAGCTTCACCGCGAGGAGACTTCTGCCGTTTCGCCGCCGGACCACGCTGAACGAGATCACCTCACCCCTGGAGCCGAGACATGGCCGCATCCGACACCAAGTATTTCGTGTTCGACATCGAGAGTGTCGCCGACGGGGCGCTCGTGTCGCGGCTGCGGTATCCGGGCGAGGATCTCTCGCCTGAGAAGGCGATCGCGCGGTATCGCGGCGAGCTGCAGGCGGAGAACGGGAAAGACTTCATCCCCTACACGTTCCAGCTGCCTGTCTCGCTCGTGATCGCGAAGCTCGGGAAGGATCTGTCCCTCCAGGATCTCGTGGCCCTCGACGAGCAGGAGTCGCGGCCCCACGAGATCGTGAAGAAGTTCTGGGAGGGCTGGCGGCGATATCACCGGCCCCGGCTCGTGTCGTTCAACGGACGCGGGTTCGACATGCCGCTGCTGGAACTCTGCGCGTTTCGCTACGGCATCCAGATTCCCGACTGGTTCGCCGAGGATGCGAGAAACTTCGACCAGCCGCGGTATCGCTACAACACCGCGGCCCACTTCGACCTGCACGAGTGGCTCACCAACTCGGGCGCCTCGCGGTTCAATGGCGGGCTGTCGCTGGCGGCCAACCTGATCGGGAAGCCGGGCAAGATGGAGGTGGCCGGTCACATGGTGCAGGAGCTGTGGGACGCCGGGAAGAAGGCGGAGATCCACGACTACTGCCGCAGCGACGTGCTCGACACCTACTTCGTGTTCCTGCGGTCGCGAGTGGTGGCCGGCGACATCGACATCAAGCGGGAGCACGCCCTCATCGAGCAGGCTCGCGAGTGGATCGAGTCGAAGGCCGCGGACTGCCCCGGCCTCGCCCGTTACCTCGCGGCCTGGGGCGAGTGGAAGAGTCCGTGGTGAGGCCTCACGCCTCGGCAATCGGCTCCTTGATGAGCTGGACGAAGTGGTTGGAGCCCAACTCCGACGCCTTCTTCTCGGCGGCCTTCTTGTCGGCGTACTCGAACATTGCCAGCCGCTTCATGGCCTGGTTGAAGACCCCCCAGTAGGCCTTCATGCGGGCCTCCTTCACCACCTTCTTGCGGGTCGTCTTCTTGGCGGCGACCTTCTTCTCCTTGACGGCCTTTTCCTTCTTCTCCTTCTTTTCCTTGACCGGCTTCTCCTTCTTGGCCGTCTTGCCGCGGGCCTCCGCAGCATCGGCCTGAGCCCGCAGTTCCTTGCGATTCACGACTTTCCGCGCCATATGACCTCGTCGTCCTTCCGTTGGAGAGTGTGGGGTGGGGCCCGGAGAAGCCTGGCCCAGGGGCGGCAGTATACCGCGACCGGGATCGGCTGCACGGCCTGCATATACTCGGAGACATCATGACAGCCACCGCCACCGCCCCCGCCTTCGCCTCCCCGTTTCCCGCCTACCGCGGCCTCGAAGACGCCGCCCTGTCCGAACGGATCGAGGCCGTCCGCCGGCAGCTCGGCTCCCGGCTCGTGATCCTCGGCCACCACTACCAGCAGGACGGCGTGATCGCCCACGCCGACTTCCAGGGGGACAGCTACCAGCTCTCGAAGTCGGCGGCCGAGCGGGCCGACTGCGAGGCGATCGCCTTCTGCGGCGTGCACTTCATGGCCGAGACGGCCGACATCCTCGCCAACCGGCCGGAGCGGGTGGCGGCCCGCGGGGGCCGGCGGGTGACGGTCGTGCTCCCCGACATGGCCGCGGGCTGCTCGATGGCCGACATGGCCGCGATCGACCAGGTGGAGGACGCCTGGGCCGACCTCGGCACGGTGATCGACACGTCCGACGTCACGCCCGTCACCTACATCAACTCGGCGGCGAGCCTGAAGGCCTTCTGCGGCCGCCACGGCGGCATCGTCTGCACGTCGAGCAACGCCCGCGCCGTGCTCGACTGGGCCTTCGCCCGCACCAAGCGGGTGCTCTTCTTCCCCGATCAGCACCTCGGCCGCAACACCGCGCGGAAGATGGGCATCCCGCTCGACGAGATGTGCGTCTGGAATCCGCATGCCCCGCGACTCGGCGGGAGTACGTCCGAGCAGCTCCAGCAGAGCCGCGTGGTGCTCTGGCAGGGGCACTGCAGCGTGCACGCGATGTTCAAGCCGGAGCACGTCGATGCGATGCGGGCGAACATCCCGGGCGTGAAGGTGCTCGTGCATCCCGAGTGCGCGATGGAGGTGGTCGACAAGGCCGACCTCGCCGGCTCGACGAGCTACATCATCAAGCAGGTCGAGGCGGCACCGCCCGGCACGAAGTGGGCGATCGGCACCGAGCTGCATCTCGTGAAGCGGCTGGAGCAGAACCATCCGGAACAGACGATCCGGTTTTTGTCGCCCGTCGTCTGCATGTGCGCCACGATGTATCGGATCGACCTGGCCCACCTCTGCTGGAGCCTCGAGCACATCGCCGCAGGCAAGCCGGTGAACGTGATCCGCGTGGATGACGAGACGGCGAAGTGGGCCCTCACCGCCCTGGAGCGAATGCTCGCGGTGTCGTGAGCGGTCGCGTGGGTCGGGCTGGCGCCCGACATCCCCCGGCTTGCGTGGGTCGGGCTGGCGCCCGACATCCCCCGGCTTGCGCCTGGGGGCTTCCT
>CAZXIG010000365.1:0-2707 GCA_964640405.1 uncultured Candidatus Kuenenia sp.
CCGCTGGCGATCCTGCTCAAGCCGATGATCTTCGCGATCGAGATGCTCGGCCTCTGCATCAAGCACCTCATCCTCGCCGTCCGGCTCCTCGCCAACATGGTGGCCGGCCACCTCGTGCTGCTGGGAATCATGGGGCTGATCTCGGCAGCCGCCACCTATTCGATGGGGATGTGGGCGACGGTCACCGGCATCAGCGTCGTCAGCTCGGCGTTGTTCAGCGTGCTGGAACTCTTCGTCGCGTTTCTGCAGGCCTACATTTTCACGTTTCTTTCCGCGCTCTTCATTGGCGCGGCGGTTCACCAACATTAGGCTTGCCGACCTCGCATTCCCGGTTTCGTTCGATTCAGGTTTCCTCCGAACGCCCGTTCGGAACCCCGTATTCCTTCCCTCGTAGTCCAGGAGCTTGATCCAGTCATGGTGCGTTCCCTTTTCTCCGCCCGTTCGCTCACCACGCTCGCCGCCCTCGCCCTCGTGGTGCTGTGCGCCAACGTCGCCAGCGCCCAGGAGGCCGCCGGTGGCCGTTCGCTCATCGACCTCACCCCCGCCTTCAGCGTTGGCCTTGTCGTGATCGGCGCCGCGTTCGGCATCAGCCGGCTGGCCTCGGCCGCCTACGAGAGCATGGCTCGTCAGCCGGAGGTGTCGGGCAGCATCCAGACGGCCATGATCATCGCCGCGGCCCTTATCGAAGGCTTCACCTTCTACGCGCTGTTCATCTGCTCGCAGAAGTGATTGCAGATCGCCGTGCGGCCTCGCGGCCGCGCGGTCTGCCGGGCCGGTCGGCGGTCGTTCGCATGCGTGCGGCGCCGCCGGCCGCGGCCCTGGTGCGGCGACGATGGTTCAGGCGACGATGGTTTCAAGTGATCCCAGTGGAGAGTGTGTCGTGATGTCTTTCCGTCGATTCGGTCGTCTGTTGGGCATGTTCGCCTGCGTGGCCGCCTTGGGGCTCGCGGCGGCGGCTCCCGGCGCGGCTCTGGCCGCCGATGATCACGGGCATGGCGACGGGCATCACGTCGAGATCGGCCACAACCCGCCGGCCGGCACGTCGACGCAGGCGTTCGAGAGCCCCGCCTGGTTTCAGAAGGATCTCGCACTGTGGTCGTTCGCCGTGTTCGGCATCCTGATGGCGCTGCTCACGAAGTTCGCCTGGAAGCCGATCATGGAAGGGCTCGACAAGCGGGAGCAGGGCATCGCCGATACGATCGCCGCCACCCAAGCTGCCAACGAGGATGCCCGGCGGCTGCTGGCCTCCTACGAGCGGCGGTTGGCCGAGGCGGCCGACGAGGTGCGGGGGATGCTCGACGAGGCCCGTCGCGATGCCGACGCCACCCGCCAATCGATCGTGGCGGAAGCCCGCAAGGCGGCCGAAGACGAGAAGAACCGGGCTCGTCACGAGATCGGCCTGGCCAAGGACGACGCTCTCTCGCAGATCGCCGAGAAGGCCGGGGATCTCGCCGTGCAGGTCGCCGGGAAGTTTCTCTCCGCGAAGCTGGGGCCGGATGATCAGGCCCGGCTCGTCCGCGATTCCGTCGCCAGCATCACCACCACGCCGAGCGTGAACTGACCCGCCCTCACGGCCACGACGCACGATGAACCCCACCGCCTCCACCGCCGGCCCGTCCGCCTCCGCCAGCGACTCCGCGCCCATCGACATCGGCGTGGAGCGGGTGGCCAAGGTCTACGCGCAGGCGATCGTCGAGGCGGCCGACCGCCGCCGCTGCCGTCGCGAGGTGCTCGAGGAACTCACGTCACTCGTGCGCGACGTGCTGCCCAAGGTGCCGAAGGCGGCCCAGCTTCTCGCATCGCCGAAGGTGGCGGTCGAGCAGAAGGCCGCGATGATCGATCGGATCGCCGCCGGCCGCATGCAGCCCACCACCGCCCACGCCCTGCATGTGCTCGCCCGGCACGAGCGGCTCGACATCCTCACGGACGTCGTGGCCGCCGCCGTCCGCCGGGCCGACGAGCTCGAGGGCCGCAAGCCCGCCACGTTCACGACCGCCGTGCCGCTGGACGCCGCCGAACAGGCGCGGATCCAGGCCGAGGTGGAGCGTGCCGTGGCCACGAAACTTTCCGCCACGTTCGTCGTCGATCCAGCGGTGATCGGCGGCCTCGTCGTGCGGATCGCCGACACCGTCTATGACCAATCCGTCGCCACGAGCCTCGTACGGCTGGGGCAGCGGCTGAAGCAGAGGAGCATTCATGAAATTCAATACGGACGAGATCGCCTCAGTTCTGCGTGAGGAGATCGACCGGTTCGAGTCGGGCATCGACGTCCGCGAGGTGGGCCGCGTTCTCGAAGTGGGCGACGGCATCGCCCGCGTGTGGGGTCTCTCCGGCGTGATGGCCGGTGAGATGGTCGAATTCCCCGGCGGCATCACCGGCCTCGCCTTCAACCTCGAGGAAAACTCGGTCGGCGTGATCATTCTGGGCGACTACCTGAAGGTCACCGAGGGGGACGAGGTACGGAGCACCGGCCGGCTGCTCTCCGTGCCGGTGGGTGACGCCGTGATCGGCCGCGTGCTCGATCCGCTCGGCAACCCGCTCGACGGCAAGGGTCCGGTGGTGACCGACCAGCGCCGTCCGGTCGAGACGCTCGCTCCGGGCATCGCCGAGCGGCAGCCCGTTCGCGAGCCGCTGCAGACCGGCATCAAGGCGGTCGATGCGATGACGCCGATCGGCCGCGGCCAGCGCGAGCTGATCATCGGCGACC
>CAZXIG010000366.1:0-2687 GCA_964640405.1 uncultured Candidatus Kuenenia sp.
CTGCCGCGGACGGGGCAGGCCGAGCATGACGAGATCCTGGCCTTCATCGACGATCAGCACCTTCACGGCAGTGGCATAGGGCTCATCGACGCCCACATCCTCTGGGCATCCGTGAACGAGGCCCACGTCTTGTGCACCCGTGACGCACCGCTGCGGCGGATCGCCGTACGACTGGGAATCGCTTTCGGCTGAAGGCGGCCGACCGTCCCCCATTCCATGCGACACGCCATTCGACAGTGTGGCGTGTGAGGAGGCACACCATTTCATGAGCGAGCAGCCGTTGACGATCGAGACCCGGCCGAGATCATCGCTGGTCATTTGATGAGTGATGTCGCGAGCCAAAGTCGTCAACCGATCGTCGCGGAGCGCATGAGCGTGATCGTCAACGCGCCAACCAAAGTGGTCCGGAATGTGGGCCGCGTCACGGCCCGAGCGCGAGCAGGGCGTGGACCACGTCGTGAACGGCCTGGGCGAGACGGGAGTCGGTTCCGAGTTCCTGTCCCAGCCGGATCAGCACCAGCGCCTGGATGAGGCGATCCCATTGAACGGTACGCATGATGCCCTCCATGACATTGCGTGACGGCCAGGCGATGCCCCCGCGTCGCCGGAACGAGAATCATCCTTCGCCGATGCCGATCGGCGGGGCAACCGTCCCAGTGCCGCCCGCGGGAGAGAGGTTCCGCTCCACGGACACTTCCCGGCGGCCCCCCCGCAGGGCTGCGGCGACCGCACCAGAACCCGCTGGTTGACCGGGATGCCGTCCGGAGCCTAGCTTCCCTGCGTCGCCCGGCGAGATGCACGGCGACTGTTCTGTCCTTCACCCTATAGGTCGCGAGGCGCGTTTTCATGTCCGACATCCTGTCCGAAACCGAGGGCTGCGACCTGCTCGCCCGCCTGTTCAAGAAGCGCGGCTACGCCATCATGCGGAACCTCACGTTCCGGGAATACGGCACGTCGTTCCACATCGACGGCTGGGACGCCAAGCAGCGGGTGGGCTTCGAGTTCCTCACGAGCGAGGACGACGACCACGACGATCTCACGCTCGCCGAGTACCAGACGCTGATGGCCGCCCAGCAACGGGGCGAACTGTCGCTCTTCATCCTCGACGAGGTGGAGCCGCTTTCGACCGCGGACCTGACCACCATGGCGAACGATTTCCTCGACGAGGTCGAGGCCGCGGCGAAGTCGTCTCGGAAAGCTGCCGCCAAGCGGGTGGTTGCCAGGAAGAAGGCGGCTCCAAAGGCGGCCGCGAAGAAAGTGTCCGCCAAGAAAACGGTGCGCCGAAAGCGGTGAGAGCCCGAGTCGATGTATGAGATCTGCGAGCACACGGCCGATCTCGGAATCCGCGTGCGGGCGGAATCGTTCGCGGCACTGCTCGCGGATGCCGGTCGGGGGCTGACGGCCGTCATCGCCGGTGATCCGCCCCAGGTGCGTGCGGAGGTGGCCGAGTCGTTCACGGTCGCCGGCAGCGATCCGACGTGGCTGCTCTTCGACTGGGTGAGCGAACTGCACGCCGCCTTCGAACTGCGGCGGATGCTGTTTTGCGAGTTCGCGATCGACGTTCACGCGGACGGGCTGCGGGCCACCGCGCGGGGTGAGCGATACGATCCCGCCCGGCATCAACTGGCCCACGAGGTGAAGGCGATCACGCAGCACGAACTGGACGTCCGGCACGACGCCGGCGGCTGGGAAGCGTTTTTCATCGTGGATATCTGACGAGGCGTAGGATGTCGGGGTGCCGAGGGGCGACGCGTGTCCCGTCGCTTCCGCTCCGGGCTTTCTTCAGCAACGAGCAGCAGGCAGATGGGCGAACCGATCGAGTCAGCTGCGGCGCGGGCGTTCGAGGGGCCGCTCGAGCGGGTCGACGACTGCACCTGGAGGATTCCGAAGTCGTATAAGCCGGGCATGCGGGTGGACGGCCTGATCTTCGCCGACGAGCGGCTAATCCCGCAGCTCCGCAGCGACCGGGCCCCCGAGCAGGTGGCCAACGTGGCCTTCCTGCCGGGCATCCAGCAGGCGAGCCTCGCGATGCCCGACATCCACTGGGGCTACGGCTTCTGCATCGGAGGCGTGTGCGCGACCGATCCGGCCGCCGGCGGTGTCGTGTCGCCCGGCGGCGTGGGCTACGACATCAACTGCGGCGTGCGACTGGTGCGGACGAACCTCGTGCTCGCCGACGTGCAGCCCACGCTCGTGCAGCTCGTGAACCAGCTCATTCGCGACGTGCCCGTGGGCGTGGGGCAGGGGGGCAAGTATTCCTTCGCACCCGCGGAGCTGCGGACGCTGATGGCCGAGGGAGTGCCGTTTCTCGCGCGGCGCGGCCTGGCCACGCCCGACGACATCGCCTGCGCCGAGGCGGAGGGCACGATCGAGGGGGCGGTGCCCGAGAGCGTGAGCGACCGGGCGCTCGCCCGCGGAGCCGATCAGTGCGGCACCGTCGGCGCGGGCAACCACTTCATCGAGGTGCAGGTGGTCGATCGCGTGGAGGACGAGCGGGCGGCCGCCGCCTTCGGGCTGCATGCCGGCCAGATCTGCGTGCTCATCCACTCGGGGTCGCGGGGCCTGGGCTACCAGGTGTGCGACGACGCCCTGCGGGCGCTGCGGGACGCGCCGGCCAAGTACGGCCTCGAGCTGCCCGACCGCCAGCTCGTCTGCGCGCCCGTGGAGAGCCCGGAGGGCCGCCACTA
>CAZXIG010000367.1:0-2687 GCA_964640405.1 uncultured Candidatus Kuenenia sp.
CGCCGGCGGCAGGCCCAGGCGGCGGCGGCCACGCCGAGGCCGGCGAGCGCCAGCGACGAAGGCTCCGGCACCGCCCGAATTTGGAAGGCATTCATCTGGCCGACACCTCCAACACCGGGAACGTAACTGATCGTCAGCGAGTCTCCCACCGCCGTGAAAGTGCCCGTGACGAACGAGCCGTTGCCGCCGTTGGCCTGCGTGCTGTTGAAGGCCATCACTCCCGACGAAAACCCGTCGGCCGAGAGCGTCTGCGTGCGGGTGCCGACCACCCCCCGAGAATCATTCACCCAGGTCTGGAAGAGATACTGCTGTCCAGGGGTCAGGTTGTTCAGAGTCAGCGCGACGCCGCCGCCGGCACTAAAGTTCGGAGCTGTGCCAAGGATGCCACCCTGGGCCAGTTTGCCGTAGTCGGCCGACAGGGCTGGGCTGGCCGGAGTGCCGGTTTCGCCCGGCGTCAAACCGTAAAACGTCCAACTACTGGTGCTCGTGGCCAACGGCACGGCCGTGGCCACGGAGCCGAACGTCGCCGACCTGGCAGTCGTTCCGGAGACGTTGACCCACGAGAAAGGCACTCCGTTGACGGTCGTGGCGTTATTGACCCCGCCGGCCGTGAAGGCGCCCACAAGCGTGCCGTCGGTGCGGACGTCCGTGTCGGCGGTCATCGTCTGGGCCGGGCTCCAGTTCACCGTGGTCGTCACGTCGCGCAGCTGGAAGGCGTTCATCTGCGTGATGCTGTTGGTCAGGTTGAAGGTGACGGCCTGCGACGTGGAATCGGCGACGAAGTTGCCCACGACGAACGAGCCGTTGCCGCCATTCCCTTGCGTGCTGTTGTAGGCCATCGTTCCCGAGGTGGTGAACCCGCCGGTGAGTGTCTGCGTACGGGTGCCGACGACAGCCCGGCTGTCGTTCACCCACGTCTGGAACATGTAGGACCGGCCCGGGGTGAGGTTTCCGAGCGTGAGGGTCATCGGAGCGGCAGTAGTAGTACCGAATGCATAGCCGCCGCCGTTGGCGATCTTTCGATAGTCGGTGGAGAGCGACGGCGACGCCGGGGTTCCGACCTCACCGTTGGCTAATCCATTGATGTTGAAGCCGCTTCCCCCGACGGGGGTGAGTGTCGCCAGCGAGCCAAACGCGGCTGAGGGCGCGGCGCCGACGACTGTCGACGTGAACGAAACGCCGTTGACGGTCGTGGGGTTGCTGAACCCGGCGAGCGTGTAGGCGCCGACGAGCGAGCCATAGGTGCGCACGTCGGTGTCGGCCGTCATCGTCGTGGGTGTTTGCCAATAGATGTTGGCGGCCTGCACCGGCGCGAGCAGCTGGCTGCCACAGAAGATCGCCACCGCGACCCAGGCCGACGACTTTTTCCGCAGAGACTTCGTGGATGCGGCTGTCATGATCATTTCCCCTCCTCGACGCGTTTCCTTTGTGGGACATCTCACTCCCACCTTTTTGAAATGTAGTTCGCCGCCAAGTGCCTCGCCTCCACCGAAAGGTGGAAGCCGCCGAAAAAATCGGGTCGGCCGCACAAACAGGGCAAAACCAGCGAAAACCACCGGAAAAACAGCCCCCTGGAAGCCCCTGCCGCCGGCCTGGGACCCGGCGGCCGTCGGCTTTCCGCGGGCGGCCCCGGCCTGACGACCGGCCCCGCATGGTCATCGGGTGGCCAATGGCGAGGAGGCCAGGGATGGCTGATCCTCGTGCCGGCACGAAACGTGGTGTTTCAGCACGAGTCGTACCACGGCGTCCTCGATGTTGACCCAGGACCGGAGGCGAATCCGCGGCCGCGATGCGTCATTCCTCGCGCACGAAGATGAACCGGTCGACGTAGATGGCCTTCACGTTCTTGGGATCCACGCCGCCGTCGGTGCCGATCCAGAGGTAGATGGCGTCACTGAAGTCGTGCACGCCGAAGTCGTAGAGCCGGTAACGGCCGTCCGCGATCGGCTCGTTCAAGCCGGTGGCCGGCTCCGTGGCGACATTCGGGTCTGGCGGGCCACCGGCCCGGCGTTCCAGAAGCTGCGAAATCCCCAAGAGGTAGCGGTTGGAACTGCGGTCATAGACCCCGGCGGTAAAGGCAAGCCCCGTCTTCGCCGGCGCCTCGACACGCACGGCGGCATAGGCATGCCAGCGTCCCTTGATCCCCTTGGCCGCCAGATCGCGGACCTGGACACCCCAACTCACGACGCCCGGATCCAAGCAGACCGCCGCGTGGTTCCCAGCCTGCGCATCGAAAACGACCTCGGCAGGGATCTCACTCCCATCTTGCTCGTGTAACCACATCCGGTCCTCTTGGACGTCAACCACCCGATCCCGAGGAATGCCGGCCAGTTCAGGCGGCAGCGGCATGGAGGCGCCGTCGCGGAAGGCCCGGTAGGTCTCGTCCGCCTCCAGGTGCGCTGCCCCGACGAAGCTCGCGGGGACGTGCTCTCCGACACCGCGGGAAACCGCCAGGTAATCCTCCACGCTTGCTGGGGCTCCGGAGTCCACGTAGCCCACCTGGCGCACACCGGCCTCCCGGCAGCGGGCGGTGAGGTCGGCCAGGAGGGCATCCCTGTCGGTTGGCCCACGGAAGGGCTTCTTCTGTTGTTCGCTCTGGTAGCGGTAGACGGCGTTGCGGCAGAGCCACTGATGGTCGAGCGCGATCCGCGCCCGCCGCACCCGCGCCGTGAGCACGGGATCGGCCG
>CAZXIG010000368.1:0-2655 GCA_964640405.1 uncultured Candidatus Kuenenia sp.
ATAAAAGCCCCGCGCGTCGTGCGCCATAAAAGCCCCCATGCGCAAGCAGGGGGATATTGCGGCATCCATCCCGAAACGGCCCGAATCATCCCCCGGCTCGCGCCTGGGGGCTTGGATTGGAGAGCACGATCCCCGGCTCGCGCCGCGTCACTTCACGATCGTGCCCGTGGCTTCGGCGCGGCTGGCCATTTCGGCGTAGGTTCGCGACTGCGTCTCGTCTCCCTCCTCGGCATACATCGTGGAGAGATTGCCGTAGGCGACAGCCAACGCCCGCTCGTCGAGCTCCTTGCGATCCACTGCTGCCACCATGAGATCGACGCCGCGGCGGCTCAGGGCCAGGGCATCCTCCCGCCGCTCGACCTGCCAATAGGAGATGGCCATGCTCACGTACGACTCGCCAACCTTGCCCGGATCGGGGTCGCCCTCGACGGCACCCCCTTCCTCCCAGAGCGGGATCACCCGGTCGAACCAGGTCACCGCGGTGGCATGATCGCCCCGCTGGAGGCTGTGCATGATGCCGATCCGGAACATGAGCTCGCCGAAGTTCCGCCGCTCCGCGGCCGTGAGTTCACGCTGCTCGGCGCCACGTTCGAGGTAGGCCGCGGTGAGCGTCGCGTTGTCGAGCATGTCGGTCGTGTCGCCCCGCTTCTGGGCGGCGGCGAGCGCGTCGGCGAGCCCCTGTCCGACTTCCCAGTCGATCTGCCGACGCCGCCACGGGTCGCCGATGGCGTCGCCCATCCGCTCGCGGAGTTCCAGCAGCCGCTTCACCCACGGCATCGGCTCGACGGCCTCGGTCGCGCCCGCCGAGGCGGCCAGCGCCCCGCGGCAGAGTTGCAGTTCCAGCACCATCTTCTCCTGGTCCCCCCCCTTGAACTCGTCCACGAGCGTTTCGCTGCGGGAGATCCACTTGGGGATTACGCGGCTCTTTTGCTGCCAGGTGCCCTTCGCGATGGCCAGCGCCGTGCCGAGATGGGCGTCGAGCAGCACCTCGCGGGTGGCCGCCTGCAACGCGGGCGACCGCTTCGTCAGCAGCGGCGAGGCCCTGCGGATCGTCTCCGCAAAGTGTTCGACGGCGGCCTGGTGGTCGGGCTTTTCGCCGGCAAGCGCGGCGCGGCCGAGGAGCCGCTGCACCTGCGCCGCCACCAGCGGGGAGCCGGCATCCTTGTTTTTCATCGCCTCGAGCACCGCTCGCGCCTCGGCGGGACGGTCGAGCTCGAGCAGCACGTCGGCGTACTTGAGCTGCGTCCAGACATCGGCCGGGTCGAGGCGGCTCGCGGTTTCGGCGAGCTGCAAGGCCTCGTTCCACTTGCCCTGGTCGCTCGTCATGGCGAGCAGCAGGCGGTGGGCCCGCACGTGCCGTGGGTCGAGTTGGATCGCGTAGAGCAGGTCGGCAACCGCGTTGGCCGAGCAGGTTTCGAGTTCGCCCTCGGCCCGCAGCACGAACGACTCGGGGTCGAGCGGCTCGATGAGGATCGCCGTCGCCGTCTGGGTGCCCGGCTTCACGCTCAGGATCACGCCGCGTTCCGGATACACCTCGCCGATCGACACGCCCTGCTCGTCGAGGATCGATACGGTGCGAAGGTCGCTGATCTCCAGCTGCTTGGCGAGGTCGGGCAGCCCGACCGGCTCCATGAGCTTGATGCGGATCGACGAGACGACGTCGTTCTCGAGCATCACTTCGACCCGCTCGAACGGCTCGACCTTCCACGAAAAGCCGGAGGTGCCGTCATCCCGTGTAAAGGCTTCGCCCGCCCCCCAGCCGGCTTCGAGCTCGGCGCGGGTGGTCTTGCCGGGTAGGGCGCCCTTGAAGCTGGCCTGGTCGATCGAGAGCGTCGGCATCTCGTCGGGAGTCGCTGCCACGGGTGCGGTGACGGTCGGCTCGGCCTTCGGCTTGGCGGCCGGTTTCTCGGTGGTCGGATTCTCGTCGTGCAGCGCAGTGGCGGGGGCAGCGGCGAGCGGCGGCTGTTCGCCGATCGGAGGAGGCACGTTGGCCGGAGCCGATGCGTTCGGGGACGTGGGCTTCGCGGGCAGAAGCGATGTCGGCTTAGGCATCGCCGCCATCCTCTCGGAGAACCAGCGGGTCAGCGGGTTGCCCGGAGCGGCGGGCTTCGCCGCGGCAGCGGCCTGCTGCGGCGTCGCGGGTGCGGGGGTCGTGCCGGCGACCGGAATGAGCTCGGGCAGGGTCGCCGCCTTGGCGGGCGCCGCGAGCGGCTGGGGCTTGCCGGGCTCGTTGATCGTTTCGATCCAGGCCGGCATCCGCATGAGCGGCCGCGGTGGTGCAGCCGGTTCTTCGGCCCTGATCTGCGGCAGCCAAAGCGAGCCGCAGAAGACCATGGGAATCGCGATGCCCGCACACCTGACGCTCGACGACGCATACCGCAGCATGGCCACGATGTTTCTCCTGGATCGGATCAGGGCGGCCATAGGCACGGTCTCGCCCCGAGGCGGGGGGAAATTAGGGATCTGGGCCAATCGAGTCCAGAGCAGACGAGCAGCGAGTTGTTCGACGACCCAGCCTCCCCAGATTCACGCCATCGACCGCATTCCGGACGCAATACAAACCCCCATGCGAGAAGCCCCCATGCGCAAGCAGGGGGATAATGCGGCGTCGATCCCGAAGCGGCCCGCATTATCCCCCGGCTTGCGCCTGGGGGC
>CAZXIG010000369.1:0-2645 GCA_964640405.1 uncultured Candidatus Kuenenia sp.
CGAGCGTGGCGTGCGGCCGCCAGCGAGGCAACTCATGCCGCCCGCGAGCCGGTTTGGGCCCATCGAGGTCACGTCACGAACCCCAGTTGTGACCTAGCCCCGCAGCATCTTCTCGATCGCCTGACGGGCGGCGTCGAGGGCGGCGGGCACCTTGTCGACGAGTTTGCCGCCGGCCTGGGCGAGGTCGGGCCGGCCGCCCCCCTTCCCTCCCACGGCCGCCGCCGGCTCCTTGATCCAGTTGCCGGCCGAGAGGCCGCGGGCCTCGAGCTCGCGTGAGATGCCAGCGACGAGTGTCACCTTTTCGGCGTCGGCCGCGGCCAGGAGCACGGCGATCGGGCTGGCCTTCCGCCGCAGCTGATCGATGCACTGCCGCATCGCCCCCGCATCGCTCCCCTTCGCCTCGGCAACCACCACTTTCGTGCCGCCGATGTCGACCGCGGTGGCGAGCAGTTCGTCGGGCGAGGCTCCGGCGGTTGCCGGAGCGGCCTTCGCCTTCTTCAGCTCGCGGAGCTCCTTGACCACAGTCGTGAGCCGATGGGCGAGCTCCTGCACGGGCACCTTCAAAGCACCGGCCGCCTCGGACACCGCCTGTTCGGCCTGGCGGAAGCGGTCGAGCGCCTTCGTGCCGGTTACCGCGGTGATCCGGCGGGTGCCGGCCGATACGCTCTCCTCCCCCACGATCCGCACCAGGCCGATCTGCCCGGTGCTCGACACGTGCGTGCCGCCGCAGAGCTCGCGGCTCACGCCGTCCATCGTCACCATCCGCACCACGTCGGGATACTTCTCGCCGAAGAGCATCATCGCCCCCTCGTGCCGGGCCTCGGCCAGCGGCAGGAGCCTGGCCGATACGGCCGCGGCGGTAAGCACGTGCTCGTTGACCATCGACTCGATGTTTCGCAGCGTGTCGGCGTCGATCGAGCTGGTGTGCGAGAAGTCGAACCGCAGCAGGTCGGCGTCGACCTTCGATCCCTGCTGCACGGCATGTGAGCCGAGATGATGCTGCAACGCGGCGTGCAGGAGGTGCGTGGCCGAGTGGGCCCTACGCAGCGCGGCCCGCCGCCGGTCGTCGACGACCGCGGTCACGGCCTGCCCGAGGTCGAGCCGCCCCTCCCGCAGATGGCCGACGTGGAGCATGAAGCCCCCTTCCCGCTGCGTGTCGGTCACCTCGAACCGGCCCCCCTGCCACTCGAGCCAGCCGGTGTCGCCCACCTGGCCCCCCGACTCGCCGTAAAACGGCGTGCGGTCGAGGACGACCGTCACCGGGTCGGCATGCCCCACCTCCCGCAGCTCGTCGCAGAGGGCGTGCTGCGCGATGATCCCGAGCACGCGGCCGTCGGCCCGGGTCGTGTCGTATCCGACGAACTCGGAGCCGTGCATGGTCTTCTTGAGCGCGTCGAGCGGCCCCGAGGCGAACACCTCCACGCGGGCCCCGGCGCCCGACCGCTGGCCGTGCTCCTCCATCGCGGCGCGGAAGCCGTCCCAATCGAAGCGGCAGTTCCGTTCCGCGGCGAGTGTCTCGAGCAGCTCCGGCGGGAAGCCGTAGGTGGTGTAGAGCTCGGCCGCGTCGCCACCGGCGACGACCGCCTTGCCCGACGAGCCGATCGCCGCGAAGAGCTTCTCGATCCGCTCGAGGCCGCCATCGATCGTCGCGAGAAACGAGGCCTCTTCCCGTTCGATCACGCTGGCGACGCGGCCGACCGTTTCGGCGAGCTCGGGGTAGGGCTTCGCCATCATCGCGGCCACGATCGGCGGCAGCTTGTGGAGGAAGGGCTCCTGCATCCCCATCTGCCGGCCGTCGAGCACGGCCCGCCGGAGGAGCCGCTTGACGACGTACTTCTCCTCGTTGTTTCCGGGCAGCACGTTCTCGTGGATCGCGAAGGTGCAGGCCCGCACGTGGTCGGCGATCCGCCGCATGCGGCGACCGTCGTCGGTCATCGGCTCGTACCGCCGGCCGCAGACGTCGGCCACCGTCTCGACGATCGGCCGCAGAATGTCGATGTGGAAGTTGGAATCGACCCCCTGGAGCATCGCGCAGGTCCGCTCGAGGCCCATGCCCGTGTCGATGTTGCGGCTGGGGAGCGGATGGAGGTTGTCCGGCGGGGAGCCCACGCGGTTGAACTGCGTGAACACGAGGTTCCAGATCTCCACGTCGCTGCCGTCGGGCATCCGATAGAAGATCTCGCTGCACGGGCCGCAGACGCCGTCGGGCCCCTGCGTGGGGGCCCCGGCCGGCCAGAAGTTGTCGTCCTCGCCCATCCGCGTGATCTTCGCGGCCGGCACGCCGATCTCGTCGGCCCAGATCGCGAAGGCCTCGTTGTCGTCGTGGTAGACGGTGATGGAGAGCTTTTCGGGGGCGATATTCAGCCAGTTCCGGGCCGTGAGGAACTCCCAGGCCCAGTGGATCGCCTCCCGCTTGAAGTAGTCGCCGAAGCTGAAGTTGCCGAGCATCTCGAAAAACGTGTGGTGCCGCGGCGTGCGGCCCACGTTGTCGATGTCGCCCGTCCGCAGGCACTTCTGGCAGGTGGTTGCCCGGGTGAACTCCAGCTTGCACTTGCCGAGAAAGTGGTCCTTGAACTGGTTCATGCCCGCAGGCGTGAAGAGCACCGACGGATCCCACCGCGGCACGAGCACGTCGCTCGGGCGGC
>CAZXIG010000370.1:0-2639 GCA_964640405.1 uncultured Candidatus Kuenenia sp.
AGGGCCATGCCCGGTCTCGCGAGTCCGCCGCTCCAGCCGCGTCAGACTGTCCAGCAGCAGCATCAACAGCAGCAACAGTAAAAGGAGGCATTCGCCATGGCGATCGTCACCGTTCCCGCCGAGTCCCGTCGCATCACCGATCCGGCCGAGATCACCGCGTTTCTGGCCGCGAACAACATCCATTACGAGCGCTGGCCGCTGGAGGACCGGGTCGATCCGGCCGCCCCCGCGGAGCAGATCCTCGCGGCCTACGCGCCGGAGATCGACGAACTCAAGCGGCGGGGCGGCTTCGTGACGGCCGACGTGATCGACGTCTATCCCGACACGCCGAACCTCGACGTGATGCTCGCGAAATTCGCCAAGGAGCACACGCACACCGAGGACGAGGTGCGGTTCATCCTGCAGGGCAGGGGAGTGTTTCACATCAATCCGGGCATTCCGGGCAAGCCCGTGTTCGGCATCGAGGTCTGGGCCGGCGACCTGATCAGCGTGCCACTCAACACCCGGCACTGGTTCGATCTCTGCAACGATCGCCGCATCCGCGCGATCCGGCTCTTTCAAGACACGAGCGGCTGGACGCCGCACTACCTTCCCGACGGCGTGCACGAGGGGTACGAGCCCCTCTGCCTCGGCCCCGCGTGGATGGCGGGCGCAGGAAAGGCCGCATCGTGATCGTGTTCGACGGCCGGGGCATCCTGCTCGACGTCGAGGGAACGACGTCGTCGATCTCGTTCGTCTACGACGTGCTCTTCGAGCATGCGAAGCGGCAGGTCGCCGACTTCCTGATCGGGCACCGCGACGATCCCCTCGTGCAGGCGGCGGCCCGCGGCCTTGCTGCTACGGCGGGCCTGCCGGCCGAGTCGGGCGCCGACGAATCGGGGCTCGCGCGGGTGGCCCTGGCCGCGATCGACCTCATGAACCGCGACGTGAAAGACACGTCGCTCAAGGCCCTGCAGGGGATGATCTGGCGGAGCGGATTCGAGTCGGGCGAGATCGTGTCGCACGTGTTCGACGATGTGCCGCCGGCCCTGGCCCAGTGGGCCGACTCAGGACTCGACGTGCGGATTTACTCGTCGGGCTCGATCGAGGCCCAGCAGCTCTTCTTCCGGCACACGTCGGCCGGCGACCTCACCCGGTTCCTCCGCGGTCATTACGACACGACGACCGGCCCGAAGCGGGAGCAGGCGAGCTATGCGGCGATCGCCGCCGACATGGGGCTCGAGCCGCGTCAGATCCTGTTCGTGAGCGACGTCGGGGCCGAGCTCGACGCGGCCCGGGCCGCCGGCATGGCCACGGCGCTGGCGGTGCGGCCGGGCAACCGCGAGCCCGGCGGTCTCTACGAGCACGAGGCGGTGACGTCGTTCGCCGAGATCGTGACATGACCGCTTCCTCCGCGTGTGCCCGGTGCGGCAGCGGCAGTTCGACGCATCCGCAGCTCGATCAGGCCCTGCGCGAGGCGACCGCTGCGGCCGTCGAGGGGCTGGGGGGCGGCCCGGCCGACCTGGGCGTCGTCTTCGTCTCGGCGGCGCATGCGGCGGCCATCCGGCCGGCGCTCGAATCACTGGTCGACGTGGTGCCCGCCCGCACGCTCATCGGCGCGACGGCGGAGGGGATTCTCGCCGACGGCGTCGAGCACGAGACCGGCCCGGCCGTCGTCGTCTGGCTGGCGGCGCTGCCCGGCGCGACGATCAAGCCCGTGTCGCTCGAATACACGCAGACGCCGGACGGCGGGATGTTCGCCGGCTGGCCCGCCAATCTCGACGGCGAGTGGCCCCCCCATGCGTCGCTGCTTCTCCTCGCCGACCCGTTTTCGTTTCCGGTGGACGCCTTCCTCAAGCGGATGGACGAGGAGCATCCGGGCGTGCCGGTCGTGGGGGGCATGGCGAGCGGCGGGTCGCGTCCCGGCACCAACACGCTCGTCGTCGACTCCCGCACCTACGATTCGGGCGCGGTCGGCGTCGTCATCGGCGGGGGCGTGCGGGTGCGGCCGGTCGTCTCGCAGGGCTGCCGGCCGATCGGTCGGCCGCTGGTGATCACGCGGGCCGAGTCGAACATGATCTTCGAGCTCGGCGGACGCCCCGCGCTCGAGCGGCTTCGCGAGCTGTATGGTGAACTCACCGAAGCGGATCGCGACCTCGTGCGGGCCTCGCTCCACGTGGGCCGCGCGGCGACGGAGTATCGCGAGAGCTTCGGCCGCGGCGACTTCCTCGTGCGCAACGTGGTGGGCGCCGACCCGCAGTCGGGCGTGATCGCGGTAGGCGATACGGTGCGGACGGGCCAGACCGTGCAGTTCCACGTGCGGGACGCCGCCAGCGCCCACGACGACCTGCGGGAGTTGCTGGTGGCCGAACGGACCAGGGGCGCCGTTCCCGTCGGCGCCCTGGTGTTCACCTGCAACGGTCGCGGCACCCGGCTCTTCCCGCAGCCGCATCACGACGCCGCGTGCGTGCGGGAGTGTTTGGGGCCGCTACCGGCGGCGGGATTTTTCGCCCAGGGGGAGATCGGCCCGATCGGCCGGCACAATTGCCTCCACGGGTTCACGGCGTCGATCGCGCTCTTCGACCGGGGCGAATCCGGTTCATAAAAGCCCCCAGGCGCGAGCCGGGGGATGATCCGGGCCGCTTCGGGATGGAGGCCGC
>CAZXIG010000371.1:0-2638 GCA_964640405.1 uncultured Candidatus Kuenenia sp.
AGCCGGGGGATATCGGGCGCAAGCCCGACCGCAAGCCGGGGGATAATCCGGGCCGGTTCGGTGCTCAACCCCGGCGGGCCTGCACGATCCGCGGGAGCTCGGCGATGTCGGGGAGCGTGGGCTCACGAACGAGTCCGGCCTGGGCGTCGAGCACCGCCTCGGCCGCGGCCGCCACCGCGGGCCCGATCTCGACGAGCAGCCACCCCCCCGGAGCGAGCGATTCCGCAGCGGCCGCCGCCAACCGCGCGACGACCTCCACGCCGGTCGGCCCCGACACCAGCGCCGTCCGCGGCTCGTGCAGCCGCACGTCCCGGGGCAGCGACTCGAACTCGTCCTCCCGCACGTAGGGCGGATTGCTCACGATCACGTTCCATGGGCCTGCCGCCTCCGCGGCCGCCATCAGGTCGCACTCCACGAACCGGATCCGCTCCGCCACGCCATGCCGGGCCGCGTTGTCTCGGGCGACGGCGAGTGCCTCCGGCGAGATGTCGGTGGCGACGACGACGGCGTGCGGCAGATGCTTCGCGAGCGTGACGGCGATCGCACCGGAGCCGGTGCCCACGTCGATGATCCGGGGCGCCGTGAGCGCCTTGCAGAGATCGAGCGTCCGCACGACGAGGCCTTCGGTCTCGGGCCGCGGCACGAGCACCCCTTTGTTGACCGCGAACGGCAGCGAAAAGAACTCCTTGCTGCCGACGAGATAGGCCACGGGCTCCCCCTCGCCGCGCCGCTTCACGAGTTCGCGAAACCGCGACCGCTCCGCATCCGCCACGGGCGTGTCGAAGGCCGTGTAGAGGGCGATCCGCGGACAGCCCCGCACGTGCGCGAGCAACACCTCCGCGTCGAGCCGCGGCGACTCGCTGCCGCGCGAGGCGAGCCAGTCGGTGGTCCACGTGAGCAGCCGGCCCACCGTCCAGGTCTCGGCGTCGCCGGTGGCGGGGCGGGGCGGGGCGGGGCGGTCAGGCGTCATGCGTCCCGTCCTGGGATGAGGTGAAGTGGCGGACGTCGATCAGCCGGCGGCGGCCGGCTTGGCGGAGCGTTCCATCTCCGACTTGCGGGCCTGGCGGGCGTGTTCCTCGATCGCGTCGATCACGAGGCCGAGCCGGCCGGCCATCACCTGGTCGAGCGTGAAGCTCTCGTTGATGCGGTGGTCGGTGACACGGTTCTGCGGAAAATTGTAGGTGCGGATCCGCTGGCTGCGGTCACCGGAGCCCACGAGGCTCTTCCGCTCGGCCGACCGCTTCGCATGCTCGATCTGCCGCTGGTGCTCGTACAGCCGCGTCTTGAGCACGCGCAGCGCCTTGGCAAGATTTTTATGCTGGCTCTTCTCGTCCTGGCACTGCACGACGATGCCGGTCTCGAGGTGCGTGAGCCGCACCGCGGAGGCCGTCTTGTTGACGTGCTGCCCCCCCGGGCCGCTCGCGCAGAAGAGATCCTTCCGATACTCGTCGGGCGAGAGCGACACCTCCACGTCCTCGGGCTCGGGGAGCACGGCCACGGTGGCGGCCGACGTGTGGATGCGGCCCTTCGTCTCGGTGTCGGGCACCCGCTGCACGCGGTGCCCGCCGCTCTCGTGCTGCAGCTTGCGGTAGACTGCCTCGCCCGACACGCCGAGCACGAGCTCCTTGAACCCGCCGAGCTCCGTGGGGCTGGCGTCGAGCACCTCGAACTGCCAGCCGATCTCCGTGCCGTAGCGGCGATACATCTCGTAGAGGTCGCGAACAAAGAGCGCCGCCTCGTCGCCGCCGGTGCCGGCCCGCAACTCCATGATGCAGCGGGTGCGATCGGCATCCTCGTCGCTGGAGCAGAGGTCGAGCAGCTCGTCCCACTCCTGCTCCCGCCGCCGCTCGAGTTCGGGCAGCTCGGCCTCGGCGAGGTCGCGAAACTCCCGGTCGTCGCCGGCGATCATGTCCTTCATCTCGGCGATCTGCCGCTCGAGCGACACGAACTGGCGATAGCGATTGGCGAGCTTCGCGATCGTGCCGTGTTCGCGGGCCGCGGCAGAGAGCCGCTGCGGATCAGCCAGCACATCGGGATCGACCAGCGCCCGCTCGAGTTCCTCGAACCGGGCGAGCCGCGCTTCCAACTCGTCGCGCATCATTCAGGCCGCGGGAGAATCGCGGCCAGCCGTCAGGACGCGGAAGCCTCGGCGGAGGCCTCGGCACCCGACTTCTTCTTTTTCAGGCTCGCATAGCCCGCATTGGCGAACTTCGACTTGAACTTCTCGATCCGGCCGGCCGTGTCGACGAACTTCAGCTTGCCGGTGAAGAACGGATGGCAGACGTTGCAGATGTCGACCTTGATTTCCGGCACCGTGCTCCGGGTGGAAAAGGTGTTACCGCAGCCGCAGCGGGCGACCGTGTCCTGGTACTTCGGGTGGATGCCGTCTTTCATGATCGATCACGCGGGGCAGGGGGCGGGAAGTTGTTTCGAGCCCCCAAAGATACCCGCATCGGCCCGCCCGGGCAACACGAGGCTCGTCGCCGGCGACTTCCGGCGTGAATCGGTCCCCCGGCTTGCGGTCGGGGCTTCCTTTCGTTTGTCCGATAAAAGCCCCCATGCGCATAAAAGCCCCCATGCGCGAGCAGGGGGATATTGCGGCGTCCATCCCGAGGCCGCCCGCATCATCCCCCGGCTT
>CAZXIG010000372.1:0-2618 GCA_964640405.1 uncultured Candidatus Kuenenia sp.
TTTTGGGCCGCTGGGCGAAAATCACGCAATCCAGATTTGTGATCCGCCAGCCGGCGGCCGCCACGCGGGCCAAAGCCGCCTGCAGCATCCCTGCCGAATCGCGACCCTTGTTGGTGGGGTCGGTGTCGGGAAACATTTCGCCGATGTCGCCGAGGGCCGCGGCTCCCAGCAGGGCGTCGGTGATCGCGTGGAGGAGCACGTCGGCGTCGCTGTGGCCGATCGCCTTGCGATCGTGCGGGATCGTGATGCCGCCGAGCACGAGCCCGTCACCGGGGCCGAGGCGATGCGTGTCGTGTCCGAGGCCGACGCGAAACAAAGGGGGGCGATCGGGCATCAGTGGCTCCTGCTGACGTATCCGGTCAAGATGGTCGCATTCCCGCACCGTAGCGGCAAGAGCGGGCGGAGCGTCAACGGCCACGCGCGTCGCAGTTCACGGACGCTTGGTAGACTGTTTCCATGAGCACCGCCCCCCGACTCCGCCCTGTGTCGGTCGATGAATATCTCGACGGCGAGAGCCGTGCGGAACGGAAGCACGAATACATCGACGGCGTCGTGTATGCGATGGTGGGAGCCTCGAACTCCCACAACACGATCGCCACGAACGTCACCGGCCTCCTCCATTCGCAGTTGCGGGGTAAAACCTGCCGGGTGTTCAACGCCGATGCGAAGGTTCGCGTCCGGCTCCCCTCGGGCACCCGGTTCTATTATCCCGATGTCTCCGTGGTGTGTCAGCCAAACCAACCGGAGGACACGTTCAACGATGCCCCCGTCGTGATCATCGAGGTGCTCTCCGAATCGACCCGCCGCACCGATGAGCACGAGAAGCGTGAGGCCTACGCGGCGATCGACTCGCTGCTCGTCTACGTGCTGCTCGAGCAGGATTCCGCCGCGGCCGTGGTCTATCGCCGTGGCGACGCGGGCTTCGTCCGCGAGGTCTGGCTCGGCCACGACGCGACGATACCGTTCGCGGAAGTGGGCTGCGAGCTGCGACTTGCCGACGTCTACGCCAACGTCGCCCTCGCCCAGCCATGAATCCAGTCATCGCCGTCGAGGGCCTCGCCAAAGAGTATCGCGTCTACGACAAGCCGGAGGGACTCGTCGCCAGCCTTCGCGGGCTTTTCCGGCGAAAGAGCCGCACCGTCGAGGCCCTGCGGGGCGTCGATCTCACGGTGGGCCGCGGTGAATTCGTGGCGCTGCTCGGCCCCAACGGCGCCGGCAAGACGACCTTCCTCAAGCTGCTCTCCGGCATCATCACGCCCTCGCGGGGCACCGCCCGCGTGCTCGGCCACGTGCCCTGGGAGCGGGCCGACGACTTCCGCCGGCGGTTCGCCCTCGTGATGGGACAGCGGAACCAGCTCTGGTGGGATCTGCCGGCCGCGGAGAGCTTTCGGCTCCACCAGACCATCTACAGGATCGATCCCGCCCGGTTCGAGCGGGTGCGGGACGAGCTCGTCGATCTCCTCGGTGTGCGGAAGCTGATCCTGCAGCCGGTTCGCGAGCTCTCGCTCGGCGAGCGGATGAAGCTCGAACTCGTGGCGGCGCTCCTCCACGAGCCGGAGGTGCTGTTCCTCGACGAGCCCACGATCGGCCTCGATGTCGTCGCCCAGCACACGATCCACGAGTTCCTCCGGCACGTGCAGGCCGAGCGGCGGACGACGGTGATGCTCACGACGCACTACATGAAGGACGTGGCCGCCCTCTGCGAGCGGGTGGTGGTGATCACGCACGGCGACATCCTCTACGACGGCTCGCTCGCCGAGATCGTCGATCGGTTCACCACACACAAGATCGTCACGCTCGACCTCGACGAGCCGCCGGCACCCGGGGCGCTCGAGCGGTTCGGGTTTCCCTGCGAGGTGCGTGGGCCGCAGGTCATCCTCCGGATCGACCGCAGCCGGATCGCCGATGTGCTGCCCGAGATCCTCCGGGGCGCAGGCGTCCGCGACGTGTCGGTGGAGGACGTGCCGCTCGAGGAGATCGTGGCCGGCCTGTTCCGCTCGGGGGCGTCGCGGCCCGCCGCCGTGGAGGCTCGATCATGAGCGACCGCCCTGCGACCGCCCACCGTGCCGGCCCGCTCGCCGAACTCGCCACGCGGCTCCGCATCTGGTGGACGATGCTCTCGATCTGCCTCGAAGAGCGGCTCGCCTACCGCGGCGACTTCATCCTCGGCACCGCGATGCGGTTCCTGCCGATCGTGACGCAGGTCTTTCTCTGGACCGCCGTCTTCGCCGCCACCAGCCGCGGCGACATCGCCGGCTATTCGAAGACCGACATCGTCGCCTACTACCTGCTGACGATGGTCACGCGGGCCTTCTCCAGCATGCCGGGCCTCGCCGGCGGGATCGCCCGCAGCATCCGCGACGGCTCCGTCAAGAAATACCTCGTCCAGCCGGTGGACTACGTGTCGTTTCTGCTCGCCGCCCGGATCGCCCACAAGCTCGTCTACTACGCCGTCGCGATCCTGCCGTTCGCGGCCGTCTTCTGGATCTGCCGCAGCTACTTTCCACCGGTCCCGGATGCCGCCACGATCGCGGCCTTCGTCCTGTCGCTCGTGCTCTCGTTCCTGCTCGGCTTCTTCATGGAGGCCACGCTCGGCATGCTCGGCTTCTGGGTGCTCG
>CAZXIG010000373.1:0-2596 GCA_964640405.1 uncultured Candidatus Kuenenia sp.
ATCTATTCGCCACCGGCGCGAGACTAGCGCGTGAGCCAAGCATCCCCGCGCACTCGTGCCGATCAGGGCCCAAAGGGCTGTTCTGGGCTGGGCGGCTTCCGGATCGCAACATTGTGCGCAACCACGCCGCAGGATTCGAAAGAACGCTTTTTTTGGAGTAGGATCGAAGGCAGTCGCAACGGCCACAAAATCGGCCGCGGCATCGGCTTTTCTCGGTGACGGATCACGACATGGATCTGGCGGCGTCTTCTCTCGAAGTGGTAGGTGCCTCAGCCGCTTCAGGCGGCAGCAGCCGCAAAGTGGGCAGCACGGTCGCCATCTCGATCGTCATGCCCACGGTCGCCTGGACGGGCACCTTCGAGCCCTGTGCCCGCCGGGTGATCGATCTGCTCGACACGACCGATACAGCCTGTGAATTCGTCGTGGCCTTCGATGGGCCCGCCTCCGACCGTCCCGCCTGGCTCGAGCGGCCCGACGTCACGGTCGTGGCCACCGGCCTCCGCGCCGGGCCCGCCGCCGCCCGCAACCTGGCCGCCGAGGCCGCCCGGGGCCGCATCCTGTTCTTCGTCGATGCCGACGTCACGCTCGCCCCTGATGCCCTCGATCACGTCCTCGCCCGGTTCGCCGCAGACCCGGATCTCGCGGGCCTCTTTGGCGCCTACGACGACGAACCGGCCGCCCCGGGCCTCGTCAGCCGGTTCCGCAACCTGCTCCACCACCACACCCACGTCTCGCATCCCGGACCGTCCGGCACCTTCTGGGCGGGCTGCGGGGCGATCCGCACGCCGATGTTTCTCGACGTCGGCGGCTTCGACGCGAGCTTCGGCTGCCCGAGCGTCGAGGATATCGAGCTGGGCATGCGGGTCACGGCCGCAGGCGGCCGGATCGAGCTCGATCCCGCCCTCACGTGCAAGCACCTGAAGCACTGGACGCTTCGGTCGATGATCGTCACCGACATCTTCCACCGGGCCGTGCCGTGGACGCGGATGCTCATGGCCTCCGGCGACATGCCCGCCACGCTCAACATCGACTGGCGTAGCCGGGCCAGCGGCGTCTGCGCGATGGCGGCCGTGGCCTTTGTGGCCGCGGCCCCATGGTATCCCTTGGCACTGGCGTTCGCGGCCACCTGCATCGCCGTGGTGCTCGGGCTCAACGCCGGCTTCTACCGCCTGTGCCTGCGGAAGGGCGGGCTTGCGTTCGCCGCTGGAGCAGCCGCTCTGCACGTGCTCTATTTCGTCTATGCATCGCTGACGTTCGGAGCGGTGTCGGCATGGCACCGGGCTCGCAGCAGCGTTCCGTCAGCAGCATGGGATTCACGATCGAGCCCCGCACCAGCTTCCCGGCCATGACATCGGGCGGATTCCGGCCCACGCCGCGCCTGGCCCACATCGCGCTCCGCTGCCTCACGCTTGGGCTGGTCCTTTTTTCACTTGCCATGGCGGTCAAGGGCCTGCGGCGAGCATGGCTGTTCGACGGCGACATGGACATGCAAACCCGGGTGGCCGAATACGCCGCCTTTCGCCAGGGCATCTATCCAACGCCCCCTGTCGAAACGCACATCCCCGCAGGCATGAGGGTGCCTTACACGGTCTACCCGCCCTATGCCCTGCCGATGTTTGCCGTGTTCTTCGAGCCATTCGGGAAGGTGCAGGGGCGGATCGTCATCGAGCTGCTCTCGCTCGTGTCGCTGATCGCGATCGCGGTTTACGGTCACAGCCTGCTGCGCGACTGGGGGCCGGCGGCCGCGGGCCTCGGGGCCGTGGCGGCCTTGGCGATATCGGGCAACGGCAATGCCATCGCGTTGGGCCAGTTTTCAATCCTCTGCGCCGGCGCGCTGCTCATGCAGATCGTCTCGCTCGAGCGCGGCCGGCCGCTGGCCGCAGGGGTCTGGTGGGCGGTGGCGATGCTCAAGCCGCAGATCGGCCTGGCGTTCGCCGGCCTGTTCCTCGTGCGGCGGGAGTGGCGGGGCCTCGCGTGCGGCCTCGGGATTCTCCTCGCGCTCTCGCTGGCGGCCTGCTGGTGGACGGAGGTGTCGCCGTGGTCGATCGTCAACCACTGGATGTTCAAGATGAGCATGCGGTTCGCGAATTCGACGTCCATGCCCGGCCGAGTCGCTGAAGCGCTGGGTATTCGCCCTCGCATATTGCATTTGGCCGCCGCTCTCCTGCTCGCCATTGTGCCGCTGATGATTCCGAAGGGAGGCCTGCAGCTCCGCACAGATCCTTTGCTCCTGGGCGGGATCGCCTCGATCCTTGGCGGCACGTTGCTCTATCACCTGTTCTACGACAACGTGATGATGTTTCCGCTGCTCTTCGTCGCTCTGACAGCGGCTGCCCGGAGCCCCACTCCCGGCCGGCTGGCGATCGCGGCCGTCATGGGGTTCAGTCTGTGGTTGCCCGAGCAACTCATCAACTCTCTTCCGCTCGCCTGGCTGGTGCGGCCCAGCCTGTGGGTTGCCTGTGGCGGCGGGCTTATCGCCTCGGCTGTCCGCGTGCCCGGCGGCTCGACGTCGCGTAACACCTAAGCGAGTGGCGAAGGTTCCGCTCGACCCGATCATGGAAGCCCCCAGGCGCAAGCCGGGGGATGATGCGGGTGG
>CAZXIG010000374.1:0-2581 GCA_964640405.1 uncultured Candidatus Kuenenia sp.
GCGTGAGCGTGCTCCCCACGCTCTTCGGCGAGAGCGTGGTGATGCGGGTGCTCGACCGCGGCGTCGTCTCGCTCGACCTCGAGAAGGTGGGCATGGAAGAGGGAATGCTGCGGCGGTTCCGCGAGGTGATCGTGCGGCCCAACGGCATCGTGCTCGTCACGGGCCCCACGGGCTCGGGCAAGACGACCACGCTCTACTCGGCCCTCTCCGAGCTCAACGACGTCGAAGACAAGCTCATCACCACGGAAGACCCGGTGGAATACGACATCGACGGCATCGTGCAGGTGCCGATCGACGCCGAGATCGGCAACACCTTCGCCGCCTGCCTGCGGGCGATCCTCCGCCAGGACCCGGACCGGATCCTGGTGGGCGAGATCCGCGACGTGGAGACGGCCGAGATCGCCGTGCAGGCATCGCTCACCGGCCACATGGTGTTCTCCACGCTGCACACCAACGACGCCCCGTCCACCGTGACGCGGCTCCGCGACATGGGCGTGCCGCCGTTTTTGATCACGGCCACGGTGGAGGCGATCCTGGCCCAGCGGCTCGTGCGGCGGATCTGTTCCAACTGCCGCGAGGAGATCATCCCGGGGGCCGACGTGATGGCCGATCTCGAGCTCACCACCGAGCAGACGGTGGGCAAGAAGTTCTACCGGGGCAAGGGCTGCGAGCGGTGCAACCGCACCGGCTACAAGGGCCGTTTGGGCCTGTTCGAACTCTTGATCATGAACGACGACCTTCGCGACATGGTGATGCGCAACGCCTCCACGGAAGACCTCCGCGAGGCGGCCCGCAAGGCGGGCATGGTCACGCTCCGCGAGTCGGGCATGAACGGCATGTTCGCCGGCCTCACCACCGCCGAAGAAATCATCCGCGAAACGATCCTCGAAGCCTGAGCCCACTCTCATGCCCACCTTCCAGTTCGAAGCCATCGACGCGGCCACCGGCAAGGAAATCCGCGACACCGTCGACGCGGCCAGCGAGGCCGAAGCCCAGGCCACGATCCGGTCGATGGGCTACATGGTCACGAAGATCAAGGCCCGCAAGGCGAAGGCGGCCCCCACCGCGGGCAAGGCCAAGAAGCCGGGCCGCACGTTCGCCATCGGCGGCGTGAAGACGAAAGACCTCACGCTCTTCACTCGCCAGCTCTCGATCCTGCAGGACGCCGGCCTGCCGATCCTGCGGAGCCTCAAGCTCCTCGCGGAGATGCAGAAGCCTGGGCGGCTGAAGAACAGCCTCATGGACGTGTGCGACGAGATCGAGGGAGGTGCCAACCTCTCGGAGGCCCTCTCGAAGAGCCCGAAGGCGTTCGACCGCCTCTACTGCAACATGATCCGCGCGGGCGAGGCGGGCGGTGCCTTGGAAGTGATCCTCCGCCGTCTTTCCGAGTTCATGGAGCGAAGCCAGTCGCTCAAGCGGAAGGTGAAGGGGGCGATGGTCTATCCGGCCGTCGTGGTGAGTGTCGCGGTCGGCATCCTCGTGTTCATCATGATGAAGATCGTGCCCCAGTTCAAAAAGATCTTCGACGACTTCGGCAGCGAGCTGCCGCCGATGACGCAGCTTTTGATTGACATCTCCAACTGGGTGGTGAACTACTGGTATCTGATCCCGGCGATTCCGTTCGGGATCAACCTCATCATCCGGGCGATCAAGATGATCCCTTACGGCCGGTTCGGCTGGGATCTCTTCGTTCTCAAGGTGATCATCTTCGGACAGCTGGTGGAGAAGAACATCCTCTCCCGCAGCTCCCGCACGCTGGGCACGCTCCTCTCCAGCGGCGTGCCGATCCTCGAGGCCCTCAACATCACGAAGGAGACCTCGGGCAACATGATGTTCGAGCGGCTCTTCTCGAAGGTGAGCGAGTCGATTCGCGACGGCGATGCGATCGCGAAGCCGCTCAAGACCTACTCGATCCCGCCGTTCAACGCGGTGGCGCTCCTCTTCTGGACGGCGTTCGTGCCGGGCATCGGGGCGCTGATGTATCTCCAGCGCTACAAGCGGCCGGTGGTAGACGACCTCGTGATCAACATGGTGGACGTGGGCGAGGAGTCGGGCGAACTCGACACGATGCTCTACAAGGTGGCCGACACCTACGACGAGGAGGTGGCGGTGCTCACGGAGAGCCTCACGAGCCTGATGGAGCCCTTGCTGATCGTGTTCCTCGGCGGCGCCGTGGGCTTCATCGTGATCGCCCTCTTCATGCCGCTGATCAAGCTCATCAACGACCTGTCGTGATCGCCATGCACCGTGCAGCACGACTCCGTTCCATGCCCATACAAGCCCCCAGGCGCAAGCCGGGGGACTGCCCGACGATTCGCCTGCAATCTCCCAACCGCAAGCCGGGGGCCTTCTTCATAAAAGCCCCCAGGCGCAAGCCGGGGGACTGCCCACCGTTTCACTTGGAAGCCCCGCCTGGAAAGGCGGGGATTGCCCTACTGATTCGGCCCCGCGGCTTCACGCTCACGGAGCTGCTGGTCGCGGTCTCGATCGTGCTCGTGCTGATGGGGCTCGTATCCGCCGCCGTCGCCGGGGCCCGCGGAAGCGTCAAAAAACAATCGACGAAGTCGTTTATCGAAAAAAT
>CAZXIG010000375.1:0-2544 GCA_964640405.1 uncultured Candidatus Kuenenia sp.
CCCAGGACGTCGGGTTCTCAGTCCGAAAACCGGGGTTCGACTCCCCGTGGGGGTATATGAACACCTGTACGCCTCGCGATCTGCGGGGTGTGCAGGTGTTTTTGTTTCGGGTGATCGCTCAGGATTGCATCTGACCTGCACTGAGTGGTCCGGAATTTGGTCCGGAATTCTTGATGCGGGTGACTGCACCCGGGCGGCGACTTCCGCACCGAGTCCCGCGGCCCCACAGTTCACTTGATTACCCTGCCCCGGCCGGGTTCGCCACCGCATGGGCGGCTTGTTGTGAGGCACCCTGTTCCTCACCCCTCGTACCCCGTGGTACAGCAAATCCAAGCCGGCCAGCGGCTTTCGCATTTCGCGAAAACCGATAGTAGGATGGTTGAATGCAACTCAAACCCCAAGACCTGGTGGCCGCTCTCAAGCTCGCCATTGGTCCCTGGCTCACTTATCCCCAGTTGGCGGCAGCCCTCAACCTGAGCCTTTCGGAGGCTCATGGCGCCGTTAAGCGGGCCAAGGCTTCCGGCCTTCTCCTGTCCGATCGCCAGCCGAACCGCCCGGCCATTCTCGAGTTTGTGCTCCACGGCGTCCGTTATGCGTTCCCTCCCATGCGCGGCGGGATGACCCGAGGGATGCCCACGGCGCACGCGGCACCGCCGCTTGCGGAACTCATCGTTCAGGACAACGACCCTGTACCGGTGTGGCCCGATCCACAGGGGGAGGCTCGCGGTGCATCGTTCAAGCCGCTCTACCGCGGGGCCCCGAAGGCTGCTCGCGCCGATGCAAAGCTCTATCAGTGCTTGAGCCTGATCGACGCTCTGCGAGGAGGTCGGGCCCGAGAGCGGAATCTTGCCAAGGAGCATCTGACAAGGTTGCTCAATGGCTGAAAGAGAAACTCCCAATCTTGCGCTGCTCCGCGACGTGGCTCAACGCATTGAATCGCTGCTTCCCCGCCTGGCCTTTCTGGGCGGAGTCGTGGTGGACCTGTTCGTCACGGAACCCACGGCCCGGCCAAGCCGCGCAACCAAGGACGTGGATGTCGTCATCGATCTAGTTCACTACGGGCAGTATGCAGAGACGCTACGCGATGAGCTCGTCGCTCTGGGCCTGGAAGAGGATACGACGGTAGGCGCGCCACGCTGCCGCTGGCGATTCAAGGATGCTCCACGTCAAATCGTCGACATCATGCCTACGAAGGGCGAGGTGCTGGGCTTCTCGACAGAGTGGTACGCCGAAGCCTTTCAGTCCGCTCAGCCGTTCGCGGTGCCCGGCGGGCCGGTGATTCGGCTGGTGACGCCGGCCTATTTCCTCGCGACGAAACTCACTGCGTTCCACGATCGCGGGAGGCGGGATCCGTTTGTCAGCCACGACCTCGAGGACATCATCGCCGTCGTCGATGGCCGCGCATCGCTCGTCATGGAGCTTCAGGCCGCTCCACCCGGGGTGCGGGCGTTCATCGCCGGCGCGTGGCGAGATCTTTTGCAGACAGGTGAGGTGCCAGCCCTGCTCGAGGCCCATCTGGGCCCCGATGAAGCGAGCCAAGCTCGTGCCGGCCTCGTATTGACGCGGATCGAAGCCATGGCCCGACTCGGCTGAAAACTCCGTGCACCGGGCTTGATGCCCCATGAAGATGGCGGCGGACGCCTTGGTTGCCGATCCCGCGCCGCCCGGCGCAGATACTCGCACTGGATTGAGTGGGCGATGGGTGTCGCCGACGCCTACGACCCGCTTGCCACCTGGGCAGAGCAGCTGCCCGAGCGGGTCCAAAAGCCTCGGTAAGCGAGCGCTTTGATTGGGAGACCAGGGATATACCGTCGGTATATTTCCAGGCGCTCAATCAAAGACGGGGCAGGGGAGCCGGCAGTTCGCCGAGGAGTCGAACCATCTCGTCGAGATCGGAGGCCACCCCAACTGGTCCGGAATTTGGTCCGGAATTTTCCTCGACTGCGGTATCTCCCGAGGATTCTGCAAAAATTCGACTCCCCGTGGGGGTACTACGACGGCCGTGCCGCCCGCGAATGCGAGTGGCGCGGCCGTTTCGCTTTCCTGAACCCAAATGTGATGGCCGGCACCTTTTCCACTTCCTTGACGAATGCATACGATTTGGAGAAAATTGATGCATGCGAACCACCCTCAACATCGACGACAAATCGCTCTCCACCGCCGCCCGTCTCACCGGCGTCCACAAGAAAACCGAACTCGTCCGCATGGGCCTCGAGGCGCTGATCGCGCGAGAGGCGGCCAAAAAACTTGCCGCCCTCGGCGGCTCGGATCGCAGGGCCCGAGTGCCGCCGCGGCGCAGGCCGGGCTGAGCGGTGGCGTCGATGATCCTCGTCGACACATCCATCTGGATCGACCACCTGCGGCGGGGCGACCGCCAACTGACCATGCTCTTGGAGGCGGGCGACGTCGTCTGCCATCCGTTTGTGATCGGCGAGCTCGCCTGCGGTTCCCTCGCACGGCGGCACGCAATCCTCGAACTGCTTCATGCCCTGCCGCGGACGGGGCAGGCCGAGCATGACGAGATCCTGGCCTTCATCGACGATC
>CAZXIG010000376.1:0-2524 GCA_964640405.1 uncultured Candidatus Kuenenia sp.
CTCGATCTCGACCGCGGCAGGGGGCAGGCTTTCGAGGAACACGCGGCCGTAGGGCTTCGTGAGCATCCGCGGGTCGAGAATCACCACGGATCCCCGATCGGTATGCGTGCGGATGAGCCGCCCGAAGCCCTGCTTGAGCTTGAGCACCGCCTCGGGCAGCTGATACTCGGCGAAGGCGTTGCCGCCGGCCTGCTTGATCGCCTCGATCCGCGCCGCCGTGAGCGGCCGGTCGGGCACGGCGAACGGCAGCTTCGTGATGATCACGTTCACGAGACAGTCGCCCGGCAGGTCGATGCCCTGCCAGAAGCCATCGGTGCCGAGCAGCACGCTCGCCGGCCCCTCGCGAAACTCCTCCAGCATCCGCGACCGCGGCAGCCCGTCGGCCTGGCTCACGAGCCGGTAGTTCCGTCGCACGCACCAGCCCGCCAGCTCCGCGGATGCCTTCGCGAGGGCCGCGTGGCTCGTGAACAGGATCATCGCCCGCCCCTCGCTCCGCGCGACGTAGCGCTTGATCATCCGCACGACGGCGGCATCGTAGGCCGCGCCGCTCGTGGGATCGGGCAGCCGGTCGACGAGCACGAGCTTCGCCTGCCGCGGATAGTCGTAGGGACTGCCGAGCTTGCGCGAGAGGCCGCCCGTCGGGATGCCCAACCGGCCGCGCAAAAATCCGAAGCCCGAGTCGTCCCCAACGGCAGCCTCGTCCGCGAACGCATCGTCGCCGCGTCGCGGGGCGTTCACGGCCAGCGTGGCGCTCGCGAGGATCACGGTGCCCACGCGCTCGAAGAGCTCGCGGCGGAGCGTCGCGCCGACGTCCACCGGGGCGCTCGAGAGCGTGAGCCGCTCGCGACCGCGCCGCGAGCGGTGCGACTCCACCCACCACACGCTCCCCGGCTCGCCCTGCTTGAGCCACACGTTCACCGCCGCCGCGTGGCTCGTGAGCCGGTCGGCGAGCGACTCGAGATCGTGCCGCTCGGCCTCGCTGGCCAGGCCGTCGGCGGCATTGCGGAGCTTTCGCGCGAGCGACATGAGCGGCTCGCCGAGCGTGTCGTCCACGAGCCCCGGCTTGGGCACCCGCCACGGCGGCTCGCCTCGCAGCGCAAGGGCCTCCCGCACGTCGTCGAAGAAATCCTCCGCGGCCCGGCGGCAGCGGCGGACGTCGGGCTCGAGGTCGTGCATCCGGTAGTGCGCCAGCAGCCCCTTCTGCGACCGCTCGTTCCAGAGCTTCGCGAGCACGCGGTCGATGCCGCCGCTCGACACGCCGATGCCGAGGTGCTCGCTGGCCACCGACTCGATCGTGTGGGCCTCGTCGAAGACCACGATGTCGTGGTCGGGCAGCAGCTTCGCCCCGGCCCGCCGCACGGCGAGGTCGGCGAAGTAGAGGGCATGGTTCACGACGAGCACCTGCGCATGGGCCATCCGCCGCCGCGCCGCATAGTAGTGGCACTGCCGATACGTGGGGCAGCGGCGGCCCATGCAGTTGCCCGAATCGCTGGCGATCTCCTCCCACACGCCCGGCCGCGGCACCACGTCGAGGTCGGCGAGCGAGCCGTCCCCTGTCCGCTTCGCCCAGGCGGCCAGCTCGAGCAATTCGGCCCGCTCCTCGTCGTCGGGAAACAGGCTGCCCGACCGCTGCAGGGCGAGGTCGAGCCGCCGCAGGCTGACATAGTTGCTGCGCCCCTTCACGAGCACCGCCGAGAACTCCCGCGGCATGACGGCCGCCACGAGGGGAATGTCCTTGGTGAGCAGCTGCTCCTGCAGCGCGATCGTGTGGGTCGAGATCACGACGCGGCGCGGCCGCGGACGGGGCGGTTGGTCGCCGCGCGGCTCGTCCTCGGCGTCGAAGTCGTCGGGCTCCACAGGCGCCGGCGGCGGCGACTCGGTCGGCTCTGCCTGGTCGGCTGTCGCCGCGAGCACGGCGGGCACGAGATAGGCGAGGCTCTTGCCCACCCCGGTGCCCGCCTCCAGCACCGCATGTCGCCGCTCGGCGATCGCCTGCGCGACGACCGCCGCCATCTCCAACTGCTGCGGACGCGACTCCCAGCCCGCAAGCCGGGCCGCGAGCCGCCCGCCGGGCGCCAGGAAATCGTCGGGCGTCAGCGGCGTCGTCATCGGGATGAGTGTAGCGGACGGCCTTCCTGATGGGACGGGGCTGACCATTCCCTGACGCCGGACGTTCGCTATGGGCATCCTGCCCTCCGCTCTCTCGATGCTGGCTGCGCTCTCGCCATCCTGGCTTCACTGGCCAGCAACGCCGTCGTCAGGGAACGGTCAGCCCCTCCTGCCTCGTCTTTGGTTGCGGCCGACGAGCCACGTTATGATTTGGGCCCCGCTGAACTCTTTTGGAAGGAACTCCCGTGCCGTCATCGCCGTCTCACGATCCTGCTCCGCCGGGCACGCCGGCTACCGCCGCGAAAGCCTGGGGGGGCGTGTTTCGCGAGCCGACCGACAAGCGGGTCGAGGCGTTTTCCGAGAGCGTGTCGTTCGACCGCCGGCTCGCCGACGACGACATCGACGGCTCGATCGC
>CAZXIG010000377.1:0-2524 GCA_964640405.1 uncultured Candidatus Kuenenia sp.
CCGCATTATCCCCCTGCTTGCGCATGGGGGCTTTTATTGGACGGGAACCCGGGCCTTTGTTGCGCCTGCCGACTTGTCTGCGGAACGGCGCACCTGAGCGACCGGCTGGATGCCGGCCGCTCAGGCGGCATACGGTCAGAAGCCGACGTAGGTGACCAGGATGTCGCCGCACTTTTGGAAGCGGACGATCACCGAGCAGCCGCACGCATAGTCGTACCGCACCTGGCCACAGCCGAAGAGCGTGCACCGCGAGGTCTCGCAGGGGCAGCCCTGGCAGCAGGCCGGCAGGCAGACCGGCACGTTCACCGTGCAGCAGGTCTCGGGGCTCGTCGGGGTGAGCACCGTCTCATAGGTCGGCTCGGGGCAGCAGCCGCCGGCGTGCTTGTGCCGGTGGGCGTGCTTGTGGTGATACTTGATGCAGGGGTTCGTCGGGCAGCAGCTGACGGCGCCGCAGTCGGGCTCACAGCCGCACGACGGCTCGAGGGCACAGGCCGGCTCGAAGGCGGAGCAGCCCGGTTCGACGGCACAGCCCGGCTCGCAGCGATGGCGGTGATGACCGAAACCGGCCTCGGCGACGCCGAGGGAGAGTACCGCGGCGACGGCGGCGCAGATCGAGAAAGCACGAAACATGAGAGGAGACTCCGGCGGAGGAAGGGACCGCCGGATCCGTGGACGCGGGATTCGGGCGGTGGAGCCGCGCGGCGGGCGAAGCTCCACCTGAACATTGGCACACGCTGCGGGATTGTCAAAAAATCGGCCGCCGGGCCGGTTGTGGGCATTTTTGGCGGAAAAACCCTCGTAGGCGGGCGAGGGTAATGTTGAGCGCTCACCCCGTGGAGCCGTTCACATGCAGAAGCACGTCCTGAACCTCGCGGTCGCGCTCGCGGCCTTTTGCCTCGTGGGCGGCCGCCATCGGCTCTCGCCGCTCCCGACCGTCCCGTGCGTGGATCTCTGCCGGTATGCCGGAACGTGGCACGAGATCGCCCGTCTTCCGAATCTCTTCCAGGCCTCGTGCGTGGGATCGCAGGCCCGCTACGAGCCGCGGCCCGACGGCTCGCTGACGGTCGTCAACTCGTGCGTCACCGGCCGGGGTCGCTGTCGGGAGGTGGTGGGCCGCGCGGAGCCGGTGCCCGGTTCGGGCAACGCCAGGCTGCGGGTGAAGTTCGGCGGCCTTGCCGCGCTCGTGCCGGTGCAGCGCGAGGGCAACTACTGGATCATCGCCCTCGACGCCGACTACGAGTGGGCGATGGTGGGCACTCCCGACCGCCGCTTCCTCTGGATTCTCGCCCGCGACAGGTGCCTGCCGCCGGAGGTCTTCGCGAGCCTCGTCGGGCAGGCGCGGTGCTTGGGCTTCGACGTCGATCGGCTCGTCACGCGGTGACCGGGCCGCCGTCGCTCAGGCCAGCATCTGGCGGAAGCGGGCGAAGAGGTAGGCGGAGTCGTGCGGGCCGGCGGCCGCCTCGGGGTGGTACTGCACGCTGGCCGCCGGTGCCGAGCGATGCCGCAGGCCTTCGATCGTGCCGTCGTTGAGGTTGCGGTGGGTCACCTCCAGTTCCGCCGGCAGCGATTCCTCGTCCACCGCGAAGCCGTGGTTCTGCGACGTGATCTCCACCTTGCCCGTGGTGAGATCCATCACCGGCTGGTTCGCACCGCGATGGCCGAACTTGAGCTTGAACGTCTTCGCGCCGCAGGCGAGCGCGAGCAACTGGTGGCCGAGGCAGATGCCGAACATCGGCACCTTGCCCACGAGGCCCCGCACGGTCTCCACGCACGAGGTGAGCACCTCCGGATCACCGGGGCCGTTGGAGAGGAACACGCCGTCGGGCTTGCGGGCCAGCACGTCGGCCGCCGTTGCCCGCCCGGGCAGCACGGTCACCCGGCAGCCGGTGCTCGCCAGGTGCCGCGCGATGTTCCACTTCATGCCGTAGTCGAGGGCCACGACGTGCTTCTCCGGCCCATAGGCCGCCGCCGCGGGCATCACGCCCCCTTCGCTCGGCTGCGGCAGGGGCTCCGCCCAGGCGTCGAGCGGCTCGCTCCACGCCCGCTCCGCCTCCGGCATCACCTCGCTCACGAGGTCGCGGCCCACGAGCGGCGGCGCCGACCGGGCCATCTCCACGAGCTTCGCGGCATCGAGGATCTCGCTGGAGAGCACGGCCGTCATCGCGCCGCGAATCCGCAGCCGGCGCACGAGCGCCCGCGTGTCGATGCCCATGAGCCCCACGACGCCGGCCCGCGCGAGATAGTCGCCGAGCGTGCCGGTGGCCGTGAAATTGCTTGCGATCCGGCTCGCCTCGCGAACCACGAAGCCGGCCATCTGCAGCTTGCCGCTCTCGACGTCGGCAGGATTCACGCCGTAGTTGCCGATCTGCGGCGCCGTCATCGTGAGGATCTGGCCGCGATAGGAGGGGTCGGTGAGGATCTCCTGGTAGCCGGTCATCGACGTGTTGAAACACGCCTCACCCGACACGGTGCCGGTGGCACCGAACGACTCGCCGACATAGACCGTTCCATCCTCGAGCGCCAG
>CAZXIG010000378.1:0-2523 GCA_964640405.1 uncultured Candidatus Kuenenia sp.
ATCCCCCGGCTCGCGCCTGGGGGCTTTTATTGGGAAGGATGCGTACCGTCCACGCACCGCCTACGGCGTCGGCAACAACTCGATCGACTCGGCCGGCGTGGGCTGCTTCGCCTCCGGCACGAGCACGCTCTTCGTGCCGTCGGCTGCCGGAGCGCCGTCGAGCGTCCAGGCACCCGTGGGCGTGACGCCCTTCGCCGCCGGCGCGGCGCCGCCGGCCTGCTGCACGCCGCTGGTCGCCGCCGGCGGCTGGACGGGCTGTGGCGGTGCGACCGGAGCCGGCCGCGGTGCGGAAACGACGGTCGGTGTCTGTACGACGGCCGGTGTCTGTACGACGGCCGGTGCCCGCACGACCGCGGCGCGGCGTGGCGGCAAGGGGGCGGCCGGCACCGTGATCGTCGAACCCGGCGGAAGAATTCGCGCCAGCCGCCGGGCCGCGATCCGGTCGCGGGGCAGGGCCAATGCCTCGTGCGGCAGCGAAACGAGCGTCGCGGCGGCAACCGCGACGAGTCCACGAGCGATGAAACCGACGGACAGGCGGGGCATCATGGATTTCTCCCGAGGGTGGGTGGTGCGGCGAGGATTATCGCCTGCCAGGCTGAAATACGCGAGCGGTTTTCCCAGCCGGTGAACGGCCGGTTTTTGCCGGCGGTTTCGATTGCCGCAGACGAGCGGTATGGCCTACAGTGGCGGGAACCCCTTTTTTTTCCCCGGATCGCCCGATGACGTCCTACACCCTCACCCACCTCCGCCAGCTCGAGGCCGAAAGCATTCAGATCATCCGGGAGGTGGCCGCCGAGTTCGAAAACCCGGTGATGCTCTATTCCATCGGCAAGGACTCGGCCGTGATGGTGCGGCTCGCGGAGAAGGCCTTCTATCCGGCGAAGCCCCCGTTTCCGCTCATGCACATCGACACGACCTGGAAGTTTCGTGAGATGTACGACCTCCGCGACAACTACGTCGCGAAGGAACTGGGCTTCAAGCTGCTCGTGTACACCAACGAAGAAGGCCGCAGGCAGGGGATCAACCCGATCACGCACGGCAGCAAGGTGCACACCGACGTGATGAAGACGCAGGCCCTGCGACAGGCCCTCGACAAGTATCGGTTCGACGCCGCCTTCGGCGGGGCCCGTCGCGACGAGGAGAAGAGCCGGGCCAAGGAGCGGGTGTTCTCGTTTCGCGACGAGTTCCACCGCTGGGATCCGAAGAACCAGCGGCCCGAGCTCTGGAACCTCTACAACACGAAGGTGCGGAAGAACGAGAGCATCCGCGTGTTCCCGCTCTCCAACTGGACCGAGCTCGACGTCTGGCAGTACATCCACCTCGAGAAGATCCCGCTCGTGCCGCTCTACTTCGCGAAGGAGCGACCGATCGTGTGGCGCGACGGCGTGATGATCATGGTCGACGACGACCGGCTGCCGCTGAAGCCCGGGGAGACGCCCGAGATGCGCCGCGTGCGGTTTCGCACGCTCGGCTGTTATCCGCTCTCGGGCGCGGTCGATTCGAATGCCACGACGCTGCCCGAGATCATCCAGGAGATGCTGCTGACGACGTTCTCGGAGCGGCAGGGTCGGCTCATCGACTCCGACGAGGCAGGCTCGATGGAGAAGAAGAAGAAGGAAGGGTATTTCTAGTCCATGTCCCATCAATCAGCCCTCATCGCCACCGACATCGACGAATACCTCGCGCAGCACGAGCGCAAGGAGCTGCTGCGGTTCATCACCTGCGGCAGCGTGGACGACGGGAAGAGCACGCTCATCGGGCGGCTCTTTTACGAGTCGAAGATGATCTATGAGGACCAGCTGGCGGCGATCGCGAAGGACTCGTCGCGGTATGGCACGACCGGGGGCGAGGTCGATCTGGCGCTGTTCACCGACGGCCTCGAGGACGAGCGTCAGCAGGGGATCACGATCGACGTGGCCTACCGCTACTTCTCGACCGACAAGCGGAAGTTCATCATCGCCGACACGCCGGGCCACGAGCAGTACACGCGGAACATGGCCACGGGGGCCTCGACCGCGGATCTCGCGATCATCCTCATCGACGCCCGCCACGGCGTGCTGCCGCAGACGAAGCGGCACTCGTTCATCGTGTCGCTGCTCGGCATCAAGCACATCGTCGTGGCCGTCAACAAGATGGACATCGTCGGCTACGACCAGGCCGTCTTCGAGAAGATCCGGGCCGATTACGGCGACTTCGCCTCGCGGCTCGAGCTGCCCGACGTCCACTTCATGCCGATCTCGGCGCTCAAGGGCGACAACGTGGTGGTCCACAGCCCGAACATGCCGTGGTACACCGGCTCGCCGCTGATGCCGCTGTTGGAGACGGTCTACATCGGCTCCGACCGCAACATGGAGGACTTCCGTTTCCCGGTGCAGCTCGTGCTGCGGCCGAACCTCGACTTCCGCGGGTTCGCCGGCACGGTCGCGTCGGGCATCATCCGCAAGGGAGACGAGGTGCTGTCGCTCCCTTCGCGGAAGAAGAGCCGCGTGAAGAGCATCGTGACCTTCGACGGCGAGCTCGAGG
>CAZXIG010000379.1:0-2507 GCA_964640405.1 uncultured Candidatus Kuenenia sp.
GCGCCTGGGGGCTTGTATGGGAACGGGCGCCTGGGGGCGTCCATGGGAACCCGCCCGGGGGCTGCCATGAAAAAAGCGTGTTTTCCTGCCGGGCGGGAGCCCTACCGCCTTGACGATCCGTGGTTTCGCTGGGATCATGCGAGGCTTCCGCCGCCGCGGCTGGCACTTCCGCCTTTCTGCGGAATTTCCGCCGCCAAGCCCCTGCGCGTCCCGGAGACGTGAGCCATCGAGAAGCAGCATCGCATCAACGAGCAGATCCGGATCACGCCGATCCGCGTGATCTCCGCCGAAGGCGGGCAACTCGGGATCATCCCCACGGAGGAGGCGCTCGCCCAGGCCCGTGAGGCCGGCCTCGATCTGGTGGAGGTGGCGCCCAATGAGAAGCCGCCCGTCTGCCGGATCATGGACTTCGGCAAGTTCAAATATCAGCAGAAGAAAAAACATCACAAAACCCACGTCCACCACACGAAGATCAAGGAGATCCGCCTCCGCCCCAAGACGGGCGAGCACGACATCGAGTTCAAGGTGAACCAGGCCAAGGGCTTCCTGCTTCACAAGGACAAGGTGATCGTGTCGGTCGTGTTCCGCGGCCGCGAGCTCGCCCACATCGACGAGGGGCAGCGGGTCATGAAAAACATCATCGAACAGCTCGATCCGGTGTGCAAAGTCGAGGCCGCTCCCCAGCAGATGGGACGCCGGCTCGTCTGCACGCTGGCTCCGAAGTGACCCGCATCCAATCCCATCCCGCACACCCGATCACCCGCACGCAGGAGAGACTCACGTGCCGAAGCAGAAGACCCACAAGGGCACCAAGAAACGGTTTCGCGTCACCGCCAACGGCAAGGTGAAGCACCGCCGCGCCGGCACGAGCCATCTCCAGGTGCGGCTCACCGCCAAGCGGAAGCGGAAGCTCCGCGGCACCGGCGTGCTCGCCAAGGCCGAGACGGCGAAGATCGTCGAAGTGCTCGGCCGCTACAGCTACTGATCAACCCATTCCCCGACCACCAGTTCCAGCGAGAGTGAATCATGCGTACGAAGAGTGTCGTGCCCCGTCTGCGGGCGAAGAAGCGGCTGTTCAAGCGGGTCAAGGGATCCGTGGGCGGCCGTCGCCGCCTGCTGCGGACGGCCAAGGAGTCGCTCGTCCGGGCCGGCGTCTACGCCCGCCGCGACCGTCGGCAGAAGAAGCGCGACTTCCGCCGTCTGTGGATCGTGCGGCTCAACGCGGCCTGCCGCGAGCGGGGCTTCCGCTACAGCCAGCTGATCGCGGGTCTCGAAAAGATCGGCTGCGAGCTCGACCGGCGGACGCTGGCCGAAATGGCCGTGCTCGATCCGACCGGGTTCGATGCCGTCGCCGCCGAGGTCCGCAAGGCCCTGGGCCTGCCGGAGCCGGCCGCGGTCGCGTGACGCCGTGACAGCCGTCCCGCTCGAGTCGTTCCTCGACCAGCTGCGCCAGTTTCGGGCCGACGCCTCGGCCGCGCTCGATGCGGCCGCCGATGCGGCGGCGTTCGAGGCCGCCCGCGTCGAATTTCTCGGCGCCCGCAGCGGCCGCCTCAAGGCGATCCAAAAGCAGCTCGGCGGCCTCGCCGTCGCCGACAAGCCGGCCGGCGGCCGGCACTTCAACGAGGCGAAGGCGGCCGTCGAGGCGCTGCTCGCCGCGGCGCAGGACCGCGTGGCCGCGAAGGCCGGCGGCGCTGCGGCCGAGGCGATCGACGTCACGCTGCCGGGTTCGCCCGTGGCCCTCGGCCACTTCCATCCGATCACGCAGACGATCCGTCGCGTGCAGGAGATCATGGGCCGGCTCGGCTTCGAGAGCGTGGACGGCCCCGAGGTCGAGGACCAGTGGCACAACTTCGAGGCGCTCGCGATCGGCGCGGAGCACCCGGCCCGCGATCCGCTCGACAACTTCTACCTCGCCGTGGCCCGCGGGGCCGATCCGCTCCTGCTCCGCTCGCAGACGAGCACCGTGCAGATCCGCGTGATGGAGGCGCGAAAGCCGCCGCTGCGGATCGTGTCGCTCGGCCGCGTCTACCGCCCCGACACCGCCGACGCCACGCACTACCCGATGTTCCACCAGGTCGAAGGCCTGCTCGTGGAGCGGGGCACCACGATGGCCCATCTCAAGAGCGTGCTGCGACTCTTCGCCTCGAGCTTCCTCGGCGGCGACGTGCACGTGCGGTTCCGCCCCTCGTTCTTCCCGTTCACCGAGCCGAGCGTGGAGGTGGACATGGAGTGGGGCGGCCGCTGGATCGAGATGGGGGGCGCGGGCATGGTCGATCCGGCCGTGCTCGAGGCCGTTGGCTACGATCCCCGCGAGGTGTCGGGATTCGCCTTTGGGCTGGGCGTCGAGCGGATCGCCGCCCGCCGCTACGGCGTGGCCGACATCCGCGACTTCTACCGCAACGACGTCCGCTTCCTTCAGCAGTTTTGAGCCGCCATGATCGTCTCGCGCCAATGGCTCGGTGAGTATGTGAAGGTGGCGGCGCCGACGGAGGAGATCGTCGGGCGAC
>CAZXIG010000380.1:0-2505 GCA_964640405.1 uncultured Candidatus Kuenenia sp.
ACGGTTTCCGTGCAGAGGGCGTCGATGTCCTTCACGTTGGCCGGGAGGTCGTAGTAGGTCTGGACGAGGACGCTGGCAGTGTTCGGGGCAACAAGCGAGGTGCTGGCAACGGAATCGACGGTGACCGAGTTCCCCTGCACACTCGCGGCGCGGACGGTCTTGGCGAAGTACCCGGGGGTGATGGCGAGGATCCGGCCCGGGACGATGCCGGTTGAGTCGGCCACGGTGATGACGGCGGAGCCGGCCGTGATCGCAGTGGCGGTGGTCGCGATGCGCAGCGTCGTGAACGCCCCGGTCTTGGTGTGCCAGAGCCACGACCGCGCCTGAAACACCTCGCGGACGCCGTGGACGACCGCCTGCCGGATGGCCCGGTGCTCGCCGTCCTGGGCGCCGCCGCCGGTGGCCGTGAGCAGGTGATCGACGACGTCTTGGGCGGTGAACATCACTTCCGCTTCCACTTGGGGGCGTACTTGTCGATGACCAATTCGCGGAGTTCGCCCTTGGACTTGCCCGGATGCCGCTTCCGTTCGACCGCGGACATTTCGCGGATCAGCCGCTCGCTCAGGGGCTTCGAGGCGGGCCGCGGCATGGGTTCCGCGCGGTGCTCGACGATCCCGCGGACCGTGAGGTTCCGTTGCACGGCGACCCGCTTGATGTCGGCGGCGCTGTCGATCCACGCCGCGGGGTCACAGTGGCCGCGCTTGTCGGCGAGCCCCGAGCAGTAGTACTTGCCGCTGATATTGATGCCGGCCGCCCGGGCCTCACGAGTGATCCTGCGGGCCTGGTCTTTGGGCAGGTCGTCGAGCCACTGCTCGGCGTAGCGGCCCTGCATGACTGCCCGATCGCTCCCCTTCACGCCGGGCGGCTTCCGGAGCGCGCACATCTCCGCCCAGCGGTGGCCGTGTCCTTCCGCGAGCAACCGCCGGTAGGTGCGGACGACCTCGCCGCCGGCCTGTCGGATTTCGTAGGGGATGTCGTTCATAGGGCGTCAGGTGAAATGCCCCCCGCCGCCGAAGCTGCCTGCGGGCCCGCGGGAGGGGGTGGCAAGCCGAGCGGCGCTTCGGGCGGGGGGGGCGGTGCGGGAATCAGGTACGGGGTCGCGTCGATGTCGAGGCTCATCGCCCAGTCCCTCATCAGGGCGTTGAAGGGTTCGACCACGCCGCCAGTCGCCAGCGGCGCGAGGATCGGCCCGAGCGTTTGGATCGCCAGCGTCATTTGCTCGACGCGGCTGGCCTTGTTCGGCTTGCGGGCGCTACCGGCCTCGACCCGGAACAGGAAGTCCCGCGTCAGGCTCACGAGATCCCGTTTGGCGACGTGCTGCTCCCAGGCGATGGCGCCCATCGGGCCGAGTATGGGAGCGACGTCCTTCGGCTCGAGGAGCCAGCGGGCCGCCAGGGCTTCCCGCCGGGCGAGCGTGGACATCGCGTCCTCGAGGTCGTTGGCCATGTTGTCGGGCCTGACCGAGACGTTTTCCTGCTTGATGGTCGCCTCGGCGGCGCTGCGGAACTGGCTGCGGGTGTACCCGTAGGCGAGTTCCGTGAGCCCGGTCCGCTGGGCGAACTGGTCGGCCACGGCGGTGAGAATGTCCCACAGGTCTTTGGTCACCTGCGGCAACTGGAAGGTGCTGAGGACATCCTCGACCCGCCGGCCGAGCAGTTCGGCCAACTCGACGATCTTGAAGCCGCCCTCGCTGGGCGCGAGGAGTTGATCCTTGAACTCTTGGTCGGCGGCCTTCTGCACCGCGATGATCGTCTCGCAACTGGTGGCAATCCGGCTGGCGAGGAACGACATGCCCCAGTTCAGCATCCTCAGTTCGCCCACTGCCGGCTTGATGTGCGAGATGGGCCACGCGTAGCCCGGCTTGGGATGGAAGGCGAGCGGCACGAACGGCCAGCCGCCGGGGTCCACGAAGTAGGGCACCGGCCAGGACATGCGGAGCATGAGGCTCTGCGGGATGCCCGTCTCGGGCTCGATCTCCTCCTGCATCACCGACGGCGGAAGGTTGAGCGGGTAGTCGACGCCCTCGCAAATCACGAGGTAGCAGTACTTCCCAATCGAGTCGAACAGGCCGCGGCTCTCCTTCGGGGCGTCCTTGAATCGGTCGCCGGCCCCGCACTTGCTCCAGACCTTGTAGTAGGTGACGAGTCGCTGGGTCTGGCCGGACTTCTTGCGGGTGTTCCGCGGCTCGTTGTCGGCCTTGATCTCCGTGTTGCCGTCGAGGTGCCGAGCCAGGTCATCCTCGGGAATCTGGTACTCGAGGGCCACTTCCTCCAGCGGCCTCACGCAGCGGCGGGCGCACCAGAGCATGTCGTCCATGTTGTCGAAGTCGGGGTCGATGAGCAGGTTGTCGACGGTGTCGTAGAAGCTGCCGACCATCCGCACGGTTTCGGCACCGGAACCGTCGATCTCGATGAGTTCCGGCCAGAGGACGCCCATGCCCTTCATCAGCGCCTCGTTGACGAACTTCTTCGCCTGCCGCTTGAGGTCGAGTTCGTTGGGCGTGTA
>CAZXIG010000381.1:0-2495 GCA_964640405.1 uncultured Candidatus Kuenenia sp.
CCTGCTCGCCCACGCGGGCGGCGCTCATGACCGGCCGGCACGAATTCCGCTCCGGCGTCACCCACACGATTTTCGAACGCGAGCGGCTGGCTCTCTCGGCCACCACGCTCCCGCAGCTGCTCGAGACGGCCGGCTATACGAGCGGCATCTTCGGCAAGTGGCACTTGGGCGATGAAGACGCCTACCAGCCGGGCAAACGCGGCTTCGATCGCGTCTTCATCCACGGGGGCGGCGGGATCGGCCAGTCGTATCCCGGCAGCTGCGGCGACGCGCCCGGCAACTCGTATTTCGATCCGGTGATCCGCAGCGACGGCACGTTCGTGAAGACCAAGGGCTACTGCACCGACGTCTTCTTCACGGCCGCGCTCGACTGGATCGACCACTGCCGGAAGGAGAGCGAGCCGTTCTTCTGCTACATCGCGCTCAACGCGCCGCACTCGCCGCTCGACTGCCCGCCCGGATCCGACACGCCGTATCTCGCGGCGCTCGAGGCTGCCGGGATCGCGGATCCGGAGCAGCGGGCGAAGATCGCCAAGTTCTACGGCATGATCGAGAACATCGACACGAACGTGGGCCGTCTTCTGCAAAAGCTCGACGAGTGGGGCCTGGCCGACGACACGCTCGTCGTGTTCACGACCGACAACGGCACGGCCACGGGCGCGCCGGTCTTCAATGACGGGATGCGCGGAACGAAAGTCACGCCCTACCGTGGCGGCACGCGGGTGCCGAGCTTCTGGCGGTGGACCGGGGCGCTCCCGGCGGGCGTCGATGTGCCGGCGGTGACCGCCCATATCGACGTGTTGCCGACGCTCTGCGAGCTTGCCGGAGTGAAAATCCCCGCCGGCATCGCGGGCAGGATCGAGGGCAGAAGCCTCGTGCCGCTGTTGCGGGATGCCAAGGCGGCGTGGCCCGATCGGCCGCTGTTCACGCACGTGGGGCGGTGGGATCGCGGCAAGGCGGCGGAGAGCGGGTATCGCCAGTGTCGCATTCGCGAGGGGAAGTGGAGCCTCGTGAACGTGAAGAACAGCCCCACGGCATGGGAGCTCTACGACCTCGCCGCCGATCCGGGGGAGCAGCGTGACGTCGCCGGTGAGCACCGCGACGTCGTGGCCCGCCTCGCGGCCGAGTACGACAGTTGGTGGCAGAGCGTGCAGCCCGACCTCGTGAACGAAAACATCGACGGCCCCGCGGAGAATCCGTTCAAGGCCGCCTACGAGCGGCAGTTCGACAAACCGCCGCAGGGAAACGCGAACCGCGAGGGTTCGCAGCCGCCGAACGTCGTGCTCTTCCTCGCCGACGACCTCGGCTACGGGGAACTCGGCTGCTACGGCAATCGGGCCGCGATCACGCCGAACCTCGACCGGTTCGCCGCGGAGGGACTCAAGCTCACCGACTGCCATTCGGCATCGAGTGTCTGCTCGCCGTCGCGGTCGGCGCTCCTCACCGGGCGGACGCCCTACCGCACCGGCGTGTACACCTGGATTCCCGAGGGCAGCCCCATCCACCTGCGAACGAGCGAGGTCGCCCTGCCGAAGCTGCTGCAGGCGGCGGGCTACGACACCTGCCACGTCGGCAAATGGCATCTCAACGGACTGTTCAATTCCCCGGAGCAGCCGCAGCCCTCCGACCACGGCTACGCATGGTGGCTCGCCACGCAGAACAACGCCGCCCCGAGCCACGCCTTCCCGATCAACTTCGTCCGCAACGGCGCGGCCATCGGCAAGGCCGACGACTATTCCGCGCCATTCATCGCGAAGGAGGCGATCCACTGGCTGCGGGAGAAACGAGACCCGCAGAAGCCGTTCTTCCTCGCCGTCTGGACGCACGAGCCGCATTATCCGATCGCCTCGGCCGAGCGGTATGAAAAACTCCACGCGGCGATCGCCGACCCGGAGGAACGCACGTATCGGGCCAACGTCACGCAGCTCGACGACGCCTTCGGGCAGCTCATGGCGGCGCTGGCCGAACTGCAGGTCGCCGAATCGACGCTCGTCTTCTTTTCCAGCGACAACGGGCCCGAAGGCCTCGGCGACAAGGGGCCGGGCCGCGGTCTCGCCGGTGAACTGCGTGGCCGCAAGAGGTCGATGTACGAAGGGGGCCACCGCGTGCCGGGGCTCGTCCGCTGGCCAGGAAAGATCCAGCCCGGCTCGGAGAGCGACCTGCCGGTGATCGGCAGCGATTTCTTTCCGACCGTCGTGGCTGCGGCGGGCCTCGAGCCACCCGCCGGCCGGAAGCTCGACGGCGTCAACCTGCTGCCGGCGCTCGGTGGCGGCACGGTGGAGCGGCCGGTGCCGATGTATTGGCGGTGGAACGGAAAGGTGGCTTACCGCGAGGGGCCATGGAAGATCGTCGTCGACGAGTCGCTCGAGAAGCCGGAGCTCTACAACCTCTCCATCGACCGGCGTGAAGAGCGCGATCTCGCCGCGGCCGAGGCCGAACGGCTTGCCGGCATGATGGAGCGGCTGCGGGCGTACACCGCGGAAGTGGAGGCGGAG
>CAZXIG010000382.1:0-2492 GCA_964640405.1 uncultured Candidatus Kuenenia sp.
CCTCCTCGGTGTAGGGGACCTGGACCGTGTAGGTCGAGGTCTTCTCTTCCTGGACCGGCACGCTCACCGTGTAGGTCTGCTCGACCGACTCGGTGTAGGGGACCTGGACCGAGTAGGTCGAGGTCTTCTCTTCCTGCTTCGGAACCATGACGGTGTAGGTCGAGGTCTTCTCCTCGCTGACCGGCACCATCACCGTGTAGGTCTGCTCGACCGACTCGGTGTACGGGACCTGGACGGTGTACTCGGCCGTCTTGGTCTCCGTCACGTTCTTGTTGACCGTGTAGTTCACGGTCTTGGTCCGAGTCTCGGGAACCTGCACGGTGACCGTGCGGGTCTTCGTCTCGGTCCGCGGGACGCGCTTGTTGACCGTGTAGGTCCGCTCGCGGGTCTCGGTGGTGTACTCCGTGCTCGTGACCGTCTTCATCTCGGTCACGTACTGCCGCTGGTACACCGTCTTGGTGCCGCCGCACGATGCGCCGGCCTCGCCACAACCACCACAGGCATCGCCGCTGACGACGGCGCCTTCACAGCCACCTTCGCAGCCGCCGCTGCAGGCACCGCAGTCGGCCGCCCACGTGCTGGTGCACATGGCGACGACGGCGAACGCCGGCAGGAGGCAAGAAAGAACTTTGCGGATCACGCAAACCTCCAAGGGAAAAAAACAGGGACGAACAGAAAACCGAGCAGGGTTTTTCGAACGCGCCCGAACGTCGGTCGGTCGAAGAGACCTTTCTCTTACGACGACCGAAACGCTCGGCCGCCTGATAAGGTGGATAGGTTACGTAGACTTGCGCGGCATGCAAGTCGCCGGATTTCGAAAAAGTGCCGATTTTGCGAAACCCGCCACAACTCCCGGAAATGGAGGCCCTCCGGAAGGGGAGCAAACGCCCTTTTTTCCGAGAAAAAAGGTTTCTCTCGCAGACACTTGGGACGCCGACCCAGCGGCCCGGCGGTTCTGGAATCAGCGCGGGGGCGACGCAAACACGATCCCCGAAACCCGTGAAAGGAGCCACAGGGTGGCCAAGGGAAGCACGATCGTCGACACGGTGAAGTAGATCGCGAGGTTGACGATCGATTCCCCGAGGGCGGCCAGCGTGTCGTAGAGCTGCTCCGCCCGGTCGCCGATCGCATCGACGGGGTTGTAGCGTTCGTACCAGGGCTTTTCCGAGTCGGCTTTCTCCACCTGCTCGATCCGTTCGGCCGTGTCGGACACCACGGCCGCAGCGGCCTGGTAGTTGGCCTCGAGGAAGCGGTCGGCCACGAGCGAATCAATCCAGCCGGCCGCCGGAATCGCGAGCCGCACGAACAGGGCGATCCCGAACAGCCTCCGCCCCCAGGCGAGACACGACTGGCGAGATGGCCCGGCGCAGGCGGCGGCCGCGGCCAACGCCGCGAAAGCCGGCAGAAACACCCACCAGCCCAGGGCCCGTCCGATCCGCATGCCGAGCTGCTGCACGCCGATGGCGGTCGTGCTCGTGAGCAGCACGGCTGCATACTGCTCCACGAGGTCGTTCACCGGGTCGAGGGCCTGCCCGATCCCGAGGCTGCCGCCGGGGCCGAAGCTGAAGCTCACCTCCGAGCTCTGGGCGAGTGAAATCGCACTGTCGAGTCCCCGGGTCGCGGCGAGGGCCCCGAGCGTCCGGGCGAACGTCGCATCGAGCCAGGCCTCGCCGCGGGCATCGATCACGGGTGCGGCGGCGAGCATGACGGCCGCGGCGATGGCCGCCTGCACGAGGCCGCGGGCCGCCGGCTCCCGCAGCCCCGGCGGCAGGATCGAGAGCCACTCTCCGCTCGTGAACCATGCCAGCCAGGTGTCGATGCCCCGACCGGCCGGGATCGGATCCCGAGAATCCTCGCGCGCCATGCCCCGTTCTCCTCCGTGGTTGCGTCGTGGACTACCCACGATCGCCGCCGGTACAATGTGTCCAGTGTCTGGGGCGATCGTCGAGGGCGACAAGGGCCGCGCTCAAACGGGGAGGACTCACCGATGGAAACCGTGTTGGACATCCTGCATGCCAAGCGGCTGCAGGCGATCGTGGCCGTGCCGCCGGAGGCGACGGTCCGCGAGGCGACCATTTTGATGAACGACCACGGCATCGGGGGCGTGCTCGTGGTTCGCGGCCGCCGGATCGTCGGCATCTTCACCGAGCGGGACGTGCTGCGGCGGGTGGTGGGCGACGCCCTCTCCCCCGACGAAACGTGCGTCGGCGAAGTCATGACCGCCGACGTGATCTGCTGCGGGCATGACGACTCGATCGACGTCGTCGCCGAACTGATGCGGAGCCGCCGCATCCGGCACGTCCCGGTGCTCGATCCGCAGGGCGACGTCGCGGGCGTGGTGTCGATCGGCGACGTCAACGCCCACCGGTTCGCCTGCTGCGAGACGGCGTTGCACCAGGTCGAGGATTACATCCACCGCCGCGCGTGACGACCGCCGGCCATCCAAGCCCCCATGCGCAATAAAAGCCCCCATGCGCAAGCAGGGGGATAAT
>CAZXIG010000383.1:0-2485 GCA_964640405.1 uncultured Candidatus Kuenenia sp.
CGGGGTCTGCCTCTTCCCTTACAAGCCCCCAGGCGCAAGCCGGGGGATATTCCGCTGCGCCTCGGCTTGCTCTCAAGCGCCGTCAATCCTTCAGGTCGAACAGTCGCTTGAGGGCGTCGAGCAGGCCGTGGGGCGGGCCGCTGCGGCTTTCACTGCGGAGCGATGCGAGCGGCGGGTGGAGCAACTTCGCGGCATACCGCTCGAACGCCTGGCGAATCTCGGCCTGCTGCGCCTCGTCGAGGCCGGGCAGCCGGCGGAAGAGCCGGTCGAGTTCCGCCTCCCCGGTCTCGCTCCAGCCGGCCCGCAACTGCTCGATCACCGGCGCCGTGGAACGGTGGTGGAGGTCGCCCATGAACCGCCGCGTCTCCTCGTCGATGATCGCCAGCGCGGCCGGCATCTCCCGCTGCCGGCTCTTGCGGTTGGCGTCGCAGGCGGCGGCGAGGTCGTCCACCGAATAGAGCCAGACCCCGGGGCGTGAGCCGATCCGCGGGTCGAAGTCGCGGGGCACGGCGAGGTCGAGCACGACGAGCGGCCGCCCCTCCCGGCGCTGCTCGATCTTCCCGAAGGCGTCGAGCGTCACGACCGGCTCCGTGGCCCCCGTGGTGCTCACCACGAGGTCGGCATGGGCGATCTCCGCCGCCAGGTCGTCGAATCGGCCCGGTCGCGCCCCCAGTCGGGCGGCGAGCTCCACCGCGCGGCCTGCCGTACGGTTGACCACCGTCACGTCGCGGGCGCCGGCCTCCCGCAGGTAGCGGAGCGTCTCGGCCGCCATCTTGCCGGCGCCAAGCAGCAACACCCGCTTGTCGTCGAACCGCTCGAACACGGCGCTGGCGAAGTCGGCCACCGCGACGCTCGGAATCGACACCCGCTCGCGGCCGAGGGCCGTCTCCGTGGCCACCCGCTTCGCGGTGCGAAGCGCCGCCTGGAACATCTCGCCGGTGAGCGGGCCGGCGGTGCGGCTGTCCTGGGCGAGGGCCCACGCCTGCTTCACCTGCGCGAGAATCTGCGGCTCGCCGAGCACCATGCTGTCGAGGCCCGCGGCCACGCTGAAGAGGTGGCGGGCCACGCCTTCGTCCTGCTCCCGGGCGAGCACCGGCGTGAGCTGCCGCGCGTCGATGCCGCGGCAATCGGCCAAAAACGCCACGAGTTGATCGGCCGGCGGCGGCTCGGCCCCCGGCTCACCGGCGGCGTAGAACTCGACCCGGTTGCAGGTGGAAAGGAGCACGCCCTCGCGGCCGGGAAACCGATCGCGAAACCGCGCGAGGGCCGCGGCCGCCTGGTCGGCCGAGAAGGCAAGCCGCTCGCGCAGGTCGAGCGGCACCGTGCGGTGCGTTCCACCGACGAGTGCGAGCGTCATGGCGCGGCCTCGCTCGCTGCGGCCGCCGGCTCGTCCCGCAGCGTCGGCGGGATGCCGTGGCGGGTGTCGCCGAAGAGTCCCCAGAGGATCGAGACGGTGAGCACGGCGAGGCTCACGAGCGAGAGCCATGCCGTGACGCGGGCTCCATCGGGCCGCCGCCGCGCCGCGTGCGACGCCGCATCGGCCACGATCAGCCAGGCCACGAGGGCTCCCATCCGCAGCACGACCGGATCGGTCCAGGGCACGGTCTCCAGGAGGCCGCGCTGCTTGTTCACCGCGTTGAGCACGATGCCCGACGCGAAGCCTGCCGCGGCCGTCCAGGCGGCGATGCCCACCGTGCGGTTCGTCACGTGCGCCAGCCGCTCGAGGCTGGGCATGCGAAAGCCCTGGAGCGGCGGCTGCTTGCGCTGGAGCCGGCCCGCCTGGATCAGCCACATGATCCCGGCGACGGCGCCGAGGGCCACGCTCACGCTCGCCGCGAGATTGAACAGCCCGTGGATCGCGCCCCAGACCTGCGTCGCCGGACTCTGCGGAAAGGGCTCCTGGCTCGAGAGCTGCGCCGCTCCGACGAGCAGCAGCACGACCGGGAGCAGGAACAGGCCGACGGGCGTCCGCGGGTTGGCCAGCGTGAGCCAGAGATAGCCCGCGGCGAGCAGCCAGGCCGCGAGCAGATACCAGTCGAAGGGGCTCGAGAGGGGCAGGGCCGCCGCGTTCACTCCCCGCCAGCCCAGGAAGAGCGTGTGGGCCAGCAGGCCGGCCGCCGCGAAGGCGACCATCGCGGCGCCGCGGACGCCGGAGCGGAAAGCCAGCCGCGACACCTCGCAGGCGAGCGCCACCGCGTAGCTCGCCACGAAGCAGACGACCGAGATGCCGGAGATGAATTCGACCATGGGCGTGATGCCGGGGCGGCGAGAGAGGCGAAGTCCATCAGTAGTCTAGCCACGGTCGTGCGAGTCGGGTGGGGGCGTCCATTCCATGCATATCCCCCTGCTTGCGCATGGGGGCTTCCTTGGCCGGTTCGCATACAAGCCCCCGTGCGCATACAAGCCCCCATGCGCAAGCAGGGGGATAATGCGGGCCGCTTCGGGATGGACGGCGCATCATCCCCCGGCTTGCGCCTGGGGGCTT
>CAZXIG010000384.1:0-2474 GCA_964640405.1 uncultured Candidatus Kuenenia sp.
CGGCTGGCTGGCCGTTTCGGCCGTGGCGGTCGGCGCTGATGGAGCCGAGGGCTTTACGCTCTACGCCCCGAGCGGTGCGGAGCGGCGGCTGCTCGTGGTGCGAGCGCGGCCGGCGGGCTCCGGCGTCGAGCTCGAGATCGTCCGCACGGTGGATCTCGGTTTCCCGGGTGGCACGATCACGACGCATGCCACGCGGCCGCTGCTCTATGTCTCCGGGGGCCGCGGCAAGGAAGGCCACAATGCGGCCGTCGTGCCGCTCGATGAGGCGGGCCTGCCGCAGGAGCCGAAGCCTGTCACGCTCGACCGTGGCTACGCCTTCCTCTCGACCGACCGGGCCGGCCGATTCCTGCTCGGCTGCGATTACGGCTCCGGGGCCGTGGACGTCTACCCGCTCGATGCCGACGGCCTGCCCGGAAAACGGGTTCACGGCCGCGATGAGGGGCGGAAACTCGCCCACTGCGTGCTGCCGTCGCCCGACAACCGCTTCGTCTACATCCCCTACGTCAAGGAGACGAACGCCCTCTATCAATATGCGTTCGACCCGGCGACGGGAGGCCTCACGCCACTCGATCCGCTCGACGTCGGCCCGCCGGCGGGCTCGGGCCCGCGGCATCTCGTCTACCACCCGCGGCTGCCGCTCGTGTATTTCAGCGAGGAGCAGGGGCTGGGCGTTTCGATCTACAAGCGGGCCGAGGATGGGCGGCTTTCGCTCTGGCAGCGGTCGCGGGCGGTGCCCGCCGACGCGCCTGCCTCCGGCGTGACGTCGAGCGACATCGTGCTCACGCCCGACGGCCGGCATCTCTACGCGGGCATCCGCGGCCACGAACACGCCTACGACTTCATCGCCTGCTACGCGGTGGGCGACGACGGCAGCCTCGCGCCGCGGGGCCTCGTGCCGGCCGACAAGATCCCGTGGGGCATGGCCGTGTCGCCCGACGGCCGCTTTCTCGCGGCCACCGGCTTCGAGTCGGCCACGCTCATGGTCTACGCGATCGCCGCCGACGGCAGCCTGACGCGGGCGGCCACGCTTGCGATCGACAAGCAGATCGCCGACCTCCTCGCGCGATAAAAAGCCCTCGGCTCCCGCCGGGGGCTTGTTCGATCCTCATTGGCCGGGTCGACGTCGGCGGTGACGGCGCATGAGCTCGGGCAGGTGTGAAGGACCGCACTCGGTCACCTCGATGGTTCCGTGGCGCCGCGTGGTCCACGACTGCCGATCCTCAGCCACGAGCCAGAACGTGGCCTTGGGATGCAGCGTGGCGAACGAGTGCATCGCCGTCGGATCGAACCGCGATGCCCTCCATTTGCATTCGATCGCGACTGGCGACCTGCCGCGAGGCGTCCAGATGAAATCGATCTCGTGCTTTTGCTTGTCGCGCCAGTGGCGGATCTCCTCAGCCCCCGCCTCGAAGAGCAGTTCGTCGAGCACGAGATGCTCGAACAGGGGCCCCTTATCGTCGGCCCGCAGCGAATCGATCGAGCGTGCATGGCAAACGAACCCCGTGTCGAACGCATAGACCTTCGGCATGGCCACGATTTCCCGGGTGGGATTCGTGGCGAATGGCCGCAGGACATGCACCACCCCCGTGGCCGCGAAGATGTCGAGATAGTTGGCGAGCGTTTGCCGGCTCGCCTCGCAGGCGGCAGTGAAGCTGGTCAGTTCGCACAGCCCGCCACTCTGGGCCCAGAGCAGTTCGAGGAAGCGGAGAAACGAATAGCGCTTACCGATCGAAAAGAGTTCGAGAATGTCGCGGGCCCAAAACGCCTCGGTCCACTCGGTGAAATCCTTCTCGGGCACGTCGGGCGCCGCGAGCTGTTCCGGCAGCCCGCCGTGCAGCAGCCGCCGCTCGGGGGAATCGATGCCGAATGCCGGCAGTTCGCGGTGGAGGACCGGCAGCAAGCGGACCGTGCGCTTGCGCCCGGCGAGGGTGTCGCGAAACCGTGCACTGGCTCCGAGCATCGACGACCCGGTGGCGAGGACGTGCACGTTTGGGAAATGGTCGGCGGCGATTTTTAACAGCCCGGATGGATCGGAAAGACGATGAATCTCATCGAGCACGATCCGTCGGCCGCGATGCCGCCGCAAAAACGCCTCCGCGTCGTCGGCGTCTCTGCGGACGCTCGGCAGGTCGCAGTCGAAGTAGTCGATGTCGGGAAGCGAGCGGACGAGCGTGGTCTTGCCGAGCCGGCGCGGGCCCGCGAGCCACACCACCCGCCGCTCCCGCCACTCCTCCTCGATTCGGCTCCGCCACAACGGCCGATCGATCGCGTGGAAAGCCTGTTTCATGCCATGGACTCCTCAAGCCAGAATAGCTTTTGGAATTACCAAACGCAAACAGGCCTTGCAAAGGCAGCTCTGGCCAAAGCCTGCCTTTCATCGGCTTGGACACCCGTTTTCAAGGCTTTAGGTCATCGACCGGGGCACGGCCTGCGTCGAGCCGGTCGTGAAGCCGCCGTCCACGAGGAGCGTCTGG
>CAZXIG010000385.1:0-2459 GCA_964640405.1 uncultured Candidatus Kuenenia sp.
CTCGAGGTGTATGTGAAGAAGTTCTCGCACACCAGGTTCGAGCCATGGGGCTACACGAAGAACCCCGACATCCCCGTGGCGAAGAGTCTCGTCGACTATCTCTTCCGGTGGATGGGCACGGAGTTCATTCCGGGCTATCGGGAGGCGAACCGGCCTGGCGGCTACGGTGGCGAGAGCAGCGGCGGGGAGGCCGCTGCCGGGAGCGACACGGAAGCAGAGCGCAAGCCCGCCGCCACGACGGCGAGCGGGCTGGCCGATGGGCAAGGAAAGGCCCGGACGAATGGCGAGGTGACGAGCAGCCGCGGGAAGCATCCTGCCGGTGGTAATGGTCAGGCCGGCGGCACGGCGACCAAGGCGGCCGCGGCGAAGCCGGCGACGGCCACGCTCCTGGAGCGGGCGGGGCTCAAGATGGCGGTCGATCCGACGGCCAGCGCGGCCGACCGCCAGAACCAGTTCGCGAAGTTCCAGATCGACGCCCCGGCCTGCGACAACTGTGGCTCGATCACCGTCCGCAACGGCAACTGCTACCTGTGCCACAACTGCGGCAACAGCATGGGGTGCAGTTGATTCCGAGGAGATGTGACGGTTGTAGGAGGGTGAGTCAAAAGTGATGGAGGCGGGGCAGGCCCGAGGTCGAATCTACGGTCATCGACATTCGACCTGTCGCCGCGTTCCGTCGGAGGTGCCAACCCCTTTGCGTTGATCCGGATCCCCTGAAAGCCCGCGGCCTCGAGCCGCCGGCCCGATCCGCGTCATTCTCGCAGCGATCTACCCCGTTCGCAGGCGGTCGACAGGTTCGATTCACGGCAGGGCCGCGGTGGCGAGAGCCATCGCGGCCCTGCTTTTTTTCGGGGTCGCGGGGGCGGGGTTGCCCCAGCGGTGCCACCGGACGTTCGCTTCGGTCATCCTGGCCTCCGCTCACTCCATGCTGGCTGCGCTTCGCCATCCATGGCTCTGCTGGCCAGCAAGGCCGGCGACACCGCTGGGGCAACCCCTCCCTGGATTTCTCTCCGGATAGGGTGTTTGCGGGGGCATTTTTGGGCAAGTAGCATTTGGGTGTCGCAGTGCGTGTTTTTGTGCCTTCGGGCATCCGGATGCGTGCGCCGTTTTTCGTGGCAGACTTGTTTGTACCCGTATCCCGAGGTGCCCTGTGCGTCGCTGGTTCCACTGCCTGCTGATCGGTGTGCTCACCTGCTCGCTGTCGGTCGACACGGCGAAGGCCTGCTGGTATCTCCGCCGGGCCCACGCGGCGTGCAGCTGCTGGCAGCCCGCCTGCCCGCCGGTAGCGACCTGGCCGGTCTGCTCCGAGGTGGTGATCCGCGACTACGCCTGCTGCGGCGGAATGGCAGACGCTCCGGTCGTGATCGTCGATGGCTGGCGGGATGACGTCTGCTGCGGCGCGGGCGTCGAGCCCGTCGTCGTGAGCGAGTCGGTCGTGCAACCGCACGAGTCTGTCGTCGCCGCGGAGCCGGCCCCGCCGGCAGCTCCGACTGCGGTTCCGACTCCGGCCGAACCGATCGAGTCGCCGCGGCCCGCCCCCGAGACAGGTGTGGCCGCCGTCGCGCCGGCCGTGCCGGAGCTGAAGCCGGCCGTCGATGCCAAGCCGGCCGTGGAAACGGTCGCGGCACTCGAGCCCGCCCCCGCTGAACCCGCGGCTGAACCGGAGCCGGCTGAGCCCGTCGCCGAACCGGTGGAGCCGGCCAACGAGCCGGAGTCCGCGCCGCCGCCCGCTGCCGAACCGGAGCCGCCGGTGGCGCCACCGGCCGAGCCGGAGACGCCCGAACCGCCGGTCGAGCCAGAGCCTCAGCCGGCGCCCGCGGTGGCGGCTGCTGAGCCGCCGGCACCTCCCGCCGAACCGAATATTTTCGAGGAGGTCGAGGCCGCCGCCGATGCGGCGATTTTCGAGCCGGAGCATGCCGACTCAAATCCGCCTGAGGCTGATGTCCCGGCGCCGTCGACTGAACCCGAGGCCGACGATCTCTTCGGTGAGCCGGAGCCGGCCACCGAACCAGTCGCCGAGCCAGCCGCCGAACCGCCGGCCGGCGACCAGCCTGCGCCGGCGGACGAGCCCGCCGCGGATGCGGGGGTGGAGGCGGCCCCAGAGCCGTCGACAAATCCTGAATCGGATCAGGAATCGGCACCGTCTGACGAGCCGCCGGCGGCCGGGGACTCCGAACCCGTTGGCGACGCCTCCCGAGAGCCGGCCCGCCGCTGGGTGGACGATACCGGTGCCTATGCGACGGTCGGCGTGCTTGTCGACGTGCGGCCCGAGGGCGTCGAGATCCGCAAGGCCAACGGCCGGACCGTGATCGTGCCGCTCGAGCGGCTCAGCGAGTACGACCAGGCGTATGCGGCCGATGCCGGGGCCCGGCTGGCCGCGGAACGCTCGCCGTCGTCCCGCGAGACCGCCGGGCTGTAGTCGGTCACTTGTCGTCGAGGGCGGCCACGGTCTCGAAGGC
>CAZXIG010000386.1:0-2450 GCA_964640405.1 uncultured Candidatus Kuenenia sp.
CGAAGAAGTAGGCGAGGAGATCGCCCGCTTCATCGCCGAGAAGCACGGCAACCCGATGATTACCGATGCCCAGGGCACGGGCATCGCGCGGGTGATGCGGAAGTTGAACCCCAACCTCCCGGCCGACACCCCGGCGTTTTCGGAGCATCCGATCAATGCCCAGATGCGGTACATGGTGAACACGGAAATCCGGCTGGCGACGGCCAACCACGTCTATGACTCCATGGCCGAGGCGGCCCGGCCGGGCAAGTTCACGCAGCAGTCCGGCGGCATCTACCGCTCGCTCGACGAAGTGCTCGGGAAGTACGCCGGTCGCCTGGGGTTCGAGACGACGGGCCGGTTCAATCGCCCCCGGAAGGTGGTGGCGGAGCAGCTCCGGGCGCGGATCGCCGTTCGCAACGGCCTCTCGCTCGACGACGTGAAGCTCAAGGACTACTACATCCCCGAGGAGACTGCCGACCGGCTCGCGCGGATCGCGGACTTCTACAACGTGCCCGAGGCGCAGGAAGAAGTCGGCAACCTGTTCAACGTGTTCACGAGCCTGTTCAAAGGGTTCGTTCTCTCCTGGCCGTCGCGGTTCACGCGAGACGCCTACTCAAACCTCGCGAGCATCTGGCTCGAGACCGGGGACGCCCCCGGGGCCATCGCGGGCATGTGGGCCGCCAGCAACATCCTGGCCGGCAGCCCCGACAAGGCCATGAGGTATCTCGCCAAGATCCCCCGCTACGCCAAGCACGTTGCCAACGGCGTGATCGACGAGGATCGGCTGCTGCGGGAGTTTGAGCGGGACGTGGGCGGCAACGGCGTGCTCTCGGGCCTGGCCACCAGCGACCTGCTGACGAGCAACCGAGAGGGGAAGATTTCGCAGTTCATCCCGGGCTCGGTGCCGGTGTCGATCGGCGGCGGCCTCCGCGAGTTGCTCCCCACTGGCGAACGAAACCCGGTGCAGATGCTTCAAGATTTTGGAGCCATACGCAACGTCACCAACACCTTCGAGACGCGGAACCCCATCCTCAATGCCGGGCAGAAGGTGGGCGATGCCGTCGACTCCATGGCCCGCCTCGGCGGGTTCCTGGCCCTGCTCCGGAACGGCATCGGGCCGCAGCAGGCTGCCCAGCGGATGAAGGCGGCGCTCGTGGACTACGCGAGCCTGACGCCCTTCGAGCGGCACTACGCCAAGAACATCTTTATGTGGTGGAGTTACCAAAGCCGCATCGGCAAGTACGCGGCCGACAGCCTCATCAACAACCCCGGCGGTCGCTACGCGCAGATGATCCGGGCCGTGAACGACCTCCAGCGTCCCGGGGAGGAGGGCTACATCCCCACGAGCCTGCGGCAGCAGGTGGCCGTCCGGCTCCCCGACTCGCTCCAGTTCAATCCGGGAACCACGACCTACCTCAAGAACATCGACCTGCCTGGCCTGGACACGATCAACATCCTCCAGCCGGCGCCGGTGGGGCAGTATTTCCCGGTAAACGTGCAGGGCACGATTCAGGAACTCCTCAACCAGTCGAACCCGATCCTCAAGTCACTGGGCGAACTGGCCTTCAACACCGACCTCTACTCCAAGCGGCCGCTCCAAGAGGCCCGCACGAGCGTGGACAAGATCTACGCCGCCGCGACGGGCAACCCGCAGGACCGGGCCGACCCGGTGGTGAAGGCAGTCCTCCAGAATGCCCCTGGCCTCGGTCGCCCCATCTCCCTTCTCGGCACCGTCTTCGATCAGCAGGTCGAGAACCCCTACTACCGCGCCGCGAAGATCCTCGCCAACGAGTTGTCTGGCTTCAAACTCCAGGACGTCGACCCCGAGTACGAGCTGCTCGACGCCCGCAACAAGATCAGCGAGTTCTTGAAGCGGTACCAGAACACGTTCACCCAGCGGTACATCCCCGAGGAACTGCTGCCGCTGATTCCCGAGCAGGCCCAGCAGTTCAACACCGTCGACAAGGAACTCCAGAAGCAACTCACCGACTTCTACAAGCGGAAGCGGGCGGCGAAGGAGTTTGAGGGGGCGTCCCGATGAGCGACATCATCCGCCGGCTCAAGTGCAACCAGCCGGTGAAGTCGGAGAGCGGTGGGAAGAAGTTTGTCGTGAAGGCGTGTCAGGGCGGCCAGGAGCGGGTCGTCCGCTTCGGGGACGCCGCGATGGGGCACTACCGCGAAGGCGGTTCAAAGGGCGAGGGCCACGGCGACGCCGGACGGCGGGCCAACTTCAAGGCCCGGCACAACTGCGCGGCGAAGAAGGACAAACTCAAGCCGGGGTACTGGTCCTGCAATTGGTCGTGGTGAGGAAATGCAGGCAACGACAACGCGTCATTGCTCCATGATCTTGATGTCGTCCAGCCGGAAGTCTTCGTACTCCGGACCGGTTCGAGTCAGAGTCACCGAATAGCGGGTGCGCAGCATGGCACCGAACGCGTTTTGTGAGTCGACATAACTATCGATGCGGT
>CAZXIG010000387.1:0-2403 GCA_964640405.1 uncultured Candidatus Kuenenia sp.
ACGAAAACCCAAGCGGCGACGGACGCTGCTGACGAACGTCGGTGATCTGGCCGCCTATGCGGCCGTGCGGGTGGCGATCTGCATCGTGCAATCGCTCCCCCGGTCGCTCTGCGAGCGCGGGGCTAAGCGGCTTTCCCGGCTCCTCGCCCACCGCCTGCGGATTCGCCGCGCGGTCGTTCGCGACAACCTGCGGCTCGCCTTCCCGGCCTATACGGTCGAGGAGCGGCGGGAGACGGCCCGGGCCATGTGGGAACACCTCCTGCTGATGGTGGTGGAGATCGCCCACGCCAACCGCGTGATCCACAAGACCACCTGGCGAAAGCACCTCCGCATCCACGGCATGGACGACTTCGTCCGCACGCTCTGGCTCGAGCGGCCGAAGGTGATCCTCTCCGGCCACTACGGCAACTTCGAGATCGCGGCGTATCTCTTCGGGCTGTTCGGCTTCCGCATCTTTTCGGTGGCCCGCGAACTCGACAATCCGTGGCTTGATCGGTTCGTGACCGAGTTTCGCGAGTCGCGCGGGCAGGTGATCCTGCCCAAGAAGGGGAGCGCGCCCGACGTGGCGCTGGTGCTCGACGAGAAGGGGGCGATCGGGCTCCTCGGCGATCAGGCCGCCGGCCCCAAGGGTTGTTGGGTGGAGTTCTTCGGCAAGCCGGCGAGCGTCCACAAGGCGATCGGCGTGTTCGCCCTCTCGGCCGAGGCGCCCGTGATGGTCTGCTCGGCCACGCGGCGTGGGGGGCTCTTCGATTACGACCTGCGGATCGACGGCACCCTCGACCCGGCCGCACGGGGCCCCGAAGCGGCGGGCATCAAGGAGCTGTCGCAGTGGTACACGTCGATCCTGGAGCAGGTGATTCGGCGGGAGCCGGCGCAGTATTGGTGGGTCCATCGACGGTGGCGGGGCAAGCCCGGAAAGGCTAAAGTCAAGCGGTCGTCGCCTGATCGTCACGCGGCGGCCTGACGTCCCCGCCCGCCTGCCAGCCGCCGCCATGTCCGAGTGGATCGAGATCGCCACCGCGGACGATTGCCCCCCGGGCACGAGCATCGAACGCGTGGCCGGCGACAGGATGATCGCCCTGGCCAACGTGGACGGCCGCTGGCACGCCATCGACGGCCTCTGCCCGCATCAGGGCGGTCCGCTCGGCACGGGCACGCTCTGCGGCACGGTGCTGACCTGCCCGTGGCACGGCTGGCAGTTCGACGTGGTCACCGGCCGGCACACCATCTCGGCCACCATGCGGCAGCGGGTGCACGAGGTGCGCGAGGAAGCGGGACGGATCTTCGTGAGGATCGCGGAGCAAGCGGCCGCTCCCGCCGCGGAGTCGGCCGGATGATCGAGTTTCGCTGCTTCCGCAACGACGATCCGCCCCGGCTCGCCGAAATCTGGCGGGCGGCGGACCTCGGCCCGTGTGCGATGCAGCCGATGACCGCCGCCCTCCTCGAGGCCGCGGTCTTCTCCAAGCCGTATTTCGATCGTCACGGGCTGATCGTGGCCCTCGACGACGGCCGGGCCGTGGGCTTCGCCCACGCCGCCTTCGGTCCCACGGCCGACCGCTCGGCGCTCGACACGTCGAGGGGCACCGTCCTGCTCGTGGTCGTCGTGCCGCACCCCGACGCCGATGCGATCTCGCGGGGCCTCATCGAGCGGTGCGAGGGCTATCTCGCCGCCCGCGGCGTGCAGGCCGTGTTCGGGGGCGGCTCTCCCGAGGCGGGGGGCTTTTATCTCGGCCTCTACGGTGGCTCCGACATCCCCGGCGTGCTCGATTCCTCTCCGGCGATGCAGGCGGCGTTCGAGAAGGCGGGGTACGTGGTCGATGGCCGGATCGCCGTGCTGCGCCGGCCGCTCGCCGGGTTCCGCCCGCCGGTCAACCGGCTGCAGATGGCGATCCGTCGCTCGACCACGCTCAGCGTGATCGACGAGCCCTCGCGCCGCACCTGGTGGGAGGCCGCCACGACGACGGGGCTGGCGCTCCGCCGCTACGTGCTGCGGAATCAGGCCGAGGAGCTGCTCGGCACCGCCACGTTCTGGGACATCCAGCCGCTCGCGTCGGCCTGGGGCGTGTCGGCCGCCGGGCTCATGCACGTGGACATCGAAGGACCCCGCCGCCGGCAGGGGCTGGCCAGTTACCTCGTCGCCGAGGCCCTCCACGATCTCGCGAACGAAGGCGTGGCGATCGTGGAGACGCACGTGGCGGAGAGCAACCCACCGGCCCTCAGCCTCTTCAGCAAGCTCGGCTTCCAGCCGTGCGACCACGGCACGATCTTCCGCAAAGCCGCGTTGCGCCATTCAACTCCTCATGCGCAACCGCCTGTCGCATAGAAGCCCCCATGCGCAACCGCCTTTCCCATAAAAGCCCCCATGCGCAAGCAGGGGGATAATGCGGCATCCATCCCGAAGCC
>CAZXIG010000388.1:0-2403 GCA_964640405.1 uncultured Candidatus Kuenenia sp.
GCATGGGGGCTTGTATGAGGAACGCTTGCGCATGGGGGCTTGTATGGCGAATGCGCGGCCGATGGATGTTTGTCGCTCCGCCGGGCTCACCGCTGCTTCTTGCGGGCCTGACGCTTCTGCCGCACGGCGTCGGCTGCCGCCGCGCCATTCTTCGACACCGCGGCGAACGGCGCGTCGACGACCGTCGCACCGCCGGCAGCCGCGAGCGACGGCGTCGCCGTCGGCAGCCACAGCCGTTCCGCGATGCCCCACAGGCTCGAGGCGATGAAGTACAGGCAAAGGCCGCAGGGCACCTTGAAGAACATCAGGGCCATGAACCACATCATGTAGTTCATCACCTGCTGCTGCATCTTTTGCTGTTCGTCCACCGCCGGCGGCATGAAGAGCTTCTGCTGCCAGAGGAAGAGGCCGATCGTCACCAGCGGAAAGAGGTTGAGGAACGGCCCGAGCCAGCCCTCCGGGGCGGTGAGGAACTGCGGCAGGTATTTCGACCAGTCCCAGAACATGTCGGGCGCGGCGAGGTTCGAGCACCAGCGGACCGCCGAACTGAACAGGGGGGCCTGCCGCAATTCGACGTCGGTGGCGAGCGACCGGTAGAGGCCCATGAAGATCGGGATCTGGATGAAGACGAGCAGGCAGCCCCCCATCGGGTTGTAGTCGTGCTTCCGCCAGAGTTCCTGCGTGGCCCGCGTCCGCTTCTCCGGCTCGTTCTTGTATTTCTCGTTGATGGCCTTCATCTCGGGCTGCAGGAGCTGCATCTTCTGCGACGAGAGGGCCTGCTTGCGACTCACGGGAAACATCGCGCCGCGAACCATGACGGTGAGCAGGATGATCGCGATGCCGTAGTTGCGGACGACGGCGTGCAGCGCGTGGAGCACGGCGATCATCGGGCGGGCCACCCAGCCGAACCAGCCGAAGTAGACGAGGTCGTCCATGCCGGCGCCGGCCGCGCCGAACGCCCGCAGCAGGTCGGGCTGCTTGGGGCCGGCGAAGATCTCGTAGCGATGCACGAGCGGCGCGTCGGGCGTGACGGTCGCCTCCCGCGAAACGAGACGGCTCGTCACATCCACCAGCCGCTTGCGGGCGGCCTCCGGCACGTCGCCCACCGCGATCGGCCGCACCTCGGCCAGTTGCGGCACGGCCGTGCCCTGCGCGGCCGGGATGAGTGCGGACGCGAAGTAGAGCGAATCGACGCCGGCGAACGAGAGCGGCTTGCCCTCGCGGACGGCGGAGGCCGGATGGTCGAGGTTGCCGTCGGCGATCTTGAGGCCACTGATGAGCGTGCTCTGCTCGCCGACGAACCGCATCGCCACGTCGCGGACGGCGAGCGAGCCCCAGTCGCGGGCCACCCGCTGGGCGTACCACCAGCCCTCGGTCGGCAGGCCCGTCGGGCCGTCGAGCGCGTAGGCGACGATCGACTCCCCCTCGGCGGCCCGCAGCTCGACCGTGAGCTCGAGCCGGTAGCCGGACGGCTGCGAGCCGTCGCCCGTCGTCTCGACGAGCCGGTATTCCTTGATCGCCGTCAGGCCGCGCGGGAGCGGCCGCGTGAACCGCACGCCCTTGCCGTCGGCCGTCGGCTCGACCTGCCAGTCGACGTCGGCCAGCTCGTGCCCCGCGATTTCAGCGAGCGGCTCAGCCCGCTTGCGGCCGTCGCGGGACTCGAGCGAGAGGCGGAAGGAGAGCGGGTCGTGCGGATCGCGATCGGGATCGACCGTCGGCTCCGCGCGATGCTCGGGCCTCACCACCTCGAGCGGCCGCCGCTCGAGCACCGCCTCGCACGAGGCCGTCTGGCCGTCGCGCAGGTAGTCGATCATCACCCGCTGCCGCGGCCGCGTGGCCGCGAGCACGTCGTGAAGCGTCTGCGGATCGGGCGTCGCGAGGGCGTTCACCCGCACGATCACGTCGTCGGCACGAAGGCCGGCCTTGGCCGCGGGGGAACCGGGGCCCACCACGCCGACGCGGCACCCTTCCGGCACCAGCGCACAGGCGAGATGACCGAGATAGCCGGACCGGTCGTCCTGGTCGTGAAACCGCTCATCGGCGAGCTCGACCCGTTCCACGGCGGCGCCACGGCTGGTGAGCGTGACGAGCATCTTGGCCGGGTCGGCAGGATCGAGGGAGCCGAGCGTCCGCCGCACCCGCGGCGCATCCGACGCCACCGGCTCGTCGGCGGGCCGATCTGAAATCTGCGGGGTGGCCGACGGTCGCACCTCCGCCTGGCCGGTGGCCGAGACCGATTCCGTAGCGGCGACGTCGACCGGGGGCTTCGGGACGGGGGGAAACAGCCAGGCCTGGATCGCCTGGCCGGCGAGGACGATCGCCAGCGAAATGGCGATGAACGAAAGATGACGGCGTTCCACGAAAGCTCCACGAAAAGGTTTGCCGCCGGAGTATATCAGCCGA
>CAZXIG010000389.1:0-2400 GCA_964640405.1 uncultured Candidatus Kuenenia sp.
ACTGCATGTGGGCGATGCCGCAGAGCACGGCCGGCGACTGCTCGGGGCAGCTGCCGACGTACTGCGTGTAGTGGTCGAACATCTGCGCGGCCCGGCTGTCGGGCACGTACGACCGGACGGTGCCGGCCACGCTGTGGCCGGGCCGCATGCCGATCAGCTCCTTGAGGAAGCCGACCGACAGGCTCTTGCGGACGTTGATCATGTCCCGCATGCCGCCGACGCTTCGCCAGAAGAAAAACTCGTCGGAGATCCGGTGGAGCCGCCGCGAGAGATCCATGAACCGGCCGTAGCCGTCGCCCGAGCCGGAGCCCGGGGAAAAGGCGTCGAGGTTCGCCCGCATCGCCGGCACGTCGGCGACGAGGTCGAGCGTGGCGCCGTCGGTGAAGAAGCTCCGCCACTGCGGGTCGAGCGGCACGAGGTCGAGGGCGGATTCGAGCTCGCGGCCGGCTTCGGCGTAGATCCGCTTGAGCACCCGCGGGATCGTGAGGATCGTGGGGCCCATGTCGAACCGGAAGCCCTGCTCCGCGAGGACGGCCGCCTTGCCGCCGACCCAGGCGTTCTTGTCGCAGAGCGTGACGCGGTAGCCGCGGGCCGCGAGCGTGCAGGCTGCCGCCAAGCCGCCGAGGCCGCCGCCGATCACCACCACGCGGTCGTCGCCGCGTGCCCCGTCGTCACCGCGTGCCTTGATCATGTGCGTCCTGCCTTGATTCCGTTGAAGCGTGTGCGTGTGAAGCGTGTGCGTGCTGTGTGGCTGACCTGCATCGCCCCGGTCATACGGCGGCGCCTGCCGCCGCCTTGCCCCGCCGACTGCGTCCACGCTCCGCCACCCGGCCCGGGGGCGAGCCCGAGCCGCAGCCGAGATCCTCGAGCAGCAGATCGGTCGTGATCCGGGCCGACGAGTAGATCACGGGCAGTCCGCTGCCCGGATGGGTGCCGCCGCCGACGAGGTACATGCGATCGACGTCCTCGAACCGGTTGTGCGGCCGCATGTGGAGCATCTGCCCGAGGTCGTGGGACAGGTTGAAGGTGGCGCCGCGATAGATCTCATAGCCCTCCTGCCAGTCGTCGGGCGTGAGCATCTTCTCGTAGCGGATCCGGTCGCGGACGCCGCGGATGCCGACCCGCTCCATCTGGTCGAGCGCCACCTCGCGATACCGCGGCCCCTCCCGCCGCCAGTCGACGTTGGGATGGCGATGGGTGACGGGAATGAGCAGGTAGAGCGTGCTCATGCCACGGGGCGCCAGCGTGGGGTCGGTGACGCAGGCGTTCTGCACGTACATCGACGGGTCGGCGCTGAGCCGATGGCGATGCTCGATGTCGGCGAGGTTCTCCCGGTAGTTCTCCGAGAGGTAGATGTTGTGGTGGGCCACGTCGTCGTAGCGGCCGTCGATGCCGAGGTAGAGCATGAACGTGGAGCAGGAGAACCGTCGCGAGGCGATCTTGCGGTCGCTCCAGCGGCGACGGAGCCCGTCGGGCACGAGCCGCGTCATGCTGCGGGCGAAGTCGGCGTTGACCACCGTCGCATCGGCGGCATAGCGGCCGTGGGGCGTGCGGACCGCGGTGATCCGCCGCCCTTCGAACTCGAGCGCCTCCACCGGCTCCTCGTAGTGGATCTCCACGCCCATGTCCTGGGCGATCCGCGCCATCGCCGTCGACACGGCGCCGCAGCCGCCGATCGGGTGATACACGCCATGCTCGTATTCGAGGAACGAGAGGATCGAGAACAGACTCGGGCAGCGGAACGGCGACATCCCGAGGTATTTCGACTGGAACGTGAAGGCCAGCCGGATTCGCTCGTCGCTGAAGAACGTGCCCAGCTCGGCGTCGAGGCTCTTCCACGGCTTGAGGATCGGCATCAGCTTGAAGAGATCCGGCGTCGCCAGATCCATCCAGCTTTCGAACGGCTGCTCGAGAAAGGGCGCGAAGCGGGTGAACTTCTCCCGCGTGGTGGTCATGAACCGCGTGAACGAGCCGGCGTCGGCCGGCGAGAGCCGCGACACCTCGGCCTCCATCCGCTCCACGTCGGGCGTGGCCAGCAGCTCGCCGCCCGCGCCGAACACGAGGCGATACTGCGGATCGAGCCGCACCATCTCGACCTCACGGCGGAGGTCGTAGCCGCAGGTGGAGAAGATCTCCTCGAGCACCCGGGGATAGAGGAAGAACGTCGGCCCCAGGTCGAACTTGAAGCCCTCGGGGGAGCTGATCGTGCTCGTGCGGCCGCCGGGCACGGCCATCCGCTCGAGCACCCGCACCCGCAGGCCGGCCTTGGCCAGCAGCATCGCCGAGGCGAGGCCACCCGGACCGGCTCCAATGATCGTGACGGTCCGCGTCATCCACGTCCTTCCGCAGCCGCGGCGGCTCCGTCGATCCATGTTTCGCAGGATCGCAGGCCGCCGTGAA
>CAZXIG010000390.1:0-1146 GCA_964640405.1 uncultured Candidatus Kuenenia sp.
GCCTCGCTGGCGGCCGCACGCCACGCTCGGCATCCTCACGCCGTCCCGCTCGCCTCCCTTCTCTGGACCGCTATACCGTCGCTACGGTTCGACTGGGTGCGTTCTAAGTTCGGCGGCACTTCGGCGATGGGTAGGCGAGGGGGTCGGCAAACGCTCGAGGAGCATTGGGCCGCCGCGGCCCACCGCGACGAGACTTTTGCCGCCCTCTCGCCGGCGGGTTCCTCCGCGGTTATTCGCTCTCGACGCGGCCGGCTCGTCCGCCTACCCTCCCGCCCCATTCCACCGGGAGTCCCGCCATGATCGCCCCCCACGCCACCGCCCGCCCCCGCGACGCCTTCGCCCCCGAAGCGTGGCACCACGACATCAACGCGGCCATCGTCGAGGGGGATCACGACTTTCTGCTCACCAAGCGGCAGCGGTCGCGCCGCTATCCCACCCGGCTGCTTCGCTACTTCATCCCGTTCCACTGGCTGGGGCGCGAGGCGGCACGGCGGCAGCGGCCGCTGAAGGTCTGCGAGATCGGCATCGCCCACGGCCTGATGCTGCGCTACGTGATGCACGGCTGCGAGCAGGTGGGCGTCGAGTACGGCGACCTGATCAGCCACTGGACCGGCGTCGACATCAAGCTGCTGCGAGACCACCTCGACAAGCTGCCCTACGACGAGCTGATCGAGGCCAACTTCGAGACGGACGCCGCGAAGCTGCCGGCCGATGCCGACGTCTACGTGCTCCTGCACGTGCTCGAGCATCTCTACGAGCCGGAGAAGGCGATCGAGCAGCTCGTCTCGCGGCTGCCGTCGGGCGCACTGCTGCTCGTCGGCTTCCCTGCACACCTCCACTCCACGATCCCGTTCCGCGAGCCGCACCTGCGGGCCCACACCAACTCCAACGGCCACGTGTCGGCCCTTTCGGCGAAGCGGTTCCACGACGCGGCGCGGGCCAACGGCTGCGACATCGAGGAGACGCGGTCGGCATTCTTCCTGCGGGCCAGCGGGATGTTCCTCGAAGACCAGCGGTGGTGGCAGCAGTTCAATCTCGCCTGGGGCCGGCTCGTCCCGGGCTGGCTCGGCGAGGTCTACATCGCCGCCCGCAAGCGCTGACCGACGTCATACAAGCCCCCAGGCGCGAGCCGGGGGATAATGCGGG
>CAZXIG010000390.1:1246-2379 GCA_964640405.1 uncultured Candidatus Kuenenia sp.
GTGCTTCGGGATGTCGGCCGCAATATCCCCCTGCTTGCGCATGGGGGCTTGGATCCTCCGAGATCACCCAAGCCGAGGACTGCCTTCCCCATACAAGCCCCCAGGCGCGAGCCGGGGGATAATGCGGGGTGCTTCGGGATGTCGGCCGCAATATCCCCCTGCTTGCGCATGGGGGCTTGGATCGCGCATGAACCGTCCACGCGGTCACCAGCCACGGCCGCGGAGCCACTCGATCGCGCGGGCCTTCCAATCGAGCTGGCCGGGCAGCGTGTTGCCCGCCTTGAGCCCGTAGCCGTGGCCCCCCTTTTCGTAGATGTGGATTTCGGCAGGCACCTTCGCCTCCACCAGCTTCAAGTAGAGATTCGCCGAACCCTGCGGGAGCGAGCCAGGATCGTCGCCGCACTGGGCGATGAACATCGGGGGCACGGTCCCGTCGATCGTGACGTCGGGCCGCAGGCCGACGTTGCCGTCACCGACGATCTTCCAGGCGTAGAGCAGGAGCAAGGCGTCTGGCCGCGGCGACACCGCCGGATCGGCTGCCGGGAACTTCGGCGGATTCGTTGCGGCCACGAGCGTGGCCTGGCCGCCGGCGGAGAAACCCAGCACCGCGATCTTCGCCGGGTCGATCTGGAACTCGGCCGCCCGCCGCCGCACCTCCTGCACCGCCTTCTGGATGTCCTGCACGGGCGCGGCATTCGGCACGGGCATCTTCCCCGTCGGCACACGGTGCAGTACGAGAAACGAGACGATCCCCTGCTCGTTGAGCCAGCGGCAGGCGTCGGAGCCCTCGTGCTCCGAGGCGAGCATGTTGAAGCCACCCCCCGGCACCACGAGCACCGCGCTGCGGAGCTTCTCGGCATCCGCCCGCGGGATGTCGTACACCACAACCCGCGGATTCGACACGTTCGACCGTCGCGCGATGCCGTCGGCCTTCTTCTCGACCGTTTCGGCGGGCTCGGCGGGCACCCGCGGTTCAGGCACGCCCTCGGGCCAGAGCACGATCTCCTGCGGCTTGGCGGCATCGACCAGTGACACCGGCAGCATCAGCTGCAGGCCGACAAACAGGAAAAACGCGAGCCGATGCATGCGAGATCTCCCGAAAAAGACGGGCCAGCGACACACCCACGAAACGG
>CAZXIG010000391.1:0-2376 GCA_964640405.1 uncultured Candidatus Kuenenia sp.
GGCCCAGACTGCGGCCCAGATCGCGGCCTGGGTGGAGCAGCTGGGGGCGGCCCAGTTCGCCCAGCGCGAGGCAGCGGCAAAGAGTCTGGCGGAGACCGGTCAACCGGCGCTCGAGCCGCTCGCGCGGGCGATCCAGGCGGGTGACCTCGAGGTGGCGTCCCGCGGCATCGAGATTCTCCGCGACATGCTCGCGGCCAACGACCCGGCACTCGCGGCCGCGGCCGAGCGGCTGCTCGAGAACCTGGCGGAGCGGGGCGAGCCACCGCTCTCCCTGATGGCCGCCGGCGTCCTCGACTTCCACCTCGTGGGCATGGCGGAGCAGGCCCGGGAGTCGCTCGAGAAGTCGGGGGCCGTGTTTCAGGAGCGGGTGCTGGCCGCCGGTCGCCGCGGGCTGGAGGTGCAGCTCGGAGCGGGCTGGCAAGGAGGCACGGCCGGTCTTCGCCAGCTCCTGCGACTGCCCGGCCTTGGCTGCGTGAGCGTTCACGGCATGCCCCTCGATGCCGAGGCCGTGGCCGTGCTGGGCCGATTGAAGCACGTGCAGCGGATCGACCTCTACGGCACCGGGATTCCCGACGACGCGGCGGCCCGGCTCGCGGCGGCCCTGCCAACCGCGGTGATCGACGTGCGAAAGGGGGGCAGGCTCGGCGTGAGTTCCCTGGCCTTCGCCGGCCCCTGCGAGCTCACCCACGTGCAGCCCGGCTCGGCCGCGGCGAAGGCCGGCCTACAGCCGGGGGACGTGATTCGTGCCGTCGACGGGGAGCCGATCCCCAACTTCGACGCCCTCACGCAACGGGTATCGCGGCATGGCGCAGGGGAGGTGCTCACGCTGTCGATCGCCCGGCAGACGCCCGGCGGCGACGCCGAGTCGTTCGACTGTGCCGTCACGCTCGACGCGTGGTAGGCCCCACGTGACGTTGACGCAGGTCCGCGGGTGCGGCATCGTGGTGGCGTGAGGCCGGCGGATTCGGCCGGATCACGTCGGATCGCCTCGGGAGCCGCTGGATGACGCAGCCACACACAGACGCGGAAGTCGTCGACGTCCGCTGGCACGACCACGCCGTGACTCGGGCCGACCGGGAGCGGGCGGCGGGGCATGCCGGCTGCGTGCTCTGGTTCACGGGGCTTTCCGGCTGTGGCAAGAGCACGCTGGCCAACGCCGTCGATCGCCGGCTGCATGCCCGCGGCGTGCGGAGCTTCGTGCTCGACGGCGACAACGTGCGGCTCGGACTCAATGCGGCCCCGGCGCTGCTCCGCGACCGGTATGGAGAGGAGGCGGCGGCACGGTTCGGCCTCGGCTTCGGGGCTGCCGACCGGGCGGAGAACATTCGCCGGATCGGGGCCGTAGCCGAGCTCTTCGCCCAGGCCGGCATCGTCGCGCTCACCGCTTTCATCAGTCCTTACCGCCGCGACCGCGACGCCGTGCGGGGCATGCTCGCCCCGGGCGACTTCGTGGAGGTCTACGTGAAGGCGCCGCTGGAAGTATGCGAGGGCCGCGATCCGAAGGGGCTCTACAAGAAGGCCCGCGCCGGCGAGATCAAAGGCTTCACGGGGATCGACGATCCCTACGAGGAGCCTCTCTCTCCGGAACTGGTGGTCGATTCCGCCGGCACGCCCCCCGACCAGTTGGCCGAGCAGGTGCTCGCCTGGCTGGAACGGGCGGGCAAGATCCCGCGGGCTACTTCCGCGGGCCGATGAGCTCGACCAAGTTGCCGTCCGGGTCGCGGACGCACGTGAGGTGCATGCCTGCCGGAGCGAGCGACGCCGGCAGGGCGACGGGGCTCTTCGCGATCGGCTTCACGCCGAGCTTCGCGAGCCGGGCCAAAGCCGCGTCGGTGTCGGCGACGAAGATCGTGAGATAGCGGAAGCCGGTGTGTGAGTGGATGAACTCGGTATCGCCGCTTCGCGGCGAGGTGCCGGCCACCTGCATCAGCTTGAGCTTCGTCGCGCTCTCGCCCTCGCCGAGCACGAGCACCCGGACGGCGAGCGGCTTGCCGTCGGTGAGCCCGGCATCGGTCGCGAGCGGCGCCGGCACCTCGAAGCCCTTCAGCTCCGTGAAGCCGATGCCCTCGGTGTAGAACCGCACGCTCGTGTCGAGATCGCTGACGACGCAGCCGAGGTCGATCGTCGTTCGCGGAAACGACGTCGGCTCGGCGGCGAGGCAGGGAAGGGCGAGACAGGCGGCGGCGAGGGCGGCGAACACGCGGTTCATGCGATCACTTCCGGATGTTCAGTCGATGAAGCCGCTGAGTTCCTCGCTGCGGGCGGGGGCCTGCAGCTTGCGAACCGCCTTGGCCTCGATCTGCCGGATCCGCTCGCGGGTCACCTTGAAGATGTGGCCCACTTCCTCGAGCGTGTAGCTGTAGCCGTCGCCGAGGC
>CAZXIG010000392.1:0-2369 GCA_964640405.1 uncultured Candidatus Kuenenia sp.
CGCAGCCAGTCGGGCGTGTTCTGGCTGCCGAGCTTCCACGACATGGGGCTCATCGGCGGGATTCTCGTGCCGCTCTACGGCGGCAAGTTCAACGTCCTCATGTCGCCCGTGGCATTCCTGCAGAAGCCCTTGCGGTGGCTGCAGGCGATCGCGAAGTACCGGGCCACGATCAGCGGCGGCCCCAACTTCGCCTACGAACTCTGCGTGCGGAAGACCACGCCCGAGCAGCGGGCGGCGCTCGACCTCTCGAGCTGGTCGCTCGCCTTCAACGGCGCCGAGCCCGTACGGGCCGAGACGATCGACGCCTTCTGCGAGGCGTTCGCGGTGAGCGGTTTCCGGAGGGAGGCCTTCTACCCGTGCTACGGTCTGGCCGAGAGCACGCTCATGGTGACCGGGGGCATGAAGTTCGAGCCGCCGGTGATCCGCGCATTCGACGCCGCCTCGATCGACACGGGCACGGCGCTCGCCCGCCCCGCCACCGCCGCCGGTGCCCGCCGGCTCGTGGGCAGCGGCCGCGAGCTCGACGGGCAGGACGTGTTGATCGTCGATCCGCAGACCTGCGAGGCGCTGCCCCCCGGCCGCGTCGGCGAGATCTGGGTGAGCGGGCCGAGCGTGGCCCAGGGCTACTGGAACCGGCCGGAGGATTCACAGGCGACGTTCGGAGCGATGCTCTCCCAGCCGGAGCCCGCCGTGTCGGGGCAGGCGGTGTCGAAGTGGCGGCCGAACCCTGGGCCGTACATGCGGACGGGCGACCTCGGGTTCTTCGACAACGGCGAGCTGTTCGTCACCGGCCGTCTGAAGGACCTGATCATCATCCGCGGCCGCAACCACTATCCGCAGGACATCGAGCAGGCGGTCGAGCAGTCGAGCCCGCTCGTGCGGGCCGGCTCCGTGGCCGCCTTCGCCGTCGAAGTCGATGGCCGCGAGCGGGTGGTGGTGACCGCCGAACTCGAGCGCGGCCGCCGTGAGCCGGCCGAGATCGCCGGGGCCTTCGAGGCGATCCGCAGTCGGCTCGCGCTCGAGCAGGAGGTGGCCGTCGAGGCGATCGTGCTGGTGCGGCCCAACAGCATCCCCAAGACGTCGAGCGGCAAGATCCAGCGGCACGCCTGCAAGCGGCAGTTCCTCGACGGGTCGCTCGAGGTCGTCGAGCAGCACATCGGCTGGCTGGTGGCCGCCGCACCAGAGGCCACGGCGTCGGCCCCGCGGCTCGCCCGGCAGCGGCCCGTCGGCGAGGCGTCGCGGGCCCATCGCCCCGACCGCGAACTTCCTCAGGAGATCGTGCAGACGGTCTTCGACCACGTGCGGCGGATCGCGAAGGAGCGGGCCGGCAATCTCTCGCTCGACACCAACATCGTCGAACTCGGGCTCGACTCGCTCGAGCGGATGGAGATCGTGGCGAGCCTCGAGGAGGCCTTCGGCGGCCGCTTCCCGGAGCAGGTGCTGCCGCAGATCGAGACCTGCCGCGAGGTGACCGAGGCGATCATCGACCACATGCCGCTCGAAGGCCGCGTGAAGGTGCAGGCCGCCGCGTCCTCGGCCGAGATCCCCGCCGATGCGTATCGCATCGCCGAATTCCCGGAGGTCCGCGCCCTCGAGCAGAATTTCGCGATGGTCCGCGACGCGGGCCTCGAGAACCCGTACTTCAGCGTGCACGAGGGGCTCACCAACGACCGCACCCGCATCGGCGGACGGGAGATGGTGAGCTGGGCCACCTACAACTATCTCGGCATGTCGGGCGAGCCGGATGTCGCCGCTGCCGCCAAGGCGGCGATCGACCACTTCGGCACGAGCGTGTCGGCGAGCCGGCTCGTGTCGGGCGAGAAGACGATCCACCAGGAACTCGAGCGGGAGATCGCCCGGTTCGTGGGCGCGGAGGACGCGATCACGTTCGTCGGCGGCCACGCCACCAACGAGACGGTGATCGGCCACGTGGTCGGCCCGGGCGACCTCGTGCTGCACGACGCCCTGGCCCACAACAGCCTCCTCCAGGGGGCCGTGCTCTCCGGGGCCCGGCGCCGCCCCTTCCCGCACAACGATTACGCCGCCGCCGAGGCCCTGCTCTCCCAGATGCGGAGCCAGTACCGCCGGGTGCTGATCGTCATCGAGGGCATCTACAGCATGGACGGCGACTTCGCCGACCTGCCGAAGTTCGTCGAGCTCGCGAAGCGGCACAAGGCGCTCCTGATGGTCGATGAGGCCCACTCGATCGGCGTGATGGGCCGGCGTGGTCGGGGAATCGGCGAGCACTTCGGCGTGAATCCGGCCGACGTCGATCTCTGGATGGGCACGCTCTCGAAGGCCCTCGGCAGCTGCGGCGGCTACATCGCCGGCTCGAAGACGCTCGTCCGCTGGCTCAAGTACACGGTGCC
>CAZXIG010000393.1:0-2336 GCA_964640405.1 uncultured Candidatus Kuenenia sp.
TCCCACACGTAGCGGTCGCGGACGGCCGCCATGTTGCGCAGCTTGAGATACTCCCGCGGGAACGTCTCGGTGTCCCACGTGCGGCGGCCGCCGTAGACGTACCAGCCGTTCACCATGCGGTGGTCCTGCATGTGGACCCACGACTTGTCGTTGACCGCGGCCTTGAGCCTGGCGAAGGTGGCGGCGTCGAGTGGCTTGGCGACCGGCTCACCGAAGAGCCCGCGATCGAGCGCCGCAGCGACGACCGCGTCGCCTTTTTCGTTCACGTGGCAGCCATTGATCGTGAGCTGCAGCCCGGGCTCCGCCGTGAACTGCTCCCGGGTCACATCGAACAGATCCACGAAGGCGATGCCGCGTTTGGCAGCCACGGCCTTGGCGGCATCGCGGTAGAGAGCCAGCGTCTTGTTCTGGGCTTCGGCGTCGGGCATGAGCGGGTCGCCAGACGGCTCGATCGCGATCGGCGACACGATCACGAACCGCGGGGCCGCCTTCGTTTCGTCGCGGGGATACTTCCTTGCGAAGCCGTCGAGAAAGCTGTCGTATTCCCCGCCGAACTGCTCGACCGCGGTCGGCCCGGCGAACGACTCATTGAAACCGAAGAACAGGATGTAGGTGTCGGCGCCAAAGGCGGCGAGTGGATCGTCGAGCGCCGTGTAGTTGCCGCCACGAACCCGTTTGGCCACCTCGTCGGCCGGCCGGGCGAAGTTCCGCACGACGAGGTGCTTCGTCGGGAACCGCTGGTGGAGCAGGCTCTCGAAGGTGCCGAACATGTCCATCCGCTCGGCGGTGGAGTTCCCCACGAAGGCGATCCGCTCGCCATCGATGAACTGCAGCGGGAGCGTGCTCGGGGGCAAGGCGGGGCGGGCCGGCCGCGGCGGCAGCTTGAGAATCTCGCGGGCTGTCGCGAAGGGATCGATCGCGGCCTTTTTGCCCTCTTCGGCGTGGGCAAAGCTGCCGCAGGCAAGGCCGAGAACCAGGGACGCCAGCAGGTGGGTACGCATGGAAATCCTTATGCGTCGAGCGTCGGGAAAGGACACAGGCAGGTAACGACTGGTTTAAGCCTACCTTCTGGCCTGAACCGCGGGAAAGACCTCGGCTGCCGGCTTTCCGTCACTTCCCCTGAGAGGATTCAGCCGCTTGCTGCGTGAACACGAACCCGCCCTTCTTGTTTCCGACGACGATGTCGGGGCGGCCGTCGCCATTCAGGTCGCCGATCGCCAGTTGCGTGCCGACGCCCGAGGCGTCGTCAATCTGGTGCGGCGTGAAGCCGACCTTCCCATCCTGACGGTGCAGCTTGAACCAGTAGAGGTAGGGGGTGCCGGCCGGGTCGGGATCCCCCTTGGGTCCGTGAGCCCAGAACCGCTTGCCGGTGACGATGTCCTGCAGCCCGTCGCCATCGATATCGACGAGGCCCACGGCGTGGGGCTGGGAGAACTGCACGCCGTCGAGCTTCTCTTCGGCGTTCTGCGGCAGGATCGGGTGCTCGACGAATTCGATCGTGCCATCCTGCCGCACCTGCTCGAACCACGAAAGGCCATAGCCGTGGCCTTGAATGCTCGTGACGACATCGGCGTCGGCGTCGCCATCGACATCGTAGGCGTACATCTGCGCGCCTCCTTTGCCGAAGTCGGCCGGATGCTTGCGCCATTCCGGGGGCGTCTGGCCCGCCGCCACGGCCGCCGGCTGCTCCCACCAGCCGCTGTTCATGAGCAGGTCGGGCCGGCCGTCGCCGTTGACGTCGCCGACGCCGAGGCCGTGCTGGTACTGGCCCCACTTCTCGGGCGCGGAGCAAGGGGCGAACGTCCACCGCTCCGTGGCCTTCCGTTCCGAGGGCTTCGCGTAGCCGAGCACGCCGCCGGTGTGAAACACAAGCTCCGCCTGACCGTCGCCGGTCGCATCGAGCCAGTTCGGCGCTTCGTTGTCCACCGTCGGGTGAACGAGGTGCTTGGCCCAGCCACCGCTCGTTCGGACGGCCGCACTGCCCGGATTCCTGAACCAGTGCACCGCTTTGCCAGGCCACTCGTTGACCAGCACGTCGACGTGACTGTCGCCATCGACATCGGCGACGGCCGTCATGAAGTTGTCGGAATACTGATTCGGATCGAAGTCCTTGGGCGAATAGATCTCGAACCGCTCGGTGAACGTGGGGCCCGCGTACCAAAACGGGCCGTAGACGGCATCCGGGTTGCCATCCTTGTCGATGTCGCCGATGCCCGCCGCCTCGGCGTGGAACGCATCCGTCAGCACCTTCTTCTCGAATACGACCGGCGAATCGGCTTGCAACAATCCCGGACTGGCCGACGTTCCGGCCACGAGCCAGGCGATGCAGATGCGGC
>CAZXIG010000394.1:0-2311 GCA_964640405.1 uncultured Candidatus Kuenenia sp.
TTTTCGCCGCGGCATTGATGCCGGCGAGGATCGCGTCGGCCGGCAGACCGCTCGTGCTGCGGGCCGCCTCGATCACGGTGCGGCATTCGTTGGCGTCCATGAACGCGGCGGCGGCCAGCAGCCGCTCCTCGTCTTCCGGCGGGATCGCGAGGAAGCCGTGCTTGTCGGCGTGGACGAGCTGGCCGGGCTGCACCTCGCGGCCAAACACCGTCACCGGCACGCCCCACCGAACGGGCATGACGTGCGCGTGGCTCACGCACATCCGGCGGGCGATCGCCTTGAATCCGGCGGCCGTCATCTCGTCCACGTCGCGGATCGCGCCGTCGGTGATCGTGCCCACGCAGCCGAGGGCCCGGTGGATGTTTGAATTCACCTCGCCCCAAAACGAGCCGATCGTTCGCGGCTTGTCGAGGTCCTGCACGACCACGATCTTGGGGCCGGCGACGCCCGCCACGTAGCGGCGGTAGTCGTCCCAGGCGGAGGCATTCGCCTTGTGGGCCGGCGACGAGGGCTCGATCACGACCGTTACCGCGTAGCCGGCCATCGGCCCCATCTGCGGCATGAAGTCGCGGGTCTCCTCGAGATTGAAGCCTTCGGCGGCGGCATCGTGGGCCGTGATCTGCTCCCAGCCGTTGCTGATCGTGGGCGTGTTCCAGCGAGCGAGCTGCAGGAGGGCGGCAAGCGGGAGCGGCATGCGTGATGATCCGTGCGGGTGAGGGGGAAACCGCAGAAATATATCAGACAACAGGTTCCAGCCACCATATGCGGGCAACTGAGAAGCCCGAGGCGCGAGCCGAGTGGAATGTGGGTTGCCTCGCAGTGGCGGCAAGCCGATTCCCTCGCTTGCGCTACGGGCTTCCAAGCGGGGGGCGGGGAATCGATTATTCTAGGCTGACATGGATTCGCTGCTTTCCAACCGCGTGTATGAACAGCTATACGGGGCGATGCTCGATGGCCGGCTGCGGCCGGGCGACCGGCTCAACCGCCGGCAGGTGTCGGTCGATCTCGGCGTGAGCGTGGCGCCCGTCCTCGAGGCGATGACCCAGCTCGAGTGGGAGGGCTTCCTCGAGACGAGCCCGCGGGCCGGCACGCTCGTCAGGCAGGTGACGCTCGCCGACGTGCTCGGGAAATTTCGACTGCGGCAGGCGATCGAAGTGGAGGCGGCAAGGGTTTACGCGGGCAAGCCGATCCAGGCGGCGCGGGCCGCGCTCGAGCCGCTCGCCAAGAAGGCCGACACGGCGGCGTTTGCGACAATCGAGAACTTCAGGACGGAAGTGGCGTTTCACACGGCGCTCGTCGACGTGGCCCGCTGCCCGCAATTGACCCGGGCCTTCGGCAACGTGATGCGGCACGGCCTCTATCACGCCGCGCAAAACCTGCTGCCCGTGCTGCCCTCACGGACCAAGAACATCCACAGCCGTCTCCTGGCCGCCCTCTGCACCGCCGATGCCGACGCGGCTGAAAGGGTCATCCGCGACCACCTCGCCTGCTGGTTTGAGGCGATCGCGAAGGCCGACGTGCCCGCCGAGCGGCCCGCGGTGGCGTTTCGCGGGCCGTCCGTCAGCCTCAAGAAGCCCCGCCGCACCAAAAGCCCCCGGCGGAAGCCGGCGGAGTGAAGGGATCGCGGCGCGTTTTGCGCACGCGCCCCAAAAGCCCCTCGCGGAAGCGAGCGGGATGACGCGCCCCATCACCATCCGGGCATTTGCCCAACCACCCATTCGCTCAACCGCTTCAATCGTGGTGGATCGCGTCATCTCACCGGCTTCCGCCGGGGGCTTTTGGTGGGGCGGCAACCCCGACCGCGCCGAGCTTCTCGCGAACCCGCTCGGCGAGTTTCTTGCGGCTGGCGATCTGGCTCTCGGTGGCCGGCTGCCGCGATTGGCCCATCCTGAAGCCGCAGACCTCGGCGGCGACCCGAAACCCCTCTGGAAAATCGGCCTCCTGGATCAGAGGATCGAAGATCTCGATGAGCGTGCGCTGGAGCGAGAGTGCTTCGTCGATGCGGCCGCTCTTCACGGCGTCGTAGATGCTGCGGGTGAGCTCCGGCACGATCCCGCTCGTGGCATGCGTGCCGCCGTCGCAGCCGACGAGCAGCATCGGCACGAGCGCCGCCTCCCAGCCGGTGAGAAACGAAAAGTCGGGCCGGATCGGGCGGACCGCCGCGATCAGCCGGCCCATGTGGGAGACGTCGCCGCTCGAATCTTTGATCCCGATGATCCGCGGGAACTCCGCGGCGAGCCGCTGCACGGTCGCGATGTCGATCGGCGAGGCGAGCATCGGGATGTTGTAGAGCGTGACGTCGATCGGGCTG
>CAZXIG010000395.1:0-2292 GCA_964640405.1 uncultured Candidatus Kuenenia sp.
CATCCCCCGGCTCGCGCCTGGGGGCTTGTATGGGAAACGATCCCCCGGCTCGCGCCCCTACGCCGCCTTGCGGAGGCCTTCGAGCGAGCGGCCGAGCCGGCGGCGGCCCGGCGTGGCCGGGGCCGTGAGCGCTGCCGCGGTCTCGACCACGGTGGGCTCGCGGCGCACGGCGAGCCGCTCGCGGAGCGACTGGGCGAGGGCCGGCCCGAAATCCTCCTCGCGGTTCCGCGTGCCGACATCTTCGACCGCGTCGGCGATCCCGAGCACAACCGCCTGCCGCACGCCCTCGCGAACCCACTCGAAGAAGCTCATCGCTTGCCTCCCTGCACCGACGCCGCTGACTGGAGCCGCTCCATGCGGCCCGGGGCTGCCTCATGCGACCCTGCTGTTCGTATCGGACGCTCAGCTGCCGGACTGCATCCGGCCGGTCCGGCGTGCGGCCCCCGGCCTCTGGGCAGACTCTGCGGCTGCCGGGCGGGAGCCGATACGGCCCACGCAGACGATGCAGATGTCGTCGCTCCGCACCTGCCCGGCCGCATGCCGCTCGACGTCGGCGAGCAGCCGGCGGCCGACGGCCTTGGGGCCATCGGCCGGCTTGGCGAGCACCCGCTGGAGCCGCTCCAGCCCGTAGAGCCGCGACTCATGATCGAGGGCTTCGGTGATCCCGTCGGTGCAGAGCAGAAGCGTGTCGCCGAGGGCGAGATCGACGTCGCAGGAGCGATACTCGCGGCCGCCGGCCATGCCGAGCGGCAGGCCGCCGAGGTCGGCGGCGACCGTGCGCACTCCCCCCGTGGCGTCGCGAACGAAGACGGGCAGGTGGCCCGCGTTGCAGATCGTGGCCCGATGCCGCCGCGGATCGAGCACCACCACGACGAGCGTGGCGAACCGGTCGTCCCAGCCACCGCGCAGGAAGCTTTCGTTGATCCGGCCGACGGCCGTCGCGAGGTCGGGTTCGCTGGCGAGGCAGTAGCGGATGTCGGCCGACAGGGCCGCCATGAGCAGGGCGGCGGCGACGCCCTTGCCCGAGACGTCGGCGAGCACGACGGCGAGGCGGCCGTCGGGGAGCGGCACGTAGGTGAAGAAGTCTCCCCCCACGTGCCGGGCCGGCTCGTAGAAGTCGAACACCTCGTAGCCCTCCACCGCGGGCGGGCACGAGGGGAGCAGCCCCTGCTGCACGCGATGGGCGAGTTCGAGGTCGCGGTCGAGCTGCTCACGCGCGATCCGTTCGTCGTGGGCGATCGCCTGCTCGACCAGCCGTGCGGCCTGGCCGGCCACCCCCGCGAGCAGCTCGAGGTCGCTCGCCACGAAGCCGTTCTGCACGTCCCGCGAGTCGACCTGCACGACGCCAAGCAGCGCGTCGTCCTCGCCGACGACGGGCACGCACATCACGGACCGGATGCGGCAGTCGGTCACGCTGTCGTGCGTGTTGAACCGGCTGTCGGACACGGCGTCGGCGGAGAGGATCGCCTTGTGGGAGCGGGCCACCTGTTCGATGAGTGACAGGCTCAATCGTAGTGGTCCCGCCTCCTGCGTGCCGCGGACCTTCCGCGCCTTGAGCACCATCCGTCGCGACTGCGGATCGACGAGGAGCACGAAGCCACGCTCGGCCCTGGGGAAGATCTCGAGCAGGCCGTCGAGGAGCCGGGGCAGCACGTCGTCGAGGGAGAGCGAGGCGCCCACGGCCCGCTGCAGGCCGAGAACAGCGCGGAGCCTGGCCTCGGCCTGACGGGTGAGCCCCTCTTCGGTCGCCGGCCGGGCGACGTCGACCTGCGACACGATCAGGTTGTCGCGGCCGTCGGACTCGAAGACGTCGTCCGCGCGGGGGGCGTTCGTGGCGATCATCGACCGCGACCGCGACGCGAAGGCGAGCAGCTGATCGCCAATCAGGATCTCGTCGCCGTCCTCGAGCTGCCTGCGGCCCGTGAGCGGCCGCCCGTTGACGCTCGTGCCGTTGCGGCTGCGGAGATCCTCGATCCAGATGTCGTCGTCTTTCCGGGTCAGTTCGGCGTGCTGCCGGCTCACGGCCGTCGATTCGAGCACCACGTCGCAGCCGGGGTGGCGGCCGATGACGATGCGGTCGCGGGCCATGCGAAAGCGGCGGCCACGGTGGGGACCGGATTGGATCTGGAGGGTGGCCAAGGGACGTGAATCGGGCGGAATTGCCGAGCCAGCGTGAAGGATGTACGCTCACTTCTCCAATCAGCAGCGATTGGGGAATGGTGTAACGGTAGCACGACTGGCTCTGAACCAGTTAGTCTAGGTTCGAATCCTAGTTCCCCAGTTTTTATCTCT
>CAZXIG010000396.1:0-2265 GCA_964640405.1 uncultured Candidatus Kuenenia sp.
CAGCCTAGAACATGAACCCGCCGAAGATTCCGAACGGGATCACAGGCGGCCGCCGCTCGACATCCGAAAATGGCGGCGAGCCTCCCCCCTGCCGATACGGCGAGTGGGCGGGAGCCGAGCGGAGGCGAGCCGCCGCGGCCTGAGAGGCTGCCGCGGTCGCCTGCCGACCGGCTGCAGCACGCTCGGCGAGCACGCCCTGCCGCGCCTCGACGGCCTGTTGACGCTCCTGCAGGGTGCCTCGCAGGCGGTCGATCCGCTGAATCTCCTGCCAGAGCTGGGCCGCATTCAAGTCGAGCAGGTTGGGAATCCGGCGGAGCTCTTCGGCCCGGCGGGCGTCGGACATCGCGGCGAGATATTCCCCGAGCCAGGCTTTGGCATCGCGGCCCTCCGGGGTATCGAGCACCTCGAGTTTCGCCGCGATCGAGTCGAGCAGGTATTCGAGCTCGTAGGACGACATTGCCGCCACGCGGGCGTTGAACTGCGACTTGATCCCGCGGACTTCGGCGGGCGAATACACCGTCTGCGTGGCCAGCCAGCCGCCGAGTTCGGCGATCGCCCGCTGCCAGTGCGGGCCGTGCATGATGTCGGCCTTGCGGGCCAGGTCGCCGTCGTCGTCGTCGGCGATCACGACCGCTGCCACGGAAGGAGAGGCGGCGGCGTGGCAGGCCACGGCCGACCAGATGCCGACGGCCAGGCCAACGACCAGCGGCCCCTGCCAGCTGCGCGACGGCCCCCATCCCGATGGCCGGACTGCGTGAGGCACGATTCTCATCGCTGCGGCTCTCCCTGTTTCCGGATCCACGTGGCCCGGGTGAGGAGTCCGACGGTCGATTCCAGCGGATCCTCCATCGTCCGCCAGGTGAATCGGTCCTTGCCGTCGAACGTATAGATATTCACGGTGGTCGTCTGCCTCCCGTCGGGATGGACGGTCGCTCCCTTGACCATCCACGAGGTGCCGTCGCGAAACCAGGTGGCTTCGCTCCGGCTGCCGTCGGTCGCGAAGCTCCACGACCGGATCCGGCCCACGAGCGGATCCCAGCCGATCCGCTGCTGAATCTCGGCCGGCGGCTGGTCCGTTCCCGCCGCCGCAGCGGCCTGCCGCACCTCACGCAGAAGGAACATGTGGGCTGCATCCCAGCGGACGGTCATCGTGATCTCGGGCACGGCTCCTTTTGAGTCCGCGTCGGGCACGAGCGCCCACTCGCCGACCATCCATTCGAGATCCTCGAGCGTGCCGGCCGGGGCCGTCGGGAGCTCGGCTTCGCGGATGCCGGCGAGTTTCCACGTGCCATTCTGTCGGGTCCAGATCGCCGAGAACCGGCCTTCGAGGGGCGTTTTCGCCCCGGGGAAGACCACGTCCACGGCGCCGTCCTCGACCGCGACCTCGGGCGTGATGAACCGCAGCCGCGTTTCACCCAGGCGCATCTCGGGCCGAGCGCCGTCGTCGGCCCGAGCGGTCACCGCCGCGATGTCCTCGACCGCCAACTGATTGCCCCAGCCATCGACGACGTCACCGTCGGCCGTCCAAGCCGCGCGGATCGCCGCGGCGTCGCCCTTCGCGATCGCCGCGCGATAGGCCGCAGCCGCGGCGCGGATCGCGGCCACGTCGGCCGCGGCCGGCTCGGCGCATCGCCCTTCCACAGCCGTCGTCACCACACACACAGCCCAGCCGCCCGCGAGCAGCAGAACCGTCGAGAAACGCCCGCGGCGGCCCGCCGCACTCGACCATCGCGCACGGGGAAGTGCAGTCATCATCGCTCGGCACCGTCGGGGAAACGAAGGCCGAAACCCACGCAGGTCACAGCCCTGGAATCGATATCTGGAAACGATACCAGTTGCCGATGCGCCAAACCACTGACGACGGTCGCAGCCACTCGCACCGCAAGACCCCGGTTGCGGCCATGGGTCACGAGGGCTGTGACTTTGGGGCGAACCAGGGATAGATCGCCGGCACCACGAAGGCCGTGAGCAACGTGGAGGTCACGATCCCGCCGATCACGACCGTCGCCAGCGGCCGCTGGATCTCGGCCCCCGCGCTCGTCGCCAGAGCCATCGGCAAAAATCCGAGGCTGGCCACCAGCGCCGTCATGAGCACCGGCCGAATTCGCACGCCCGCCGTCACGATCGCCGCCTCGCGGGGCGAGAGGCCCCCCTGCCGCGCATGCTCCGCGCCGGCCACCCAGACGAGACCGTTGAGCACCGCCACGCCAAAGAGCGCCACGAACCCCACGCCGGCCGCGATCGAGAAGGGCATGCCCCGCAGCG
>CAZXIG010000397.1:0-2265 GCA_964640405.1 uncultured Candidatus Kuenenia sp.
TCGTCGACGTGACGCCGCTGGGCATCGGCGGCAAGCTCGCCGAGGAGACGCTCGACCGCTGCGGCATCACCTGCAACAAGAACATGATCCCTTACGACGAGCGGAAGCCGATGGATCCCTCCGGCATCCGGCTCGGCACGCCGGCCCTCACGACCCGTGGCATGGGCACCGACGAGATGCAGCGGATCGCGGCCTGGATCCTGCGGGCCCTCAAGAGCCCGGGCGATGCCGGCGTCGTCGAGACGACCCGTCGTGAGGTGGCGGAACTCGCCGAGCAGTTTCCCGTGCCGGCCGCACGGCTGGAGCAGGGGACGGCCGAGGCGGTGGCGGGATGAGCCGCTCCCGCGAACCGCGCGGCGTGGCGGGCGTCGTGCGGATCGGGCTCGTGCAGTCGGCCTGCACGGCCGATCGGGAGCACAACGTCGCCCAGGCGATGGCCGGCATCGCCGAGGCGGCTGCCGGAGGCGCGGAGGTGGTCTGCCTGCAGGAGCTCTTCGCGGGCGAGTATCCCTGCCAGGCCGAGGAGCACGGGAAGTTCGCGGAGGCCGAGGCCGTGCCCGGGCCGCTCACGGAGCGGCTGGCGGCGGCTGCGCGGGAGCATGGCGTGGTGCTCGTGGGGAGCGTGTTCGAGCGGCGGTCGGCGGGGCTCTTCCACAACACGGCCGTGATCTTCGACGCCGACGGCTCGACGGCCGGCGTGTATCGCAAGATGCACATCCCCGACGACCCGCACTACTACGAAAAGTTTTATTTCGCGCCGGGCGACACGGGCTTCATGAGCGTGCCCACGAGCCGGCTCGCGGTCGGGCCGCTCGTCTGCTGGGACCAGTGGTATCCGGAGGCGGCCCGGCTCACGGCGATGGCGGGCGCGCAGGCGATCTTCTATCCGACCGCGATCGGCTGGCTCGACGGCGAGGAATCGCTCCACCGCGAGCAATATGAGTCGTGGGACACGATGCTCCGCAGCCACGCGATCGCCAACGGCGTGTTCGTGGTGGCCGTCAACCGCACGGGACGCGAAGGGCCGCTCCGCTTCTGGGGCGCGAGCGTCGTTTACGCCCCCAACGGCGAGTGTCTCGTGAAGGCGGGCCACGACACGGCCGAGACGCTCGTCTGCGAGTGCGACCTCGGGCGGATCGAGTGGTCGCGCACCCGGTGGCCCTTCTTCCGCGACCGGCGGATCGACGCCTACGAGAATCTGCTCCAGCGCTGGGGCGGGTGACGCCATGGCCGCTGCCACACCCGCCGAACTCGGCTACCGGCTGCCTGCGGAGTGGGAGCCCCACGAGGCGACGTGGCTCGCCTGGCCGCATCGCCGGGCGACGTGGCTCGGCGACTTCGCGGCGATCCCGCGGGTGTTCGCGGCGGTGGCCCGACTGATCGCGCGGCACGAGCCGGTGCGGGTGATCGCCTCGGGCGAGCCGCTGGTGGAGGCGAGGCGGCATCTCGAGGGCGAGCCGAACGTCGCCTTCGAAGACATTCCCACCAACGACTCCTGGCTCCGCGACACGGGGCCCGTGGTGCTGGTGCGACGTGAGCCCGACGCCGCGCCGCGGCGCGCCGCCGTGTGCTGGAACTGGAATGCCTGGGGGGGCAAGTATCCGCCGTGGGACGCCGACGCCCGCGTGGCCCGCACGGTCGCCGAACGGCTCTCGCTGCCCGTCTTCGCGCCGGGGATCGTGCTCGAAGGGGGTGCAATCGAGACCGATGGCGTCGGCACGCTGCTCGTCAACGAGCGGTGCGTGGTGGACGAGAAGCGGAATCCGGGGCTCGATCGGGGGGCGATCGAGCGGAAACTTCGCGACTTCCTCGGCGTCGAGGCGGTGCTCTGGGTCGGCGGCGAACTCGCCGGCGACGACACCGACGGCCACATCGACCAGCTCGCGCGGTTCGTGGCCCCGGGCCGCGTGATCGCCGCGCGGCAGCCCGATTCGCTCGACCCCAACCATGCGGCGCTCGAGGCCAATCTCGCGCTGCTGCGGTCGCTCCGCGACGCCCGGGGGCACCGGCTCGAGGTGATCCCGATCGACATCCCGGCCCGGTTCGCCTTCGAGGGCACGCAGCTACCCGCCAGCCACATGAATTTCCTCGTGGCCAACGGGGTGGTCGCCGTGCCGGTCTTTGGCGGGCCGACCGACGAGCCCGCCCTGCGGGCGCTCGAGGCCTGTTTTCCCGGGCGGCGGATCGCCCCCCTCGACTGCCGCGAGTTGGTGCGGGGCCGCGGCGCCATCCATTGCATCACGCGGGATATTCCGGCGTGACGAT
>CAZXIG010000398.1:0-2258 GCA_964640405.1 uncultured Candidatus Kuenenia sp.
CCCGCGTGCATGAGCCACTGCTGGATCCACGGCAGCGTCCACGGATTCCAGGTCGGGTAGGCGGCCGACAGCACCGAGAGCGCCAGGAGCACGATCGCGACGCCACGGCCCCACCGCGAGCCTGCGAGCCGATCGGCGGCCGGCACCGCGGCCACCACCCACAGCGGAGCGAGCCAAAACGCCCAGCGGAAACCGCTCGTCATGCCGCCGTAGTTGCGGTCGATCTCCGAGCGCGTGAGATAGAAGGCGATCACGACGACGGAGACCACGGCGATCCCGGCGGCGAGGTCGGCCTGCCCTTCGCGGCCCGTGCGCCGGCGCCGCATGAGCATCGCGATTCCCGGTACGGCGAGCAGCCATGCCGGCGTCAGCGAGAAGATGCCGTGATGGCCGACGAGCACGTGCCAGGCGTAGGACGCAGTCGAGCGTTCGCCGCGGTCGACGCCCTTGGGGGACCGCCAGTAGCTCACGAGCCGTTTGCCGTTCGGCAGCGCGATCGAATAGTCGTACCAGTTGTCGGGGTTCCACGAGTCGCCCTCGGGCGAGGCAGCCTGCGCGTCAGCCGGCCGGCTCGACTCGCGGTGCGCATACGGCGGCGAGATGGTGCCGTGGGCGAGCCAGTTCGTGCCGAGCGATGCGGCCGCGACGAGAGCCGCGGCCGGCGCCGCCGCGACCAGGGTGCGGCGGAGGTCGCAGCGGGCGAGGATCACGAGCACGGCCACGAGCCAGGCGAGGGCGGGCAGTTCGAAGGCCGCCGTGAGAGCCGCCGCAAGGCCCGCCCCGGCGAAGGCCGTCCAGGAGCGCAGGCCGTCGTTCCGGATCCGCAGCACGAGCCAGCCGCTCGCGGCGGCGCATGCCGCCGCCGGCAGGTGATTGGTGAGCACGACGGCGAACGTGCTGAGGAACGTGCCGCAGGCGATCACCGCGGCCGCCCAGATCCGGCCCCAGTCGGTGGTGCCCACGGCGTCGATCATCCGGCAGGCGAACAGGATCACGACCGCCAGCGGCACGACGCCGAACAGGAGCATCAGCCCGCGGCCGAGTTCGAACGGATGATCGCCGAGCGTCCAGCCCGTGGCCTTGTGCACGAGCCAGTAGGGGCCCGCGCAGAGCACCGCCAGGAGCGGCGGCTTGCTCGAATAGAGCCGGAGCTTCCCGGTCGCGTCCGGGTGCACCACCGCGTCGATCGTGTCCCAGCCCGGTTCCGCGGCGATCTCGTCGATCGCGAACGTGCCGCGTTCCACGAGACTGCGGATCGTCATCCAGCGGCTGCGGTCGTTCGCCGAGAGAAATGGCCGGAGCAGTCGCTTCTCCCGCTCCACCCGCTCGCGCACGCTCCGCGGATCGACCTCGATCCCCGCCGCCACCGCCTTGGCAACCGCCTCGTCGACGAGCCGCTTCTCGAGGGCGAGCTTGTCGACGCTGGCGACGGCGCCGATCCGGCCGACGAGGCCGCCCAGGGCCACGGCCGCGAGAATCGCGTACACGCCGTGCCGGAGCCTCGCCCGCGACTCGCCCCGCGTCCGGCGACTCTCCGGCACGAGCCCGGCCACCTTCCAGAGGTCGACGAGCGACGTGAAGAATCGCGTCGGTCCATACTTCGACGCGCCGCGCAGCCGCGGCCGATGGTGCACGGCCTGCTCGACCACCCGATGTCCGCCGAGCCACGTAAGCACCGTGATGAACCGGTGCATGTCGGTGTCGAGCGCGAGCCCGCGGGCGACCTCGCCCCGCATCGCCTTGAGGCCGCAATTGTGGTCGTGGAGTCGCAGGCCCGTCAGCCAGCTGACGAGGCCGTTGAACACCCGCGACGGCACCGTCTTGTGCCACGGGTCGAGCCGCGGCGTCTTCCAGCCGTTGACGAGGCCGACCGCGGGCTCCCGCTCGAGCCGTGCGACGAGCCGCGGAATCTCGGCCGGATCGTCCTGGCCGTCGCCGTCGAGCATCACCACGTGCCGGCCGCGAGTGCGGGCGAACCCGTTGACGAGCGCCGCCGACTTGCCCAGCCCACGCTCGTGTCGCACCGCCACGACCCGCGAATCGGCCGCCGCGGCCGCCGACAACTCCTCCCACGACCCGTCGGTCGATCCGTCATCGACGACGAACAACTCCCAGGCGAGACCGGCGGCGTCGAGCACCCGGCGGATCTCGGTGATGAGCGGCCCGATGTTGCCGGCCTCGTCGCGGACCGGAACCACGAGCGAAACGTCGGGCTCGGCCATGTCGTGACTCGGTGCGGGCGGAGGGCGGGGCGAAAC
>CAZXIG010000399.1:0-2254 GCA_964640405.1 uncultured Candidatus Kuenenia sp.
ATGCTGCAAGGTCGTGAGATCGTTCTCGGAGTGACGGGAGGGATCGCGGCCTTCAAGGCGGCGGCGCTGGCGAGCATGCTCGTGCAGCGCGGGGCCGGCGTCACGGCCGTGCTCACTCCCAATGCCCGGAAGTTCGTCGGGGCGGCCACGTTCGCGGCCCTCACCGGCCGGCCCGTGGCCTCGAAGTCCTTCGACCCGGCGGCGTTTCCGCTCGGCGCCCACATCGAGTTGGCGGCCCGGGCCGATCTTGTCGTGGTCGCCCCCGCGTCGGCCGACTTTCTCGCCAAGGCCGCGAGCGGGGCGGCCGACGACCTGCTCACCACGCTCGTCCTCTGTGCCGAATGCCCGCTGCTCGCGGCCCCGGCGATGAACGCGGCCATGTGGGCGAAGCCCGCCGTGCAGCGGAACGTGGCCCAACTCCAGGCCGACGGGGCCACGATCATCCAGCCCGGCACCGGCTGGCTCTCCTGCCGGCAGACGGGGGCCGGCCGGATGGCCGAGCCCGAGGAGATCGCCGCGGCGATCGAGGCCCGCCTTGCCGGAACGCCGCCGCGCCGGCCATCCTGACGGCCCCCTGGGAGGCCCGATGGCCAGAATCCTGCTCACCGCCGGACCGACGCGGGCCTACATCGACGACGTCCGCTACCTCACCAACGCGTCGAGTGGCCGGATGGCCAGGGCGCTCGCCGAGGCCGCGCTCGCCCGCGGCCACGAGGTCGTGATCGTCAGCGGCCCGGTGCACGTGGAGTATCCGCGCCGGGCCCGCGTGGTGCCGGTCGTCACCACTGCCGAGATGCTGGCGGCGTCGCTCCGCGAGCTGCCCGCCTGCGACGGGGTGATCGCGGCGGCGGCCCCCTGCGACTTCGAGCCGGTCAAGCGGCAGCCCGGCAAGATCCCGCGGCAGGGGGCGGGACTCACGCTCCGGCTCAAGCCCACCACCGACATCATCGCCACGCTCGCCCGCCGCGAGCGGCCCGGGCAGTGGTTCGTGGCCTTCGCGCTCGAGCCCGGCGCCGATCCGGAGCGGGCGTTCGCCAAGATCACGGCGAAGAAGTGCGACCTGATCGTCGTGAACGACGTCACGGCGCTCGAGGCCGACAAGAACGCGGTGGCGGTCTACGACGCCCGCCACGACCACGTCGGCTCGAAGCAGGGCACGAAGCGGGTGGTCGCCGGCTGGCTCGTACGGCTGATCGAGCGGCAGCTGATCGCTCGGGCCGCCGCGGATTCCGTATAACTTCGCCGGTCCGCCAACACCGAACACGCGGCACCGACCTCCCCGTACCGACCATCGAGGGTTCGCCATGATCACCGTCGCCGTCCTGGGCGCCACCGGCTACACCGCCCTGGAAGCCATCAAGATTCTGCTGCGTCATCCGGAGGCGAAGATCGTCGCCGTGACGAGCCGCCAGGAGGGCAAGACGCCGATCTCGAGCGTGCATCCGAGCCTCGTCGGCCGGCTCGATCTGCCGCTCGAGGATCTTTCGCCCGAGGAGGTGGGTTCGCGAGCCCAGTGCGTGTTCGGCTGCCTGCCACACTGCGCCAGCGCCGAGATCCTGCCCCGCGTCGTCGCGGCCGGGGCGAAGGTGGTCGACTTCAGCGCCGACTACCGGCTCGATGATGCCGCGACCTACCTCGAGTGGTACGGCCACGAGCATCCCGATGCCGGCCGCCTGGGAAAGACGGTCTACGGCCTGCCCGAACTCTTCCGCGACCGAATCAAGGGGGAGTCGCTCGTGGCCAATCCGGGCTGCTACTCGACCTCGGCGATCCTGCCCCTGGCTCCGCTGGTGAAGAGCGGCCTCTTCCAGCTTGACGACATCATCATCGATTCCAAGAGTGGCGTGAGCGGCGCCGGGCGGCAGCCCAAGCTGATGACCCACTTCCCGGAGTGCAACGAAAGCATGTCGGCCTACAACGTGGGCCGGCATCGCCACACGCCCGAGATCGAGCAGGTGATCGCCCGCCACGCGGGCCCGCGGCCGAGCGTGATCTTCACGCCGCAGCTCGCCCCGATGGATCGCGGCATCCTCTCCACCATCTACATCAAGCCCAAGCGGCCGATCACCGAAGGAGAGGTGATGCAGCTGCTGCGCGACGCCTACGCCGGCGAGCGGTTCGTCCGCGTGGTGGATCACCTGCCCGGCACGAAAGACACGGTCGACACCAACTTCTGCGACATCACGGCCCGCGTCGTCCGCGACCGCGTGCTCCTGATCAGCTGCCTCGACAACCTCGTGAAGGGCGCCGCCGG
>CAZXIG010000400.1:0-2224 GCA_964640405.1 uncultured Candidatus Kuenenia sp.
CAACTCCCGCGCGTTCTTCCAATAAAAGCCCCCATGCGCAAGCAGGGGGATATTGCGGCGTCCATCCCGAAGCGTCCCGGATTATCCCCCGGCTTGCGCCTGGGGGCTTGTATGGGCACGGAGGCGTTCGCCGCCGTGCCGCCTACCCGCGGAGGACGGCGCCGGTGCGGCGGCCGCATTCCGCCACGATCGCGTCGACGGCGCGGGCCGCCGCTTCACCGGAGAGCGTGCCGGCCGTGCTCCGCAGCCGGAGCGACACGACGAGGCTCTTCTTGCCGGCGCCGAGCCGCTCGGCATCCCGCCACACCTCCACGAGCCGGCATTCCTCGAGGAGCTCGCCCGCGGAGGCCGCGACGGCCGCGGCGACGTCGCCCCATGCCGTGCGTTCCTCGACGACCAGATTGAGATCCCGCTGTACGGCCGGGAAGTCGCTCGGCCGCCGCAGCCGGTGCTCGCGATGCACCGCGAACTCGAGGGCATCGAGCCGCAGCTCCACGGCCGCCACGGGACCCGCGAGCGAGAAGCGGTCGAGCAGCTTCGCGGCCACCTCGCCGATCACCCCCACCCGCACCGGCCCGTAGCCCTCGCGGTGCAGCACGAGTTCGGCGGCCCGTCCGCGGGCCAGGAGTTCGCCGTCGCAAGGGCAGGCCTCGACCCGCACCTCGCCGGCCGTCGTCTCGACGCCGAGCCGCCGCAGCACCGCCTCGGCGAGCCCCTTCGCCCGGAAGAAGTCGCCATCGCTCACGATGCCAAGCAGGAGAGGTTCCTCAAGTGGAGTGGCTCCCGGCAGTGGCGACGATCCAGTCAGTGGCGACGCTCCAGACGCGCCGCCAGCCGGCCGCGCGAGATAGGCCCGCGCGATCTCGAAGAGGTTGCCGTGGGGCGAGCCCGCCGCGGCGTTGCCGGCGCGGGCCTCGAGCAGGCTCGGGAGGAGCGTCCGCCGCAGCCGATCGGCGCCGCGGACGAGCGGCGGCGAGATCGTCAGTGCCGGCGTTGTGCCCCAGGGGCTCGCGAATTCCTCGAAGGCCGCCGGCACGACGCTGCGGGTCATGGCCTCACACAGCCCCGCGGCCACGAGTACCTCGCCCGTCCGCCGCACCGTCAGCTCGCGGGCCGACCACTCGACGGGCCGGGCTGCGATCGCCACGTCTTCCGGCACGCGGTCGTAGCCCTCGATGCGGGCGATCTCCTCGACGAGGTCGATCTCGCGGTGCACGTCCCGCCTCCACGAGGGGGCCCGCCACCGCGGGATGCCACCGGCCGCCGCCTCCTCGACGAAGCCGAGGCCCATGAGAATCTCCCGCTGCCGGTCGGCCGCCACTTCGATGCCGAGCACCTCGGCCACGCGGCCGGGGGCGAGCGGAACCACGGCGGGCGTGCCCGCCAGCCGGCCTGCGGTGACCACGCCTTGCTCCAGACGCCCGCCGGCGAGTTCGAGGATCAGCGCTGCCGCGCGGCGGCTCGCCCATTCCACCATCGCGGGATCGGGTGTGCGTTCGAAGCGATACGACGAGGGGCTGGCGAGCGAGAGACCACGGGCCGCGGCCCGCACGACGAGCGGCGCGAACTGGGCCGACTCGAGGAGCACGTCGGCGGTGGCCGCGCCGATCTCGGTGTCGGCGCCCCCCATCACGCCCGCGAGGGCGACGGGCCCAGCGGCGTCGGCGATCACGCCCATCGTGTCGTCGAGCGTGTATTGCTTGTGGTTGATCGCGGTGAAGGCCTCGCCGGCGGCCGCCCGCCGCACCACGATCTTCCCTCCGCGGATCTTCGCGAGGTCGAAGGCATGCAGCGGCTGGCCGCACTCGAACATCACGTAATTCGTGACGTCCACGACGTTGTTCACGCTCGCCACGCCGAGCGTCGCCAGCCGCTCGACGAGCCAGGCCGGGCTCGGGCCCACCTTCACGCCGCGGATCACGCGGGCCGAGTAGAAGGGGCAGGCCGCGGGATCCGCGATCTCCACGGCGACGCTCGCCGCCGCCGCGCCGCCCCGTTCCTCCGGCCGCGGATCGGGCACGTGCAGGGGGAGGCCGAACAGCACGCCCACCTCCCGGGCCACGCCCACGTGCCCCAGGCAGTCGGCCCGATTGCTCGTCACCTCGAGGTCGATCGCCTCGTCGCTCCCCACGGTCTCCGTGGACTCATGATTGAGCCCGGCCATGAGCAGTCGCCCGACGATCTCCTCCGTCGGCGCCGCCACCTTCACATACTCACCGAGCCA
>CAZXIG010000401.1:0-2221 GCA_964640405.1 uncultured Candidatus Kuenenia sp.
TTGCGCCTGGGGGCTTGTATTGGAGATGACGGCCGCCGGGGTTCACGCCGGCGTGAGGTGGGCCCCGAGCACGACGAGCGCCAGCGGGCGCGACCAGTGGATCGCCTCCGGATCGGCCACGAACTGCGTCCACAATCTGCGCACCTCGGCCCCCTCCAGAAACGGCAGCCCCTCCACGCGGTCGATCGCCGCCTCGCACGACTCCCGCATCGGGCCCACCATCCATTCGCCGATCGGGAGCGTGAAGCCCGTCTTCGGCCGATTCGCCACGCCGTCGCTCAACAGCGGACTGCACGCGGCCCGCAGCAGCTCCTTGCGGGCCTCGCCACCGCCATACTTGAGCCGCCCCGGCAGGGCCGACACGTACTCGACCAGCGGCAGATCGAGGAACGGCACCCGCACCTCGAGCGAATGCCGCATGCTGTTGGTGTCGGTGTCGCGGAGGAGCGTGTCGCCCATGTAGTGAATGAGCTCGGCCCGCGAGACGGCGTTGAAGCCGTCGCCCTCGCAGTCCGGCTCGAAACGGTCGGGGCCGGCGGGGAGATAGTCGGCCGCAAGGCCGGCCTGGTCGGGCGTGAGACCCAGGGCCGCCAGCCGGCTGTTGGAGAGCGCGCGGCGGAGCGACCGCGTGATGCCGGCGATGCTCGGATCACCTCCGGCCAGGTCGGCGAGCTTCTCGACAGCACCGAGCCGGCGATAGCGGCTGCCGAGGCCCGCGATCACGGCCGACCGCAGCGACCGCGGGATGAAGGGCAGCAAGCGGAGTAGCTTCGACCAACGCGGGGACCGTTCGAACGTGGAATATCCTCCAAAGAGCTCGTCGGCCCCGAGGCCGGAGAGGCCCACCACCACGCCCTCGCCCGCCAGCGCCTGGCTGACGACGAACGTGTTGAAGCCGTCGACGCTCGGTGAATCGAGGCCCGAGAGCCAGTCGTGCCACTTCGCGGGCATCGTGGCGGCGTCGAGCTCGACCGTGACGTGCTTCACGCCCAGCCCGCGGGCCGTGGCCGCGGCGACGGCGATCTCGTCTTCACCGTGGATCGAGCCGAAGCCGACGGTAAACGCCGTGACCTGCGGCGTGTATTCGCGGGCGATCGAGGCCACGATCGTGCTGTCGATGCCGGCCGAGAGGAACACGCCCACGGGCACGTCGGCCACGAGATGGCGGAGCACGCCGTCGTGGATCAGTTCCCGCACCTCGCGGGCCGCCTGCGGGGCCTCGACCGCGGGCCGCACCTGCGGAAACCGCCAGTAGCGGCGGGGCTCGGGCTGCGGCCGGCCGTCGAGCACGCCCGCATCGATCCACTGCGAGCAGCCGGCGGGGAACGAGCGGATGTGGCGGTAGATCGTGTGGGGCGATTGGACGGCCCCGTAGGCCAGCATGCCGGCGACGCCGGAGACGTCGAGGTCGGTAGGCACGACGCCCGAGGCGAGCAGGCTGCGAATCTCACTGGCGAACGCGAACCGGCCGGGCAGGGCGGCGGTGTAGAGCGGCTTGATGCCGAGGGGATCGCGGGCGAGCAGCAGCCGCCGGGAATCGGCATGAAAGAACGCGAGCGAGAACATGCCCTGGAGGCGAGACAGGGCGTGCTCGTGCCAGCGGGTAAGGGCGTGGAGCAGGATCTCCGTATCGCCGGAGCTGGTGAAGATCGTGCCGGGGCCGGAGAGTTCGGCCCGCAGGGCGCGGAAGTTGTAGATCTCGCCGTTGAACACGAGCCAATCGCCCGTGGCCGGATTGACCATCGGCTGATGGCCCGCAAGCGAGAGATCGAGAATCGAAAGCCGGCGAAAGCCGAGGCCGACGACAGGGCCGGTGGTGGCGGGATCACTGCCAGCCGGTCCGAGCGGCAGCTCGACGTAGCCCTCGTCGCTGGGGCCACGGTGCACCATCGACGCCATCATCCGGCGCACCGCAGGCTGCGCCTGCCGCGGGTCGGCGACCACAAGTCCAGAGATGCCGCACATGGTGGGAGGGTCGCCGTGACACGACGGTCGCGGTACGTCCTTTTGGGGGGAGGCACCACCATATAGGCGAAATCCCCGCCGAAAGCGGACGGCTTACGGGAACGCAAGGTGTGGAAGAGGCGGCGTGCATGGCGAAGCAACGCACAATATCCCCCGGCTCGCGCCTGGGGGCTTTTATTGGGAAAGGCGTTCATCAACGCCCCCTCCACATAAAAGCCCCCATGCGCAAGCAGGGGGATATTACGGCATCCATCCC
>CAZXIG010000402.1:0-2191 GCA_964640405.1 uncultured Candidatus Kuenenia sp.
TTCGCCGGCGAAGGCCCGACCGACCTCTACGACATCTCGCTGCCGACTCACTCGCCTCACGAAAACCCCGGCGCAAGCCGAGGAGTCCCCGGGCTCCCGCCCGGGGCTTCTTGTTAAGGGATCCCCTGGCTTCCCGGTTGAGGGAGGCGAGGGGGTCGGTGCAAGCTCGAGGAGCATTGGACCGAGTCTTCGAGGTCCACCGCGACGAGACTTGCACCGCCCCCGAGCCGGCGCCCCTGGTACGACCAACGAGGCTTCGCTCTGATCTCGCCGTGCCCCCTGTCCCCACGACCAACATCGCGCAGCTCCTCGACGACCCGTCGGCCGCAGCGGCATGGGCGGCGCAGGCGGGCCTTCCCGATTCCGCCGCGGCCCACAGGTCGCTGCTCGCACTCGCCGACCGCGGGCTGCCGCTCGACCTGCTCGGCGGCATGTGCAGCCAGCTCGCGCAACTGCTGCCCGGTGTGGGCGATCCGGATCGCGTGCTCGTGGCGCTCGAGCGGTTCATGGCCGCGGTTCGCAGTCCGCTCGCCACCGCCGCGCTCTTCGATCGCGATCCGCGGGCCCTCGGGATCCTCGTGAAGCTCTTCGGGGCGAGCCCCTATCTCGCGGAACTCGTGATCGCCGATCCGGAGTCGTGGGAGCGGATCCGGCTCGGCGAAGGGCGGCCCGAGAAGAAGGAGGCGTTGGCCGCCGTGCTCGCGGCCGAGATCGGCCCGCGGCTCGCGGGTGAGGCCCCCGATCCCGATCTCGTGATGCGGGCGCTGCGGCGGTTCAAGCGTCGAGAAACGCTCCGCATCGCCTACGGCGACCTCGTCGCGGGGCAGAGCCTGGAGACCGTCGTCGGCCAGATCTCCCACGTGGCCGACTGCATCGTGCAGGCGGCGCTGGCAGCGGCCGTCGCCCGGGCGGAACGGCAGCGGGGCGTGCCCCGAGGGCCGGCGGGCGAGCGGGCCACGATCGCGGCGGTCGCGCTCGGCAAGCTCGGCGGCGGCGAGCTGAACTACTCGAGCGACATCGATCTCGTGTTCGTGCATTCTGCCGACGGCCGCGTCGCCGGGCCCAAGCCCTGCACCAACCAGGAGTTCTTCGACCGCGTCGTCCAGGAGACGGTGAGGCTGATCGGCGAACCGACGGACCTCGGTGCGGCCTATCGCGTGGACCTGCGGCTGCGGCCGCACGGCTCCGCGGGGAGCCCGTCGCACAGTCTCGACGCGTTGCTCCACTACTACGATCAGAGCGGCCGCACTTGGGAGCGGCAGGCCTGGGTCAAGGCCCGCTGCATCGCCGGCGACGAGACGCTCGGCACGAAGCTGCTCGCGGAGCTCGAGCCCTGGATCTATCGCCGCTGGCTCACGCGGGCCGACATCTCGGGCATCAAGGCGCTCAAGCGGAGGATCGAGCAGCGGGCGGTGCGCGAGGGAGTCGATGCATCGGACGTGAAGCACGGCCGCGGCGGCATCCGCGACATCGAGTTCACGATCCAGTTTCTGCAGCTGTTGAACGGCGGCGACACACCGCGCGTTCGCACCGGCACCACCCTGGAGGCGATCCGGCGGCTCGCCGAGACCGGCGGCCTCACCGACCAGGAACGCGAGATTTTGGAGCGCACCTACACGCTCCTGCGCACGGTCGAGCATCGGCTCCAGCTGCTCTACGATCGGCAGACGCATCTGGTGCCGGCCGGGGACGCCGAGTTTGCCCGGCTCGCGGCCCGGCTGGGCTACGGCACCTCGGCCGAGGCGGCGGAGCGGCTGCGAGTCGACCTCGCCGCCGCCACCGACCTGAATCGCAGGATCCTCGACCACCTGCTGCACGACGCCTTTCCCGACGAGGCGGCCCCCGAGCCGGAGGTCGATCTCGTGCTCGATCCCGACCCCGCGCCGGGCTTCGTGCACGAGGTGCTCGCGCGGCATCACTTCCGCGACGTGCCCGCCGCCCACCGGGCGCTCGTGGCCCTCGGCGAGGAGCCGGTGCGGTTTCTCTCGCCGCGGCGCTGCCGCCACTTCCTCGCCGCGATCGCTCCGCGGCTGCTGACGGCGATCGGCCACACCCCCGACCCCGACGCCACGCTCATGAACCTCGTCGCCGTGAGCGACTCGCTCGGCGGTAAGGGCGTGCTCTGGGAGCTGTTCAGCTTTCATCCGCCATCGCTCGACCTCACGGTCCGCCTCTGCTCGGCGAGCCCGTT
>CAZXIG010000403.1:0-2189 GCA_964640405.1 uncultured Candidatus Kuenenia sp.
CTGTCGTTCGGTGTCGGTGACCGGTTCGCCCACGAGGCCGAGGCGCAGCTGGCCGCGTTCGAGAAGCTGGCCGCGGCCGGCGTGGTCGTCGCGCCGGTCTGGAACAAGTCGAACCGCGAGCACTCCTTCATCGGCAGCGAACCGGCAAGCGTTCGCGCCGCCGCGGCCCGTGCGGTGGCTGCGCGGCGGTGGCCGCATCCCTGGTTCGTCGATGCCGACCACATCCGGCTGGAGACGGTCGATCGGTTCCTGGCCGCGAGCGACTTCTTCACGATCGACGTCGCCGACTCGATCGGCGGGCAGGCCGACGCCGCCGACGTGGCGGCCTTCATCGGCCGGCATCCCGAGCTCTCGGCTCCGCTGGCGATCCCCGGGATCGCCGCGCCCATCCGGCTCACGTCCGATGCCCTCGCGACGATCGTGCGGAAATACCAGCCTGCCTGCCGAGAGGCGGGGGCCATCTGGCGGCACATCCAGGCGGCCCGCGGGGACGACGTCGTGATCGAAGTGAGCATGGACGAAACCGACCAGCCGCAGACGCCGCCGGAACTGCTCGTGATCCTCGCCCTGCTCGCCGACGAGCGGGTGCCCGCCCAGACGATCGCCCCCAAGTTCACCGGCCGGTTCAACAAGGGAGTCGACTACGTGGGCGATCTCGACCAGTTCGAGCGGGAGTTTTCCGACGACATCGCGGTGTGTGGGTTTGCCGCCCGACAGTACGGCCTCCCCGCCGCACTGAAACTCTCGGTGCACTCGGGCAGCGACAAGTTTTCGCTGTATCCGATCATCCGGCGGACGCTCGAGCGGACGGGGGCCGGCGTCCATTTGAAGACGGCGGGCACGACCTGGCTCGAGGAGATCATCGGCCTGGCCGAGGCCGGCGGCGACGGGCTCGCGCTCGCCAAGGAGATCTACGCCTACGCCCTCGATCACGTCGACGAGTTCTGCGCGCCCTACGCGTCGGTGATCGACATCGACCGCCGACGGCTCCCGACGGCGGCCCAGGTCAATGGCTGGAGCGGCCCGCGGCTGGCCGCGGCGGTCCGGCACGTGCCGGCGAACCCCGACTTCAACGCTGACATGCGGCAGCTCCTGCACGTCTCGTTCAAGGTCGCGGCCGCGCACGGCAGCCGCTACACCGATCTGCTCGTGTCCAACCGCGAGATCGTCGCCAGGCAGGTGACCGACAACCTCTACGAGCGGCACATGCGGCCGCTGTTCCTGGAGACGGCATGAAGGGTGGCAAACGGGAGGCGAGTGGGTCGTCCCATACAAGCCCTGAGCGGGAGCGAGGGAATGGTGGGTCTCGCGACGCCCGATCCCCCGGCTCGCGCCTGGGGGCTTGTATGGAGGTGGGCCGGTGCGGCATCGCTCCGAGATGGGGTATCGGGGCATGAAGTCGGCCGTCACGATCTGTCTCGTTCCGGAGGCACGCCAGGGGCCGTTCGTCTTCCACGACGGCCTGGAAGCCGGCTGCCGGATGGCGGCCGAACTCGGGTTCGATGCGGTCGAGGTGTTTCCCGAATCGGCTGCCGGCCTGCCGAGCGCCGATCTCCGCCGGCTGCTTATGACCCACGGCCTCACGCTCGCGGCCGTCGGCACGGGCGCGGGCTGGGTCAAGCACGGCTTGCACCTCTGCCATCCCGACGCGGCGATCCGCGGGCAGGCCCGCGACTTCATCGCGGCGATCATCGACGCGGCCGGTGAGCTGGGGGCCCCGGCGATCATCGGCTCGATGCAGGGGCGGAGCGGCGGCGAGATGCCTCATGCTGCAGCCCTCGACTTCCTCGCGGAGTCGCTCGCGACGCTCGGCGGTCGGGCGGCGACCCACGGTCAGGTGCTCCTCTACGAGCCCCTGAACCGCTACGAGACCAACCTGTTCAACCGCCAGGCGGAGGCCGCCGAGTTCCTGCGGTCGCGGGGCGTCGCGAACGTGAAGCTGCTCTGCGATCTCTTCCACATGAACATCGAAGAAGCCGATCTCGCCGCGGCGCTCGTCGCCTGCGGCGGCCTCGTCGGCCACGTCCACTGGGCCGACTCGAACCGCCAGGCCGTCGGCTTCGGCCACACGGCCATCCCGCCGGTGATCGCGGCGCTCGAGTCGATCGGCTACCGCGGCCATCTCTCCGCCGAGATCTTCCCGCTCCCCACCCCCCTCGCCGCCGCCCAGCAAAGCATCGCCAGCTTCC
>CAZXIG010000404.1:0-2180 GCA_964640405.1 uncultured Candidatus Kuenenia sp.
GTGTCAGGACTCTTTTCCGGTCGAAACGGGCCCGTTTGCCAAAGCGGGAGGTCCGGAAAAGAGTCCTGACACCTTTTTGAAGTCGGGGCGGAGAGATTCGAACTCTCGACCTCTTGGTCCCAAACCAAGCGCGCTAGCCAGACTGCGCTACGCCCCGAGCGTGCGTGGAGTGTATCCGCGCCGCGGCCCCGAGGCCATCACTCGCAGACGTGCTCCAGCAGCCGCTGGAATTCGTCGAGGTCGGCGAACGGGATTACGATCCGCCCGGCCCCCTTGCCGTTGGCATGCACCACGACCTTCACCCCGAGCGCCCGGCGCAGCTGGTTCTCCACCGCCACGATCTCGCTCGACCGGCGGGTCGCCGGCCGCCCCGGCTTCCGCTTCGGCGGCGCGACGGCGGCCGCATGCCCCTCCTGCTGCGCGATCCGGGCCGCCTCGAGACCGGCGTCGATGTCCTCCGCCTCCTCGCGGCGGATGATCTCCTGCACCTCCCCCTCGATCGCCCGCACGGAGAGCCCCTCGGCGACCACCCGCTCGGCCAGCCGCATCTGCTCGTCCTCGTCGCCGAGCGGCAGCAGGGCCCGGGCATGGCCCATCGAGATCGCCCCCGACCGCAGCTGCTGCTGCACCGCCGGCGGCAGCTCCAACAGCCGGATCAGGTTGGCCACGGTGGAGCGGTCCACCGAGAGCCGCTTCGCCAGTTCGTCCTGGGTGCAGTTCCATGTGGCGAGATACTGCTTGAAGCTCGCCGCCTTCTCGAGCGCGTCGAGGTCGCGCCGCTGGAGGTTTTCGACGATCGCGATCTCGGCCATCTGCCGGTCGTCCACGTCGAGCACGCGGACGGCCACCTGCGCCCAACCGAGCTTTCGCGCCGCGGCGAGCCGCCGCTGGCCGGCGATGAGCTGGTAGCGGTCGCCCCGGGCCCGCACCACGATCGGCTGCACGAGCCCGTGCTCCTTCAGGCTCGCCGTCAGCTCGGCGAGATCGGCATCGCCGAGCACGCTCCGCGGCTGCCAGGGATTCGGATCGATGAGCGAGGCGGCGATCTCGCTCGTGGGCAGCGACGCGGCGGCCTGCTCGAGCTCCTCGGGGGCATGAAGGATCAGCCGGGCCGCGCCTGCGCCCAAGCCGGAAGCGAGCCCTGGCGCTCCCGCGGCTGCCGGCCGCGCGGTGGCGACCGCGGCCGAGCCGTTGGTGACGGGGGCCGCCGGCTCCATGCCGGCCCGCCCCAAGAGTGCCTCCAGTCCGCGTCCCAGGCGTCGTTCCCTACTCACAGTCGCGTACCTCCATGCAGAGTTCCGTGTAGGCCCGCGCTCCCCGTGAGCGTGGCGCGTAGTCGATGACACTCTGGGCGTGGCTGGGCGCCTCCGAGACGGCCACGTCCCGCGGGATCACCGTCTCGAAGACGATCTCCCCGAAGAAGTCCCTCACCTCGGCCTCGACCTCGGCGGTCAGTTCGAGCGCGGCATCGTGCATCGTCAGCACGATGCCGCTGAACGACAGCCGGCCGGGCCGCTCCTGCATCACGTCGCGGATCACCTCGATCATCTGGGTGAGTCCCTCGAGCGCGAAGTATTCGCATTGGATGGGCATCAGCACCTCGGTGCTCCCGGCGAGCGCCGTGCGGGTGAGTTCCCCGACCGACGGCGGGCAGTCGATCAGGCAGTAGTCCCAGGCGCCGAGTCCGCGGGAGAGATGGCTCTCGAGCACGGCCGAGCCCTGCCGCGCCTGGGCGGCGATCCGCTCCACGTCGCGGACGCTCCGGCTGCCCGGCAGGATCGAGAGGCCGGGCACGGTGGTCTCCACGACCGACTCACACAGCGGCGTCTCCAGCACGAGCGGATGCGTGGCGGCCGGCGTGGCCCCGAAGCCGGTCGTGGCGTTGCACTGGGGGTCGAGGTCGACGAGGAGCGTGCGCATCCCGCCCCGGGCGAGCCCCGCGGCGAGATTGGAGGCGGTGGTGGTCTTGCCGACCCCGCCCTTCTGATTGGCCACGCAGAGAATCCTTCCCACGCGCAGAATCCCTTCCGCCGCTTTTCGACGCACGACACGTGCCCTCGGAATATCGGCCACCCCGGGCACGATCGTCACATTGCGACCGCCATCCCGCGAAACCGCCCCCCGGCGCAAGGTCGCCCCAGAGCGCAGCCGAGATACCCGGAGCGACCTCGATGAGCCAA
>CAZXIG010000405.1:0-2171 GCA_964640405.1 uncultured Candidatus Kuenenia sp.
GGCCCACGAACGTGATCCCCGCCTTCGCGCAGGCCGCGGCGAACTCGGGATTCTCCGAGAGAAACCCGTAGCCCGGATGGATGGCATCGACCTCGTGCTCCTTCGCAAGGGCGACGATCGACTCGATGTCGAGATAGCTCCGCAGCGGCTCGCCCGGCTTGCCCACGAGGTAGGCCTCGTCGGCCTTGAAGCGGTGAAGCGCGAAGCGATCTTCGTGGGCGTAGATCGCCACGGTGCGGATGCCGAGCTCGTGGGCGGAGCGGAAGACGCGGATCGCGATCTCGCTGCGGTTGGCGACGAGCAGCTTCTTGATGGGGCGCATGACGGAGGAGGTTCCGGGCGAAGAAACGGGAAAATCAAGGCCCAAGCGTAGCGGGTCGCCGCTCGTCGGCGTAGCTTGGCCGCAGATACTCGGGCACGAGCGTGAACGGGTCGTCCACCCGGCCCGCTTCGGCCCGCCGGATCGCGAGGCGGCCCGCCTCGGCCGCCGTCGGCTGCCAGGATTCCCGCGGGGCGACGACGAGATCCGGGCGGGCCGCGAGCAGGCTCGTCGCCCGGTCGAGCACGGGGCCCGAAACGACCGCGGCCCGCGGCAGCGCCGCGATCCAGGCCTCGAGGGGATGCAGCGCCGCGGCGGCGACGCCCCAGCCCGTGGGTGCACTCGTGTCGGGCCGTGCCGTGGCGGCATACACCTCGCCGCGGCCGGCGTCGTAGCCGATCGTCACTGGAGCATCGCCCGTGCCCGCCAGCCGGGCCGTCGAGGCGGCGATCACCTCGAACCCCGAGATGCCCACCAGCCGCGCCGCAGACGCCCACGCCAAGGCCTTCGCCGTCGCCACGCCCACCCGCAGACCGGTGAACGAGCCGGGGCCGCGGACCACCGCGATGAGATCGGCCTCGTGCGGCTGCCAGCCGAGTTCGGCCGACACCTCGGCGACGGCAGCCGCCAACAGCCGGGCATGGTCGCCAGGCTGGTCGAGCCGCCTCTCGGCCACGCGGCCGTCGAAAATGGCGGCGACGGAGCCGGCCGCGAGGCTCGTGTCGATCGCAAGCGTCTTCATGTGGGCTGGGAAGCGGGCCTTTCTTGACCGCGAATCGGGCCGTTCGTACTTTCAAGGGACCCCGCGTCGGGGTCGCGTTGCTGCGTTCGTTTCAGTTTCGGAGCGGGTGCCCGCCAAGGTCTGACAATAGCGTGAAGCGGGCCATCATCAGCGACATCCACGGCAACCTCGAGGCGCTCAAGGCCGTGCTCGAGGATATCGGCCGCCAGCGGGTCGACGCCATCTTCTGTCTCGGCGACGTCGTCGGCTACGGGCCGAACCCGTGCGAGTGCGTGAAGCTGGTCCGCGACCGCTGCAGCATGGTGCTGCTCGGCAATCACGACCAGGGGGCCTTGTTCGACCCCGACGGCTTCAACGTGGGAGCGGAGCGGGCGATCCGCTGGACGCGGACGCAACTCGAACTGCACGACCGGATGCCCAAGCACTCGGCCGAGCGGCTCACGGACTTCCTCGGCGAACTCCCGCGGACACACACCGAGGGGGACCTCCTGTTCGTGCACGGCTCGGCCCGGCGGCCGCTCGAGGAATACGTCTTTCCCGAAGACATCTACAACCAGCTCAAGATGCAGCACATCTTCGAGCTGGTGGGCCGCTACTGCTTCCAGGGCCACACCCACATCCCCGGCATCTTCACCACCGCCCCGGAGTTTCTCTCGCCGAACGTGCCGAAGGGGGAGACCGAGGCCGTGATGCCACTGCCGCGTGAGAAGGCCATGGTGAACGTGGGATCCGTTGGCCAGCCCCGCGACGGCGACTCGCGGGCCTGTTACGCGATCCTCGAGGACGACGAGCGGGTCCGGTTCCGCCGGATCGAATATCCGTTCGCCGAGACCTGCCGCAAGATCCACGCCATCGCCGACCTCGACAACTTCCTTGGCGACCGCCTCGGCCAGGGGCGATGACCTGGCCTTCGAGTGGCCCGGTCGCGCCGTGCCCGGGAATCACTGGGTCCACTCATGATCAGGCCCGGTGCCCCGGCTCGGGCCTGCACATCCCCTCTCGGCGGACGTTCGCTCAGGACATCCTGTCCTTCGCTCACTGCATGTCCGCTGCGCTTCGGAGACCAATCCGCCTGGGGCGGATCGGTGCCCTTGCCTACGCTTGCTTCCA
>CAZXIG010000406.1:0-2166 GCA_964640405.1 uncultured Candidatus Kuenenia sp.
AGAGCGAGCGGCTGTTAACCGCTAGGTTGTAGGTTCGAATCCTACTCGGGGAGCTACGCCACCCTGGCAACGAGTGGCACGATGAGGCAGAGAGTTGCAAAACCTTCTGCCTCTCGGCGTTTTTGCAGGTTGGTGGTCTGGGCACTTCTGCTTCGTGCCACTCCCTGCCACATGCTGCCAACGATCCTTACGTCGCTTTTTACGTCACCCCCAAAAGCGAACCTTCGTGGGGGCGGAAGGACCGAAGGACTCGAACCTCGGCACCCGATGAGCCACGAGCGTCGCGTTGTGCCGCCGCCCCCTGCTCCGCCTCCCGGGGGCTCGCCGTGCCCGCGCCCGCCATGTTCACGACGTTTCCGCATTTGCGCTCTGCTTGAAGGGCGCGAGTCGACCTTGAATGGCTCGGACAGCGTCACCACAGGATGATAGAGACGATGACCGCGAGGTACGCCAGGGGCACGATCGCCGAGGCGATCGCGTTGACTTGGCGGCGGGCCGCGGGGTCGTGTCGCAGGAGCATCTCAACGACGCTGACCAACACCAGCAGGGCCACGAACACGTAGGTGATTATGAACAGCTTGTCGATCACGGTGAGGTAGCCGACGTGCGGCAGGTTGAAACTGATCGCGAAGTGCGTGGCGATGCAGGCCAGCAGCGCCGTAAGGCAGATCGACACCCGGTCCGCGAACGCCTCGAGCGGCACGAGGAACACCGCGCAGGCGATCAAGGCGATGAGCACCACCGGGCCGAATACCGTCCACAGGTAGAAGGCCCAGTTGCGGACGACGTGGATTTTCGCCCGGAACTCCGAGTACCGGTCTTCGCGGCCGGCGAGCCGAAACTCGCGCGACTCGGCCTCGACGCCGGTGGCCCGCAGTTCCTCGAAGGTGCCGTGGAGCTCCCAGCCCGGGGGCTTGGCGGCCGGCACGAGCCGAAGCCGTGAGGCATCGTAGAGAAACGACTGGATCCGCACCTCGAGCGTCTGGCGGTCGAAGGGAAAGCGACGCAGGTCGAGGTCGGCACGGAAGGTGCTCGTCAGGCCCACGGTATGTTTCACGTGTCCCGACGGAAAGATTTCCAGGGACTGATTCGTGATCGTGGGCTCTGCCGTGTTGATGTATTCGATCTGCGGCCACCACATCGACGAGAGCCGCTCTTCCACGGCGCCGTCGGCGAACAGCTGCTCCTCGATGCTGTCGTGGGCGAGCCGCGGATCGTCCCACTCGAACTCCAGGTAGAGATCGGCGTCGAACGTCTCGGCTTTCTCGTCGACCGCGTTGAGGTTGAGAAGGAAGAAGTCGACCGTGACCGTGGTCGTATCGGCGTCCGGAGGCGCGTAGACCTCGGCCGAGGCCGGAGTCACGACACACAGGGCGACGATGATGGCGAGAATGCGACACATGGCGATGGCCGGCACCGGTGCAGGGCGAAAATAGAGATGAGACCGCCACGCCGGCAATACGAATGGCGACCTCGTGAACCAGGCCTTTCTCCGCAAGCCTGGCGCCGTGCGGCCGCCGCGCCGCCTGAACGAACCCTCCGAAGACGGTTTCTCACCGCCGATTCGTCCCAGCCCTCAGCCGATTCGTCCCTGTGCGAGCCGGAAAGGGTAGGGCGGCCAATGGCACTTCGGCAAGCGTCGGCCGAGCGGGGCGGATCATGAGGAGCAACAGCCGGAACCGATCGGGCTAGATGCGGCCCGATCGTGGAGGTGCCGAGGAGCCTCCTATCCACGCTCAAGGCCGGATTTTTCTCGTCGGCGCAGACCGGCCTTGAAACCGCCCTTTTCAGGGGCCATCCGCACCGTGGCATGGGATCCCGTCAGAGGCTGTGGATGTCGATCACGGGCAACTCATCGGGCGACGCCTGAAAGATCGCCCGGTCGTCGTGGACCTGCACGAGCTCTCCCCAGTCGGTGGGCGGACGAGAAGCGGGAGGATCCCGCAAACGCATCGTCCTAGGCTGGCCAAGCAGGGGTTTCCTTGGCCAGCCGGTGCCGAACAGTCACCGGTGACGTAAGCGGTATCGAGCCCCAGGGTGCTCCCTGCCGGATGGTGCCCGTCCCTGCGCACTTTGGGCCTACGTCGCTTTTTACGTCACCTTCGAGCCGGCTTTGCGGTATTTTCCGAGGAAACAGCAATTCAAACTGTTCCTACTCGGGGAGCT
>CAZXIG010000407.1:0-2156 GCA_964640405.1 uncultured Candidatus Kuenenia sp.
CAGCCTTCTTGCGTGCGCGACTCGCAAGTGTTGCGAGGGCAAGCGGTTAGGGCGATGGACAGACCGCATCGGCTCGGTTGACGGGCAGCGGTCGCGGAGTTGGCATGGAGTCGCGGCGGTTCCCGTCGGTAGACTCCGCCCGCGTCTGCAGGCCCTTTTTTCGCGAGGCGATTCTTCATGCACGTATCCGCCACCCGTTCCACCGTGTCCGTCCGCCGCATCACGCCGGCTTGGATCCTCGCCGTCCTGACGGCTCTCGTGGTGGCGGTCGCGGCCAGCCCACTGGCCGCCCAGTTGCCGGCCGACCGGCTCGTGCAGCTCGCCGACGAGGCCACGAACGCCGCCGCGACGTTTCAACCCCCTTCCACCGCCGCGCTCGATGCCGCGGCGAGCAATCTCCGCACCGCCCTCAAGCCCCTCGACGCTCTCCTCGCCCGCAGCAAGAGCGGCGCCGATTGGCGGGAGTATCTCGACTGGCCCGCCCTCCAGGCCCAGGCGGCCAAGGGCGACGCGGCCGATCCCACCGTGCTGCGGAAGCTCGTCGATCTGCTGAGCGCCACCGAGACCGGCCTCGACATGCCCGACTTCGTGCGGGTGCGGAAGGCGGCCAACCGCTACGCCGAGGCGGCCGACGCCGCCCGCGGCACCGGCGCCGACCGGTTCGGCCAACGGCTGCAGGCGCTCTCGAAGGCCCTGCGAAAGGCGGCCGAGACCGGCGCCGCCGAGGACCTCGCCAGCGTGGCCCCCACGCTCGACCGGCTCGCGATGGCCGGGCAGGCGCCGGGGCTCATCCACACGGTGCGGTCGAGCTTCGCCCGCCCCAACATGCTGTTCGCCGTGCACGAAAACCTGTTCGCCGAGGCGGTCAATCGTCCGGTGGATCAGGCGATGACGATCGACGAGACAGTGCTCGGCACGCGGGTGCGGGGCACCGGCCACACCACCGGCATGGTCCGCCTCGACTTCGTGCCGGCCCACGACCGGGCCGTGCTCGATCTCGTGCTCTCCGCCCGGGCCCTCTCCAACACCCGTGGGTCGCAGGGCCCCGTGACCGTCTGCACGCAGGGCACCACCGACCTCATGGCCCGCCGCCGGATCTACCTCACCGAGCACTCGGTCTCGGCCTCCCCCGTCGAGGCCTCCGCCGACACGCATACCGCCGTCACCGGCATCGGGATCAACAAGCGGTTCGGCAAGAACCTGATCCGCAGGATCGCGACCAAGAAGATCGCCCAGACGAAGCCCAAGGCCGAGGCGATCGCCGAGAGCCGGGCCCGCGACCGGCTGCAGCAGCAGTTCTCGGAGCAAACGGAGCCGGCCCTCGCCCAGTTCCGCGAGCAGTTCCAGTCGCGGGTGCGGGGTCCGCTCGAGGCCCGCGGTCTCTATCCCGAGATGCTGCACCTCAACACGAGCGGTTCGGAACTGCTCGTCACAGCCCGTAAGTCGCTGCCCGACCAGCTCGCCGCCGCGAGCCTTCCGCCGACGACCGCGCCGAACAACCTGCTCACCGCGCGGGTGCACGAGTCGGCCGTCAACAACATGCTGGAGCAGAAGTTCGGCGGCCGCATCCTCCGGCAGGCCGACGTCGACGCCATGGCGAAGGAGATGAAGGGGAGCATGCCCGAGTCGCTCGGCAGCGAGCCCGATCAGCAGCCGTGGGAGGTGACGTTCGCCAAGCAGCGGCCGATCAGCATCGCGACCGGCGACGGCCGGGTGAAGCTGATGGTCCGCGGCGACAAGTTCGTGTCGGGCGACCGCGAGTTCCCGGGCATGGACATCTGGGCCACCTACGCGATCGGCCACGCGCCGCAGGGCATCATGCTCGTCCGCGAAGGCGACGTGCAGATCTATCCGCCCGGATTCGTGCCCGGCGGCGGCGAGAAGCTCAGCCCGGCCGAGACGTCGCTGCGGCGGATCCTGCAGCGGCGATTCGACAAGCTCTTCAAGTCGGAGATCGAGATCCCCGACCTGCCGCTCCAAGGCGAACTGGCCGCCGCCGGCCCGCTGCCGCTCAACGAGCTCGTCGCCCGCAAGGACGGCTGGATCGCCGCCGGCTGGCGGAAGAAAGACCAAATAGTGGGCGAGACGATCATCGAGGAGCGGATCGTCGGCGAGCAGGTCGTCGAGACGATCATCCGCGACGTGTCGTTCGTGCG
>CAZXIG010000408.1:0-2155 GCA_964640405.1 uncultured Candidatus Kuenenia sp.
GTCCCTTCTCATACAAGCCCCCAGGCGAGCCGGGGGATGTCCCTTCTCATACAAGCCCCCAGGCGCAAGCCGGGGGATGCTTTACGGCGTCGGGAGGTACGGAGCGAGCGACCGGATCATGCTGCCGTTGTCGGCCACGTCGAACAGCGGCCGGTAGGGGCTCGCCAGGCTCCGCCGCGACCGGCCCGCCGGGTAGTAGACGAGGTTGATGCCGAGGTTCCAGGCCGACGGGGCATACGTGATGCTGTCGCCGTCCTCGTCGATCTGCACCGTCTTGTTCTTGTCGGGGATCACGTAGGTGAACGTGCCTTCGAGCGCCCACGACCGGGCGATCGGAGCCCGCAGCATCGAGCCGACGATGCCGCCGCCGCCGTCGACCGCACCGCCCCACACCTTCCACTCATTGGCATCGCCGAACTGGAGCCGGTAGAAGCCGCAGTAGAGGTCGAGCGTGCTGGCGACGCCCTCGTTGTTGCGGATCGGGCCGAACAGCGTCGACTGGTCGCCGATGTTGTGGGCCCCCCAGTAGCCGAACTCGTGGTATCCCCAGACGTAGCTGAGCTCGGAGCGGATCTGGACGACGTCGGACGTGTCGTACCAGTTGTCGCTCAGGTAGTCGTACACCGCACCGCCCTGCAGGCCGCGGCCCTCGAAGGCCCGGGTGAAGAAGCCGGTGGTGACGAACGTCTGATTGCGGGAATTGTTCTGCAGCCGGCCGCCGTCGGCGGTCGTGATCGCACTCCGCTGGAAGTTGGTCTGCACGCCGCGGGCGCCCACCTGCCAGCCGATGCCGAAGGCGTTCCAGAACGGCATGGCCCAGTTGAGGTATTCGTTGGTGCCGAAGTTGCCGTTGATGCCGAGGTCGGTCTCGTTCTCGAAGGCCGTCACGCCGGCGCTGGCGGTGAAGTCGCGGTACCACCTCCAGCCGTAGTAGGGCTTGCCGAACCGCCGCAGCCACATGCAGATGCGGCCGCTGTGCTGGCACATCATGTATTCCTCGTCCTCGCACTCGTACGGGTCGTCGTAGAACGACTCGACGTGGAGCTGGGGCGGGGCGGCGCCGAGCATCATCTCGTCGCCGATCATGCCGGAGTCGAAGCCCTCCTGGCCGCCGAACCCGGAGCCGTAGTCGCCCGGCATCTCTTCGATGATCGTGCCCTCGGGGAACGTGAGTCCCTCGGCGGCGGAACGCGGCTCGGGCGTGGCGACCGTTTCGGGGACGCCGGCGCCCGGAGGCGTACGTCCCGGCACTCCGGTGTCGTCGAGGCCGCCGACCTGCGGGGCCTGCGTCATCACCGACGGGATGCCGTCCACGTTCATCGCCAGACGCTCGGGCCGCCGCGAGGCGGAGCCCGCCTGCGGCTGGTAACGCGGAGCGAGGCCGCCGCCGTACCGCTCCGCCTCCATGCCGGCCACCCGGGTGGCATTCCGCTGCATGGTCATTGCCTGTCGCCCTTCGGGCGCGAGGATCTGCCGGGTGACGTCCCCCTGCGGCGACCGCGGGGCGTTCATGCCGAACAGGCCGTCGGGATTCGAGGGGTCGAAGGTCTTCTGCAGGGCGCCGGGGATGCGGTTGACGCTCGACCAGTCGCCCGTGCGGCCGGCCGACGAGCGGGCCGGGGCGTAGCCGCTCGGCATGCGCCGCGGGCCGGCACTGATCGGCGGCACGTCGGGCGGCAGCGAGACCGAGGCAGGGCCGGTCGGGACGGAGGCCGAGGCTGGGGGAGCCGCGGCGATGGCCAGCGGGGCCGGCGCGGAGGGCTCGGCAGCGGGCGCAGCGGTGGAGGCGGCGGCCGTGGCGGCCCGGTGCGGCGTCCACTTCAGCTGTGTCTGGCCCGCCTGGCCGGCCGCGCCCTGGCCGTGTGCCAGTTGCAGGCCGAGCGTGCAGGCGGCCAGCAGGGCCGCGATCGGAAGCTTCACACCGGTCAATGCGTTCATGCCTCGTCCTCCGCGAGCAGGGGGCGGCCGTCCGGGCCGGGAGACTCTGCTCGATCGGACTGGTCATCGGCATCCGCAAAGCCGGAACTTCCGCCAAAATCTCCGCGATCCGGAGGAGTTGCCCAGGTTGCCCAGGTTTTCGTCGGGCCAGGTCCCCCTGCTTGCGCATGGGGGCTTGTATGGGGAGGGCGGTCCCCCGGCTTGCGCCTGGGGGCTT
>CAZXIG010000409.1:0-2146 GCA_964640405.1 uncultured Candidatus Kuenenia sp.
TTTAGGGTAGGAGGCGGTTAGGGCGCAGGTCAATTCTGAATAACAACTTAGGTGCGCGATCGAGCAGGCGGAGGCGGTGGTTCTCCGGCATTCGGTCGTGATAAACCCGGGCCGCAAAGGCGGTCGGCCGGACTCCGGATCAGCGGACCGCCACGATTGAGGACGTGCGCGTAGATCATTGTCGTGCGGACGTCATTGTGGCCCAGCAGTTCCTGTACGGTGCGAATGTCATAGCCGGCTTCGAGAAGGTGGGTCGCGAAGGAGTGCCGAAGCGTGTGGCAGGTGGCCCGCTTCGGAATCCTGGCCTGTCGGGCCGCGTCGCGCACCGCCTTCTGGATCGTGCTTTCGTGAATGTGGTGGCGGTAGTGGCTGCCATCCTCGCGGTCGAAGTAATCCCGTGCAGCTGGAAACACCCATTGCCAACCCCAGTCGGTCTCGAGAGACGGATACTTTCTCCCCAACGCCGTTGGAAGCCGGACGCGACCAGCCCCGCGAGCCACCGCCCGCGAATGCTCAGCACGCCAGCGATCGAGCGAATCAGCGAGAACCGGCACCAGACACTCCGGCAGCACGCTGATGCGGTCCTTGCTGCCCTTTGCTTCCCGAATCACGATCTGACGTCGGGCGAGGTCGAGATCCTTCACACGCAGGTGAAGCGACTCCAGGAGCCGAAGGCCGGCGCCGTAGAGCAGCGTCGCGATTGTCGCAGGCTCACCGTTTAGTGCAGCAAGCAGGGCGGCAACTTCCTCTTGAGTCAGCACCGTAGGCAACCTCTTCGGCTTACGTGCTCGGACGACATCGTCGAGCCGCTCGAGCGGTGAGCGAAGCACTGATTCGTAAAGAAACAAGAGCGCCGCGAGCGCTTGATTCTGCGTGGAAGCAGCCACGTGGTGATCGACGGCCAGACTCGTCAGGAACTCGTTGACCGCTGGCTCTCGCAAGGACAACGGGTGCTGCTTGCCGTGGAACAGGATGTATCTGCGAATCCAAGAGACATAGGCTCGCTCCGTGCTGTGGGCGAGATGAAAGGCCCGAGCGGCCATCCGCACCCGGTCAAGGAGCTTGGGGCCACCCGAGTGAGCGTTACTCCGGCCTGCAGCCGGGGCCTGGGAGCCAGCAGTTGCATGACACACAGGCAAGCGATTCGGGTTGAGTCGTGTTGTCACGCGCGAGCTCCTGAGGTGTACATCAATACACCATAAGCGTATCGGCCCGGCTGGAAAGAGTGGAGCCGTCGGCAAAAGACGGGAGCGGCAGCTTAAAGGCCGCCCCGACTTTCAAGGCATTTCCGGTGCCGACCTGGACTGCCGTGGATGGCGTTCGCTCTCGCGCCGACGGCGGCCGGGAGGGCGGCCGATCGCATTCGAGGCACACCTTGGCTGTGCCTCCGAATGCGCTCGCCCGCAAGGGCCATGGGTGGCCCGGCGGGCGCTATATCTAATGCGTGAGCTTCTTGTAGCGGAAGCGATGCGGCTCGTCGGCGGCGAGGCCCAGCCGCTCCTTGCGGCTCCGCTCGTAGACCTCGAAGTTGCCCTCGCACACGTGCACGTAGCCATCCCCCTCGAAGGCGATGATGTGCGTGGCCAGACGGTCGAGGAACCAGCGGTCGTGGGTGATCACCACGACCGAGCCGGCGAAGCTGGCGATGCCTTCTTCGAGCGATCGAAGCGTGTCCACGTCGAGGTCGTTCGTCGGCTCGTCGAGCAGGAGCAGGTTGGCCCCGCCGCGGAGCAGCTTGGCCAGATGCACCCGGTTTCGCTCACCGCCGGAGAGCGTGCCCACCTTTTTCTGCTGGTCCGGGCCCATGAAGTTGAACTTCGCGACATAGCTGCGGGCGTTCACCGTCCGCTTGCCGAGCTCGATCGTGTCGTGCCCCTCCGAAATCTCCTCGAACACGGTTTTCTCCGGGGCGAGTGCGTCGCGATTCTGGTCGACGTAGCCGATGTCCACCGTCGCTCCCACCTTGATCGTGCCCGAGTCGGGCTTCTCGGCGCCCACGAGCATCCGGAAGAGCGTCGTCTTGCCGGCGCCGTTGGGGCCGATGATACCCACGATGCCCCCCGGCGGCAGCCGGAAGGAGAGGTTCTCGAAGAGCAGCTTGTCGCCGAACGCCTTCGAGATGTTCTCGACGTCGATCACCTGGTCG
>CAZXIG010000410.1:0-2142 GCA_964640405.1 uncultured Candidatus Kuenenia sp.
TGGGCCAGGGCGAACTGGGCCGGGTAGTCGAAGACGGCCGCCAGCAGGGAGACCGTGAGCACGAGCCCGGCCAGGTTGTCGATCGACAGCCCGAAAAAGGCGTTGAGATCGCCCGGGGCGGCCCAGCGGTAGGCGTGTGTGCGTTCCATGGCGACGGGCCGGAATGTCGGATGCCCCTGACGAAAAGTCAAATCCCGCAGGGGTTTACGGCTTTTTCGCGGCGGCGGCCCGGGCGGGCTGGTTCGGTCGTGGGCAGGCTATACTCCCCCGGCGGGGCTTCTTCCACCCTGCCGAACCTTTCCCCCATGGCGGCCGTACCGGAGATGGATCTGCACGACAGGGACACCGGCCAGCGGCCGGCCGGTTCGGCGGCCACCTCGGCCTCCGGTGCCGGCGACGGAGCGGTTTCCGACGAGGAACTGCTGCGGCGCTGCCGTGCGGACGACGATGCAGCGGCGTTTTCGACGTTGGTGCATCGGTACGAACGCGAACTCTTCAGCTATCTCCGCCGTTACCTCGGCAACGCGGAGATGGCCGAGGACGTGTTCCAGGCGACGTTTCTGCAGGTTCACCTGAAGAAGGAGCATTTCGAGGAAGGCCGGCGTTTTCGCCCCTGGCTCTACACGATCGCGACCAACCAGGCCATCGACGCGCAGCGGCGGAACCGCCGCCATCGCATGGCCAGCCTCGACAACCGGACCAATGGTTCGGAAGACGTGGGAGCGCTCGTGGAGATGCTGTCGGGCAATGGCCGCACGGCCGACGAACAACTGGAGGACGAGGAGGCGCGGGATTGGGTGCGGCGGGCGGTGGACGAACTGCCCGACACGCTCAAAAGCACGCTCGTGCTCGTCTACAACCAGGGAATGAAATACCGGGAGGCGGCGGACGTGCTCGGCATTCCCGTCGGCACCGTCAAGAGCCGGCTCAACTCGGCACTGCTGAAACTCAATGAATCGTGGCAGAGGACAAGGAAGTCGTAAGCCCAAAAAGACATGAGCGCGATCCATGCCTGACGAAACAGCGATGCGTGACGAGCTGGTAGGCTATCTCCTCGATGCCCTCGACGAGGGCGAAGCCCGGCGGGTGGAGGCGGCGCTCGCCGACCCCGAGCACGGCCCGGCTCTGCGCCACGATCTCGACACGCTGCGGCAGGCGATCCGCCCGCTCGCCCTCGATCGCGAATCGATCGACGTGCCGGCCGGATTGGCCGCCCGCACGCTCCAGTTCGTGGCCACGCAGACGGCGGCTGCTCCGGAGCACCGCCGGCCCAAGCCGACGCCACGGAGCTTTTCACCGGCCGGCGACGAAGCCCGCGGGCCGGCGGGCCGCCGCTGGCTCGACCGACTGATCATCGGTGCGACCGCGGTGGCTGCGTGCGTGCTCGTGGCGCCGCTGCTGCTCGACGTGATCGAGGAATCGCGGCAGCGGCGGGTGGATCGCAACCTCCAGCGGCTCTCGACGGCGCTGCAGGGCTATGCCGAGTCGCACGGGACGTATCCCACGCCACCCGATTCGGGGCCGCTCTCCCGTGCCGGCCTCTACGCCCCCACGCTCGTCGCCGAGGAGCGGCTCGTGGCGAATGACGGCACGTTGCTCGTGCCCGACACGGCGCTGTCGCGCCGGGGGGGCTTCCGGGTGCCGACGCTTGCCGAGCTCGAGGCGGCGGTGGGCACGCCGCGGTTCGACGAGCTCGTGAAGACGATGGGGGGCGATTTCGGCTACACGCTCGGCCACCGTGACTCAGGCGGCGTGCTCCAGCCCAACCGCAATCGTCGTCGGGCCGATCATCCGATCCTCGCCGATGCACCGGATGACTGCTGCGAAAAGAGCAGCAACCATCCTGGCGGAGTCCATCATGTGCTCTTCGAGGACGGCCGCGTGGTGCGGTGGAAGGAAGACGCGCTCCACCGTGACGATCACCTCTACCGCAATCATCGGGGCAAGGTGGCGGCCGGCGTCGATGCCGAAGACGCCGTCATCGGCGACTCGCACCACCAGCCGTAGCCGCGGGCTCGCCTTCTCATACAAGCCCCCAGGCGCGAGCCGGGGGATATTGCGGGCTGCTTCGGGATGGACGCCGTAATATCCCCCTGCTTGCGCATGGGGGCTTTTATTGGAAAGGCGAAAGGAAGCCCCCAG
>CAZXIG010000411.1:0-2137 GCA_964640405.1 uncultured Candidatus Kuenenia sp.
TCCCTTGCAACCGCGCAAGCCGCGTGACTTTGCCCGGCTGTCCGGTCAAGATGAACCCGAAATCAGAGGGGTATTTGGCACCGCATTCGGGTCGTTCGTAGAGTGTCGCCCGCGGAGTGAGGCCCTCGCTCCTGCGACACGCTCGGCCGGGATGCCGCTTCCGATCGCGGTTCCGGGAATCCTGGCCGATGTGTGGCATCTGCGGAGTGATCAGCGGCGATCCGCGGCAGGCCGAGCCGGCCGTGCAGCGGATGATGCGGGCGATGATCCACCGCGGCCCCGACGACGAGGGCTCCGTCACGCTCCCGCTCGGCGAGCCGGAGAGCGGCCCTGTGGCGAGCCTCGGGTTTCGCCGGCTCTCGATCATCGATCTCTCGCTCGCCGGACATCAGCCGATGGTCAATTCGTCCACGGGCGATTGGCTCGTCTTCAACGGTGAGGTCTACAACTTCCGCGCCCTCAAGGCCGAACTCACGGGCTCCGGCGTGATCTTCCGCGGCTCGAGCGACACGGAGGTCGTGCTCCACGCCCTCTCCCGCTGGAAGGAGGCGGCCCTCCCGAAGCTCCAGGGAATGTTCGCCCTGGCGTTCTACGATTCGGTCGAGCGGCGGCTGCTCCTGGCCCGCGACCCGCTCGGCATCAAGCCGCTGTACGTGGCCGAGCTGCCCGACCGGCTCGTGTTCGCGAGCGAGATCAAAGGCCTCCGCGCGTCGGGCCTCGTGCCCTCCGACCCCGATGTCGCCGGCATCGCCGGCATGCTGGCCTATGGCGCGGTGCAGTCGCCCCGCACCGTCTTCCAGCACATCCGCTCGTTCCCCGCCGGCAGCTATCAGTGGGTGAACGCCGGTGCCGCCACGGGCCGCCCGCGCTCGGCCCCGCGCCGCTACTGGTCGTTCCCGGAGCAGCCCGTTACGCCGCCCCCTGCGGCCGCCGCCGCGGAAGTCAGCCGCCTGCTCCGGGAGGCGGTGCGACGGCATCTCATCGCCGACGTGCCGGTGGGCGTGCTGCTCTCGGCGGGGATCGACAGCACGGTGCTCGCCGCCTACGCCCGTGAGCATTCCACGAACCTCACGGCCTTCACCGTGGGCTTCGGCTCGCTCACGCTCGACGACGAATCGGGCCCTGCGGCGGCGACGGCCGCAGCTCTGGGGATCCGCCATGTGAGCGTCGATATCGATCCCTCCACGCTGCCGTCGATCTGGCGCGACTGGCTCACCACGCTCGACTCTCCGAGCGTCGATGGCTTCAACACGCGGCTCGTCTCCCGGCGGCTGGCCCAGGAGGGCGTGATCGTGGGCCTCTCCGGCCTCGGGGCCGACGAGCTGTTCGGCGGCTATCCGAGCTTCCGGCGGGCCCCGCGGTGGTCGCAGCTCGTGCAGTCGTTCAAGCTCGTGCCGCCCCACATGCGGTCGGGCCTGATCGCCCAGTTGGGCACGCTCGACGGCCGCACGGGCGCCTTCGAGAAACTCGCCGACCTCGTAGCCTCCGACGGCTCTGTGGCGAGCATCACGCGGGCGATGCGCCGCACGCTCTCCGATCGCCGGCTGGCGGCCCTGAAGCTCCCAGCCGCCCGCGTGGGGCTCGCGGCCGACTATCTCGAGCGGCCGGGGCCGGCCCGCCAGGAGCCGTCCACGAATGGCGATGCCTTCAACACGGTCTCGCGGATGGAGCTCGTCCACTACATGGGCGACACGCTCCTCCGCGACACCGACGCCAACAGCATGCAGCACGCGCTGGAGGTGCGGGTGCCGTTCCTCGACCTGCCGCTGGTGAACTACGTGTCGGCGTTGCCGGGCGGGCTCAAGCAGCCGTCAGGCGAACCGCCGAAGGCGCTGCTGCGGGAGGCCTGCCAGAGCGTCTTGCCGGAGGCGATCGCCAACCGCCCGAAGACTGGCTTCACGCTGCCGATCGGGGCATGGATGCGGCGGAGCGTGCGGGAGCAGTGCGAGGCGGCGATCGCCGCGGTGGAGCAGCTGCCGTTTCTCGACGGCAAGGAAGTGAGGCGGGTGTGGGACGAGTTTCAGGCGAAGCCCGACACGATGCATTGGTCGCGGCCGCTGGCGCTGGTGGTGTTGGGGGCGTATCTCGCGCCGGCGTAGCTGCCAGGTCACCCGCCTTCATAAAAGCCCCCAGGCGC
>CAZXIG010000412.1:0-2135 GCA_964640405.1 uncultured Candidatus Kuenenia sp.
TCTTCGCCGGCCAGCGGCCCGCCATGAACGCCGGCATCTCGGTGTCGCGCGTGGGTGGTGCCGCCCAGACCAAGGCGATGAAGAAGGTGGCCGGCGGTCTCCGTCTCGACCTCGCGAGCTTCCGCGAGCTCGAGGCCTTCGCCCAACTTGGCACCGATCTCGATGCGGCCACGCAACAGCGGCTCGACCGCGGCTATCGGATGGTGGAGCTGCTCAAGCAGGGGCAGTTCGCGCCGATGGACGTCGTCGACCAGGTGATGAGCATCTACGCCGGCACCCGCGGCCACCTCGACGAGGTGAAGCGGGACGAAGTCGCCGACTGGGAGAAGGGTTTCCTGACGTTCGTCCGCGACCAAGTGCCGGAGCTGCGGGCCCGGATCGACCAGTCGAAGGAGCTCGACGCGGAGAGCGAGCGGCAGCTGGAGGCGGCCATCGCGGAGTTCAAGCGTCAGCGGGCCGCGAAGGGGGCCGGCGAATCCCGGCAGATGGCCGGGGCCGGCCGCTGACGGGGCGCCGACGGGGCGATTTTCGCGACACTCAACCAGACCTGAACGAGACCAGTTGAATCATGGCAAAGGCACGGGCACTCGATCGCCGCCGCAAGTCGGTGCGGAACATCCGCAAGATCACGCGGACGATGGAGCTCATCGCCACGGCCCGCTTCAAAAAGGCGATGGACCGCTCGGTGGCGGCCCGCGACTACACGAAGCAGCTGGCGAAGATTCTCGAGAACATCGCGGGGGCCGGCGCGACGGTCGCCCACCCGTTGCTCGAAGTGCGGCCCACGAAGCGGTCGGCGGTGCTCGTGCTGACCGGCAACCGCGGCCTCTGCGGCGGCTACAACTCCAACATCGTGCGGCAGGCGGTGGCGCTGCTCGGCCAGTGGCGGAGCGAGCAGGTCGGCACGCACGTGACCGTGTCGGGCAAGCGGGGCATCTCGGCCCTCAAGTTCCGGGGCATCGACATCGCCGAGCGGTATACGACCTTCGAGGACAAGCCCGACTTCGCCGCGGTCGCCCCGATCGGCCAGGCCTATCTGCAGGCCTATGCCGCCGGCGAGATCGACCGGCTCGACGTCGTCTACACGCGGTTCCACAGCATCGCGAAGCAGGAAGCCACGACGGAGATGCTGCTCCCCCTCAAGCCGCCGGAGACGGCAGGCGGGGCGGGCGCCGGGAAGGCCGAAGATCTGGCCTCCAACGATTACGACTTTTATCCGTCGGCGGAGAGCATCCTCGAGGAGATCCTGCCGGCGAGTTTCCTCTCGCGGCTGTTCAAGTGCTTCCTCGACGCGGCCGTCAGCGAGCAGGTGGCCCGCATGGTGGCCATGAAGGCCGCCACGGAGAATGCGGGCGGCCTGATCAAGAACCTCTCCCGCCAATACAACCGGGCCCGCCAGTCGCAGATCACGGGCGAGATCATGGAGATCCTCGGCGGCGTCGAGGCCCTGAAGAACAAATAACCGCACGCACACCCTCACCACTCAACTCCAGCAGAGGCAACGACTGAAATGGCAAACGGCAGCATCACCCAGGTCATCGGCTCCACGTTCGACGTGGAATTTCCCGAAAGCTCGATCCCGGCGATCTACAACGCCGTGCGGATCGACAGCGCCACGAAGGGCGTCGATCTTCATCTCGTCGGCGAGGTGCAGCAGCACCTCGGCGGAGGCAAGGTCCGCTGCGTGGCCCTCGGCAGCACCGACGGCCTCGTGCGCGGCCAGGAGGTCGTCGACACGGGTTCGCCGGTGAGCGTGCCGGTCGGGCCGGCGACCCTCGGCCGGGTGTTCAACCTGCTCGGCGAGCCGATCGACAGCCGCGGCGCCGTGGCGGCGAAGGAGCGGTGGCCGATCCACCGCGACCCGCCGCCGGTGACCGACCTCTCCACCCGCACCGAGCTGTTCGAGACGGGCATCAAGGTGATCGACCTGCTCACGCCGTTCGTTCGCGGCGGCAAGGCCGGCCTCTTCGGCGGTGCCGGTCTGGGCAAGACGGTGATCCTGACGGAGCTCATCGCGCGGATTGCAAGCGCGCACGGCGGCTACTCGGTGTTCGCCGGCGTCGGCGAGCGGACCCGTGAAGGCACCGACCTCTGGCTCGAGATGCAGGAGGCCAAGATCGGCGACACCGGCCGCA
>CAZXIG010000413.1:0-2134 GCA_964640405.1 uncultured Candidatus Kuenenia sp.
CAAGCCCCCAGGCGCAAGCCGGGGGATCGCTGGGGCGGCATCACCCCAGCGGGTTGAACACCAGGCCGCTTGCCAGCTTTGGAAAGAAGTAGGTGCTCTTGGCGGGCATCCGCTCGCCCGTCTCGCTCACCTGCTTGATGTCGTCAACCGTGGCGGGCATCACGAGCGCGGCGAAGGGATACTTGCCGCTCCCGAGGCCGTCCACCACCTCGCGGACGAGGTGCACATAGCCGGGCGTCGGAATCTCCTTCGCCCCGAGGAGGTCGCCGATCACGAGCCGGTGCAGGATCGACACCCCCAGGCTCCGCCAGGCCGGGCCGTGGTCGGCAGCCACCGCGTCCATCCGAGCGCGGCCGGCGGCCGTGATCCGGGCGAGCGTCCAGGCCTGGTCGCCCGTCGTGTAGAGGCCGAGCGTACCCTGCTCGTCCTCCGCCTCGATCTTGGCCCACACGGCGTCGGCCGCGGCGGGGCCCGTGCCGGCCGCCTCGGTCGTGAAGCAGTCGCCGAGTTTGGCCTTCAATTCGGCGACGGAGGCCACGGCCGGCTGCACGAAGAGCCGGTGGGTGGGCAGCACGATGAGCCCCGGATCGCTCATGCCCACGAGCATCATGAGCACGAAGTTGGCAGGGTGGTCGGCGGGAAGGGCCGCCCCGCCATGCTCGGCCGCCCAGGCCGCGGCCACCTCGTCGCGGTAGTTGCAGGCGGTCTCGTAGCGGTGGTGGCCGTCGGCGATGAACACCGGCTTCGGCCCCATCAGCCCCGCCACCTTCGCGGCGACGGCCTCGTCGGCCAGCGGCCACATCTTGCTGCTCACGCCCAGGTGGTCGGTCGCCTCCACGGGCGGCTGCCCCGCCACCGCCGCGTCGAGCAGGGTCTGCACCTCCCCCTGCGGATCGGGATAGAGGCCGAACACCTGGCTGAGGTTGGCCTTGCAGGCCCGCGTGAGCAGCAGCCGGTCCTGCTTCGGCCCCGACATCGTCTCCTCGTGCGGATGGATGTTGCCGGTGCCGAACCGCTCGAGCCGCACCCGGGCCATTACGCCCCGCCGCACGTACGTTCGCCCCTCGACCTCGAACGCCTGGTGGTAGACGTAGAGCACCGCGGCCGGCTCCTGCATCACCACCCCCTGCTCCCGCCACTCCTTGAGGAACTTGGCGGCCCGGGAGTATTTGTTCGTGCGGTCGTCGTCCCCCGGCTCCTCGCGGTTGAGTTCCAGCCGGATCACGTTGGCCGGATGCTGTTCGTAGAGCTTCGTCTGCAGGGCGGCATCGATCACGTCATAGGGGGGCGCGATCACCTGCGACAGGGCGCCGACGTGCTTGGGGTCGTAGCGGAGGCCGCGGAGCGGGGCGACGGTGGGCATGCTGGTCCTTGCAAAACGAGGTACGGGGCTCAGGGACCAGATCGTAGCAAACCGCCCCGGTTCCGAACCGTTTCCCGTGAAACGACGCGGATTGTCCCCCGGCTTGCGCCTGGGGGCTTCCACGCCCATACAAGCCCCCATGCGCAAGCAGGGGGATAATGCGGCCGCAAGAAAACGCATGGGCGGCGAGTGCGATGCGACGCGGATTGTCCCCCGGCTTGCGCCTGGGGCTTTTATGAACAGCAAGAACCCGACCCGCCGTCGCTCGCCTCCCGGTTACGAGGAGGCTCGGGGCGACCCGTGCCCAGGAGCCGGCGTATGCTGGCCAGCGCAGACAGGATGTCGGAGCGCAGACAGCATCGAGTGAGCGGAGGGCAGGAGGGCCGTGTCATGCGGAGCCGGGCTTTGCCCGGCGACCGTAAGCCGGAGCCGACGCCGGGACGGCGGCGACGGCGCGACAGCCAGCACGTCCGGCGATGGGGCATGGGTCGCCCCGAGCCGGACGCGGCTACGAGATCGCGACGCAGGCCACGGCCGCTCAGTAGCGGTAGTACTCGGGCTTGAACGGGCCTTCCACGGGCACGTGGAGATACTCGGCCTGCTCCTTCGTGAGCTTCGTCAGCTTCACGCCGAGCTTGTCGAGGTGCAGGCGGGCCACCTCCTCGTCGAGCTTCTTGGGCAGCCGGTGCACGCCGATGTCGAACTTGTCCCCCTCGGTCCAGAGGGCGATCTGGGCGAGCACCTGGTTGGTGAAGCTCGTGCTCATCACGA
>CAZXIG010000414.1:0-2122 GCA_964640405.1 uncultured Candidatus Kuenenia sp.
GACACCGACGACAACACGGCCTACCAGGCCAACAACCTCGGGGCGTTTCAGCAGTTCTATCAGCCTCACAAATGGCAGCGGAACAACCACGACTTCTTTGCCGGACTGGCGCCCAACTTCCTGATTCGCTTCCACAAGCGGCGGGAGTACGAGGCCCGGTACCGCAACGTCTCGAACGGCGTCCCGCAGAATCCCTTCACGCTCTACGCGGACTTCTACACGTTCGACTACAGCCGGATTTCGCTGCGGTACTACACCGGCGCCCGCGACGCGCTCGAGACGGCCACCGACGACGCCTCCAAGTGGACGTGGACGACGGCGCAGGTCCAGGTCGCCAATGGCCAGCCCTTCATCGACGTCGAACTCGTGCCCTCGCTCAAGACGGGCACGACGCCGTATGTCACCTACACCGGCTATCAGACCCCGATCGTTCGCATCTACCTCAAGTACTGCCCGGATTCATGGCTCAACAACGCCACGACGGGCGACGGTGGCTACGCCTGCTGCGTGGGGTGGCAACGGGCCAACTCATCGGGCGCCGCCCAACTCACCTCGACGAACACGCTCGGCTGGTGGAGCGCCGGACTGGCCGAGAACGGCGCATCACAGCGGCCGATCGTCGATTTCCGGCAGGGGTCCAGCGGATCGGCCGCCGCGGGGGTCGCGGCCGGCACGGTCGAGGTCATTCGAGCCGGAACGGGCATGGAGCAGAACACGTTCTTCGCGCTCCAGTTCGACCAGGTCAACTGCGCGTTGCTCTACCTATTCGCCCAGGCGGAGAACCAGTTCCTCAACTTCTATTCCGGCGGCGCCGGCAACCCGTACAAGCACTACCAGCCGAACGCCGCCGAGTACGCGGTGAGCTGGAGCAGTTTCGACGTCTCCCCTGTTTCCCCGGCTTTCAGCGACGAGTACTACTCGACCTACAACACCACGCGATTCCAGAAGGCGTTCACCGACTACCGCCTGCGGTTCTACTTCCGCGCCGCCGCCGCGACTCCAGGACAGCAGGGGCCGCCCGGGCAGGTGTTCGGTGAGCCGACCGTGCTGGTTCCCGGAACGGGCTTCAAGGCGGGGGACACGGCCACAGTGCGGCTGCGGCAGCGGTCCAACACGACCGATCCGCCGGGGACGGCGACCTTCTCCGACGGGCAGCTCTACACGTTCAAGGCGATCCAGATCACGCCGGCCTCCACGACCGACAAGATCACGAGCGTCACGATCTCGAGCGGCGGGACTGCCTACTACGGGGTGCCGGAACTGGTGGTCAGCGGCGGCGGCGGGTACGGCCTCAAACTGGATGCCGTGGTTTCCGGCGGTGCCATCACCCAAGTCAACATTTTGGAGGCGGGCTCGGGGTTCACCGGCTCCCCGACGATCACGGCGTCCTCCCAGACGGCGTTGCTCCTGCCCGTCCTTCGTCCGGCCATGCGGGGCACCTACCGCTGCGCCTACCGGTTTGCGGACTGGTCCGAAACCGACGTCGCCTTCCGGACGATCTCCACGACCGCCGGCTCCTCGACCGTCACCTTCTCGGACACGGCCGGGCTGTCGCCGGGATTCGTGGTGGAAAACGCAGCCCTGCCGTTCATGACTCGGATCGTCTCGCTCTCCGGGACGCAGGCGGTGTTGTCGGCGGCGGCCGCGTCGACGGTCACCAACTCCGCGGCGACCATCCGCGACATGACCCGGCCGATCTACTACTCAGACTTCTCACCGATCACCGACGTCGACACGACGCTGTTCACCGCGACGCCGAACCCGACGACGATGCAGTGGTCGATTCCTGGGGTCACGGCGCCGGCCAGGGCGACGATCGTCGAGTTCTTCCGCACCAGCAGCGACGAGTCCCTGGTCTTCTACCGGCTCGAGATGTGGGGCCGGGTGCAGGGCGGCACCATCGCCATCCAGGGGACCGACACGCTCACCGACGAGCAGCTTTTCGACCCGGACAGGCCGTTTTACGCCGCGGTTCCCGTGGTCCTGCCCAACGGAAACCTCAACGCCTTCCGCTTCGGCATCCCCCGCAGCGACATGGCGGTGTGCGCGGCCTACGGCGACCGCGTCTGGTACGCGGTGTCCACCAGTGGCCAGGACGTCAACAGCATCTTCTTCAGCGAGT
>CAZXIG010000415.1:0-2119 GCA_964640405.1 uncultured Candidatus Kuenenia sp.
GCGCCTGGGGGCTTTCATGCGGATGTCCCGTCACTCCGCGAGCAATGCCTCGAGCGCCGGCCGCATGATCTCCGCGCGGCGGGCGTTGCCGATCGTGCTGGGATGCTGCTGGTCGTCGAGGAAGCACTCGGTCGCGGGCGTGCCATCGGGGCCGAGGAAGGCCCGGTTGGCGTCGATGAACTCGACGCCCGCGCCGAATTCGCCCGCCGCGATCGCCGCTCCAACCGCCTCGTTCGCCGCCGCCTGCAACTCCCGCTGCTCCCAGCGTTTGATCGAGGGTGAGATCGCGAGGAACGCCACCTTCACGTCGGGCAGTTCGCGGCGGAGGTTGGCCACGAGTCGGCCGAAGTCGGCGGCGATATCGGCCGGCGTGCGGCCAGCGGCGAGATCGTTGCCCCCCGCCGATACGACGACCAGCCGCGGCTCGAGCGGCGCCGCGAGCACCGGCGCGAATTCCGCCAGTTCCGCGAGCCGGCAGCCATTCACGCCGCGGTTGACCATGTTCAGACCCGGGAAGTCGTCGGCCAGCGTGGTCCACATGCGGACGTTCGACGAGCCGAGCAGGCAGACGCCCCCGGGTTGATTCGGCGACTCGCGATCGAGCCGTGCGAAGGCCGCCAGTTCCTCGCCCCAGCGGGTCGGTGGCGGGCCCTCGTTCGCCGTGGCGCCGGCTGGCACCGCGGCCTGCGCGGCAGCCGGAGTCACAGCAGCCGGCGTCGCGGCCGCCGCTGGCTGTGGCATGGCACCGGCCCGCTTCTCGAGCGGCCGGGCGAACACGTTCCGCCAGTCGGATTTCATCCGCACGACCCGCCAGCCGTACCGCTCGGCGGCTTCGACCGACTCGTCCTGCGGCTCGCCGTAGGCCATCTCCCGGTCGGCATCGTCGTGGAGCACGAGCAGCTGCAGGCTGCGGCGGTCGCCCGACTGCGACCAGCGGAGCATCTCGACGTCGCCGCCGGTGCCGACGTTGCCGGCGGCGAAGATCGGTCGCCGGCCGATCTGCTCGCCGATGCTCACGGGTTTCCGTTCTTCGTCATTGAGGATCTCCAGCTCCGGCAGCACGACGAGGTCGAGCCGCTTGTTGGGAGAATCGCCCGCCGCCAGCTCGATGCCGTCGATCTCCCGCAGCACCGTCTTCGGCCGCGAGCCGATCACCCGCTCGGGCGGCAGGCCATACCACTCGGCCGCCGCCGGCCGCATGAAGTGCACGCCGCTGCCGGAGCAGATCCAGACCGAGAAGTCGCGGGACCGCAGCAAGGCGATCAGCTCCTTCATGGGCGGGTAGGTCGTCTCGCCGAGCGGCACGTCGAACACGGGATGCCGGGCCGTGCGGATGAAGTCGCGGGCCTCGGCTTCGAGCTTCTCCTCCGGCACGCCGGCCAAGGCGGCGAACGAGAGGTCCGCGAAGAACTTCTTGCCGAGCCGCCGCACGAAGTCGAGATCGCCGGTGAGCAGCGTGGCGAACGGCTCCTCGTGGGCCAGCTCGGGCTGCCGCTCCACGAGGTCACGAACACGATTGATCAAGAACATCCCGTGGACGATCGGCTTCTCACAGATGAGCGTGCCGTCGTGGTCGAACACGGCCACCCGCTCGGCCACCGGCACGAAGTCCTTGCTGTCGGGCGTGGTGACGGCCGCCACGAACTCGAGGATCGCCCGCTTCGTCGGCCCGTCGTGCCAACTCGGCAGCGGATCGGTCGCGACCGCGGGGGCGGCCGCCTGACCCGGCGGCGCCGGAGTTGGCGCCGAGCCGAGCCAGACCGCGGCGCCGAGCAGCCCGAGCGCGATCAGGGGAACGGCCACGGCCGAGGTGAACGATCCTGGGTTCGATGGGGGCGTGCGATGCTGTGCGTCGTGGTTCTCGGTCATCTGTCAGGTCCTTCCGGCGGCATGGTTTCAGCCCACGATACCCGCGGTACGGGCCGCCCGCTATTCTGTTGGCTTCCTGATGCCGGGGTCGGGTCAGGTGCCGTTCTGGAGCCTCCGCCAATGTCGCTGCCGCGTCTCGCCTCCGCCTGCCTGGCCATCGCGTTGCTCGCCCCGCCGGCCGTTCGGGCCGACGTTTCGCTCAACAACATGTTCGGCGACCACATGGTGCTCCAGCAGGGCATCAAGAACA
>CAZXIG010000416.1:0-2103 GCA_964640405.1 uncultured Candidatus Kuenenia sp.
GCGCCTGGGGGCTTCCTTGCGGGCAACGCGTTCGCCCGGCTTCCCCACCCTGCCCCGTCGGGCCGCGCCCCCTCCGCCGACAGGTAACCGGCGTCAAGATGGCCGGTTGTGCGGCCGATATCGAATGCAGCGAGTTTGCGCATCGCGCAGGCTCCGCGCCCGCCGCGCGCCCGCCGCGCGGCCCGCAACCAGGCGGCAGCCGTGCACCACTCGACCCGACACCACCGCTCACGACGCCTCGCCCGCGGCCCGCTCGCCCGCGGTCTGGCCCTGGCCTGCATCACGACGCTGGCCCTCGGCCCGGCCGCCGCCCAAGAGCCCGGCCGATTCCTGCCGGCCCCGCTCATTGCGGAGGCCGAGTCGCCCGCCCACGAGGAGCTGCGGCTCAATCCGATCGTGACGCAATCCTTTCTCCAGGCCACGGCCGGCCCCGCCCCCGAGAACGCAGCCGTCGAGCTGCCCGAACCGCTGCCGCTCCCCGAGCCGCTGCCGGCGGCCGACGAGGAAGAAACGATCATCATGGAAACCGGCCCGCCCGGCGTGGTGGCCGTGACGCCGCCCGCCACGTCGACCGTGCCGGGCTGCGAGACCGACGACCGCGACATTCCCCTCACGCTGGCCGAGGTGCTCGACAGCGTGCGGATTCATTTTCCGCTGTTGCAGGCGGTGGAGCGGGAGCGGGCCGTGGCCGCGGGCCGGCTCACGAGCGCCATGGGCGCCTTCGACACCAACCTCACGATGTCGGGCAACGCCCTCGCCCCCGGCACCTACGAGAACTACCGCTCCGACATGGGCGTCTCGCAGATGCTCACCGTGGGCGGCATCAGCCTCTTCGGCGGTTACCGCACCGGCTTCGGCGACTTTCCCACCTACAACCTCGGCCAGAAGACGGCCGACGTCGGTGAAGTGCGAGGTGGCGTGAACGTGCCCTTCGCCCGCGGCCGCGACATCGACCGCCAGCGGGCCACGCGAGCCCAGGCCCAGCTCGACGTGTCGCTCGCCGAACCCGTGATCGAGCGAAGCCGGCTCGACTACATGCGGTCTGCCGCGCGGGCGTACTGGAGCTGGATGGGCACCGGCGAGCGGCGGAGCGCGGCCGACCGGCTGCTGGCCCTGGCCGCCGAGCGCGACCTCGAACTGAAACTGCGGGTGGACGAGGGCGCGACCGCAAATATCGAGCGGGTGGACAACCAGCAGAACATCGCCCTCCGCAACGGCCTGGTGGTGCAGGCCGACCGGGCCGTGCAGCAATCGACGATCGACCTCTCGCTCTACCTGCGCGACCCGCTCGGCAAGCCGGTGCTCGCCGGTCGCCGCCGGCTGCGGCCCGTGCCCCTGCCGGTGCCTCCGACGCGGGGCGTGTTCGACGACGCGCTCGCCCGGGCGCTCGCCGCGCGGCCGGAGTTCGCCCGCCTCTCGCTGCAGCGGGAGAAGCTGATCGTGGAACGCAAGCTCGCCGCCAACAACACGCTGCCCGGCATCGACGGCCAGCTCACCGGCAATCAGGACGCGGGCTACGGCACGAGTTCCCTCTCGGGCCCCTTCGGCCTCGATCGGCAGGTGCTCCAGGCCTCGCTCATCTTCCAGATGCCGGCCCAGCGGCGGGACGCCCGCGGCAAGATGCTGACGGCCGACTCGCAGCTGATGCAGCTCGACCGGCAGCTGCAATACGCCCAGGATCAGGTGCGGGCGGAGGTGCAGGATGCGTTTTCGGCGCTCGAGCGGGCGTATGAGTTTCACAAGCAGGCCCGACAGCGGCTCGAACTGGCGACGATCGTGGCGGAGGCCGAGCGGGAACAATTGCGGCTCGGTCGCAGCGACGTGCTGCGGGTGACGCTCCGCGAGCAGGCGAAGTTCGAGGCGGACGTGCTGGAGGTGACCGCGCGGCAGGAGTTCTGGCGGGCCGAGAGCGACCTCCGCGCCGCCGATACGTCGCTCAGCCCCGACAACCCGGGGTTGTTGCCGCAGATCATGTGGCGACCGTGAGGGATTCCGGGGGCGCTCCGGCGTCCGCGGAAATCACGTTTCCCGTACAAGCGCCCAGGCGTGAGCCGGGGGATAGTGCTCCCCATACAAGCCCCCAGGCGCGAGCCGGGGGATAGT
>CAZXIG010000417.1:0-2087 GCA_964640405.1 uncultured Candidatus Kuenenia sp.
TGTCGGTGATGTGGAGCAGGCCGTCGATGCCGCCGAGATCGACGAACGCGCCGAAGTCGGCGATGTTCTTGACGATGCCGCGGCGGATCTGGCCCACCTCGAGCGTCTCCATGAGCTGCTTCTTCCGCTCGGCCCGCTCCTGCTCGATGAGGGCGCGACGGGAGACCACGATGTTGCGGCGGGCCTCGTCGATCTTGAGCACGAGGCACTGGATGCAGCGGCCGCAGTAGTCGCCGATGTCGGCCGGGCGGCGGATGTCGACCTGGCTGGCAGGCAGGAACACGTTCACGCCCGAGATGTCGACCAGCAGACCGCCCTTGATCTTGCGGGTGACGAAGCCGGTGACCACGTCGTTCTCGTGGACGCTCTCCATGACGCGGAGCCAGTCTTCGATCCGGCGAGCCTTCCGCTTCGAGAGCGTGATCAGGCCGCGCTGCTCCTCGAGGGCGCCGTCCTCGAACTCCTCGAGCAGCACCTTGACGATGTCGCCGACCTGCGGCGGGGGCTCCGTCTCGTCCCACTCGTTCCGCGGGATGTGGCCTTCGCTCTTGTAGCCCACGTCGACGAGCACGAACTCGTCGTCCACCCGCAGCACCTTCCCCTCGAGCACGGCGTTGACCGCGAGCGTCGTGCCGCCCCCGATCGAGAAGTCCTCGACCGCCGTGCCGCCCATGGCACGATCGATCTCCTGGTCCAGTTCGTCGCCGAATTCGAGTTCGCGGATGAGGTTGCGGTTGACCATGCGTGGGGATGTTCCCGGGTTGAAGCCGGGAAAGGGGGGTTGGAGGAAGGGGACTCGCGGGCCACGGAAAAGTCGAGCCCCGGAGTGTAGCAGCGGCTGTCGGGCCGAACAATCGCGGCTGTTTTCCCCGCCGCCCCAGCCTGCCCGGCCCGCACTCCGGCCGGAGGAGCCATCCCGATCGACTGCGAAAGACGATCAACCAGCGGAGGAAGTATGAACAGCCGACTCTGGTGCAAAACCTCTGGGCACGGCGCCGGCTTCGGGGGCGGCAAAAGTCTCGTCGCGGTGGGCCGCGGCGGCCCAATGCTCCTCGAGCTTTCGCCGACCCCCTCGCCTCCGTCGCGGCTTGGTCATTGCCGGCGAGTGGCGGTGCTCGCGTGCGTTTCCTTCGTTGCCAGCTTTGCCCATCCGGCGTGGGGGCAGTTTCTCGAGGACGCACCGGCGGCCGCCACCGGGCCGGCGCTCGGGGACGTGCGCACGCAGAGGTATCGCGTCGGCGTCGAGGTGACGGCGGACGGGGGGCCGTGCCGGGGGATCTACGCCACGCTGCCGGTGCCGACCGACTGGCCCGAGCAGAAGGTGCGGGTGGTGGCCGAGGACGTGTCGGCGAGCGTGAAGGGGCCGACGTATCGGATGCTCGACGGCGGCGTGCGGCAGATGGTGGTGGAGATTCCGTCGCTCGCCACCGGCGAGACGGCCCGGGCCGTGATCACCTTCGAGTTGGAGCGGGCGGCGATCGTCGCGCCGGCCGACACCGCCGGCCTGCGGATTCCGGAAAAACCGAGTCGCGAGCTGCGGGCCTTTCTCGGCACGAGCCCCTACATCGAGACGCGACACTCCAAGATCACGAAGCTCGCGAAGGAGGCCGGCGCGGGACTCGACGGCTGGAAGAAGGTGGAGGCGCTCTACGACACCTGCCGCGCGAAGGTGGAATATCGCAACGGCGAGCTCAAGGGGGCCGCGCGGGCACTGGCCGACGGCTGGGGCGACTGCGAGGAACTCACGTGTCTCTTCATCGCGATGTGCCGCGCCGAGGGCGTTCCCGCCCGGACGGTGTGGGTGGAGGGACACTGCTACCCCGAGTTTTATCTCGTCGATGGCACGGGCAACGGCTGGTGGTTTCCGTGTCAGGCGGCGGGCACGCGGGCCTTCGGCGGCATGCCCGACCAGCTGCCGATCCTGCAGAAGGGGGACAACTTCCGCGACCCCGACCGCCCGGGAAAAACGATCCGCTACGTGTCGGAGTTTTTGAAGGGCTCGGCCGTGAACGGTGGCGGCTCACCGAACGTGACGTGGATCAGGGAGCCCGCGTGAGCCGAACGCAGCGGACGGTCCCCCGGCTTGC
>CAZXIG010000418.1:0-2070 GCA_964640405.1 uncultured Candidatus Kuenenia sp.
CGTGCGCGATTACGGGCTTGCGCCCACGTGCGCGATAACGGGCTTGCGCGCGCGTGCGCGATAAAAGCCCCCATGCGCAAGCAGGGGGATCAATCCGCGTCGCATCAAGATGGATGCCGCAATATCCCCCGGCTCGCGCCTGGGGGCTTGTATGGAAAATGCGTTGCGCCTGGGGGCTTGTATGGAAACTGCGTCGCGCCTGGGGGCTTCTATTAAAATTGCCGCGCGGACATCACACCCGCAACCGCCCCTCGATAACCGCTTCGAGGAACGGCCGGTTGCCCTGCAGTAGATCCGGGTGCTCGAGCATCTGTTGCGCCGAGAGCCACAGGATCTCACCCACCTCCACCGGATGCGGCACGAGCTCCTGCTCCGCGCCGACGAACCTCACGGTCCACCACGCCAGCGACGTGCCCCATTCGGTGACGTTTCGCCAGACGCACTCGACCGCCTCCACGTGCGCGGCCACCTCCTCGCGGCACTCCCGCACCACGGCCTCGTCCTCCCGCTCCCCCGGCTCGATGTGGCCCCCGGGAAAGCAGATCGTGCCGCCGGCGGCCACCGTGGCGCCGCGGCGGATCGCGAGAAACCGTCCGTCGCGATGCGTGATCGCCACCACGCCGAACTTGCGGGGACGGATGTTGCCGGAGTCGCTGGGCACGGTCAGAACACGTGAGGCACAAGGCGGCTGAAAGAAAGGACCGCGTCCTTGCGGCCCACCTGCATACACTACACTGTCCGGTCGTTTTTGCCCCGCCCCCGAACCCACGTGCCCATGGAATCCGCCCCGCGGCCGAAAGGCCCCTCCAACGTCCCGCCCGTGCTCGGCAAACCCTTCGGCATGCCGATGGCGGTGCTGCTCATTCTGGCGGCCGTCGCCCTCGCCACGTTCATCACCGGCCAGACGACAACAGGCCGCACCCCCATCCGCTACGACGAGTTCGTGGCCCAGGTGAAGGGGGGCAACGTGGCAGCGATCGAACTGGCCGGCGACCACGTCGAGGGAGAGTTCATGGCCGAGATGCCCGCCGATCCCACGACGGGCCGCAAGGGGGGCCGCGGCTTCCAACTCGACCTCAATCCGTATCTCCGCGAGGGCTTCGACAAGCTCATGCAGGAGCACGACGAGATCAAGAAGGTGAGCCGCACGCCCGCCGACGGCACCGGCGTGCTCATGGGCCTCTACCTCCTCGTGCCGCTGCTCCTCATGGCGGGCTTCTGGATGACGCTCCGCCGCGCCCGCGACCCGCTCGGCAATACGGGCTTCCTCGGGGGCTTCTCCAAGTCGCCCGCCAAGCGATACGGCGCCGGCGACAAGCAGGTGACGTTCGCCGACGTGGCCGGCCTCGAGCAGGTGAAGGCCGATCTGCAGGAGATCGTCGAGTTTCTCAAGGATCCGAAGAAGTTTCAGCGGCTCGGCGGCCGCGTGCCGAAGGGCGTGCTGCTCATGGGCCCGCCGGGCACGGGCAAGACGCTGCTCGCGCGGGCGGTGGCCGGCGAGGCGGGCGTGCCCTTCTTCTCGATCTCGGGCAGCGAGTTCATCCAGATGTTCGTCGGCGTGGGCGCCTCGCGGGTCCGCGACCTCTTCAAGACGGCCAAGGACAACGCCCCGGCGATCCTGTTCATCGACGAGATCGACGCCGTCGGAAGAGTTCGCGGCGCCGGGCTCGGCGGCGGCCACGACGAGCGCGAGCAGACGCTCAACCAGATCCTCTCCGAGATGGACGGCTTCAGCCCGTCGGAATCGGTGATCGTGCTCGCGGCCACCAACCGCCCCGACGTGCTCGACCCGGCGCTCCTGCGGCCCGGCCGGTTCGACCGCCACGTGACCGTCGATCGACCCAACCAGAAGGCCCGGCTCGCCCTCTTCAAGGTGCACACGAAGAACGTGCCGCTCGCGGCCGACGTCGATCTCGAGCGGTTGGCCACGGCCACGGTCGGCCTCACTGGCGCCGACATCCGCAACCTCGTCAACGAGGCGGCCCTCTGGGCGACGCGGCACGACAAGAACGCCGTCGATTCCTCCGACTTCGACTACGCCCGCGACAAGGTGCTGATGGGCCCGAAGCG
>CAZXIG010000419.1:0-2069 GCA_964640405.1 uncultured Candidatus Kuenenia sp.
ACGATGTCGAGGAAGTGGTCGGGCTTCATCCGCTGGAGCAGGTCGCGGATGCCGCCGCTTTCGAGCTGGAAGATGCCCTTCGTCTCACCGCGGCAGAGCGTGGCGAACGTCTCCGCGTCGTCGAGCGGGAACGCGAACGGATCGGGCTTTTGACCCGTGGTAGAGCTGATGATGTCGAGCGTCTTCGCGACGACCGTGAGGTAGCGGAGGCCGAGGAAGTCCATCTTCATGAGCCCGGCGCGTTCGACGTCGCCCATGGCCCACTGGGTGATCACTTCCTCCTTGCCCGTCACCCGCTGCAGCGGCACGTATTCCACGAGCGGTCGGTCGGCGATCACGACCGCGGCCGCATGCGTGCCCACGTTGCGGGCCAGCCCCTCGATCCGCTGGGCGAGGCCCACGAGCTCCCGCACCTCGGCATCGGCCTCGCAGGCCTCGGCCAGTTGCGAGCCGGGCGCCGCCGCCTCGTCGAGCGAGATGCCGAGCTGGTCGGGCACGAGGGCCACGATCTGGTCCACCCGCGGCAGCGGCATACCGAGGGCCCGCCCCACGTCGCGGATCGCGGCCCGGGCCGCGAGCGTGCCGAACGTGCCGATCTGGGCGACGTTGGCCTCGCCATACTTCTTTTTGACGTAGTCGATGACCTCGCCGCGGCGCTCCTTGCAGAAGTCGATGTCGATATCGGGCGCCTCGCGACGGTTGACGTCGAGGAACCGCTCGAAGAGCAGGTCGTATTCCAGCGGGCAGACGTGCGAGAGGTAGAGCGAGTAGGCCACGAGCGCACCCACGCCCGAGCCTCTGGCCGCCGCCGGGATTCCCTGCTCGCGGGCATACCGCACGAAGTCCCACACGATGAGGAAGTAGCTGGCGAACCCGAGCGTGTCGATCACGCCCAGTTCGCGGTCGAGCCGATCCATCACGTCGGCGTGCAGCTCGCCCCCGATCGCGCCCTCCACCCACCGCTTCGGCACGGCCGCATACCGCTCGCGGAGTCCTTCGAGGCAGAGCCGCCGCAGTTCCTCGCTGGCCGTGCGGCCCCCCGGCACCTCGAACCCCGGGAAGTGCCGCTTGCCGAGGTCGAGCTCGATCGCCACGGAGTCGGCGATCTGCTGGCTGCGGGCGACGGCCCCGCCCACGAAGTCTCGCTCGAGCCCCACGAACGCGGCGTGCATCTCCGCCGGGCTCTTGAGATAGAACTCGCTCGAGTCCATCTTCATCCGGCTGGCGTCGTTGCGGAACCGGCCGGTGTTGACGCAGAGCAGGATGTCCTGGGCCTCGGCGTCCTCGCGGTTGATGTAGTGGCAGTCGCAGGTGGCCACCGGCGGGATGCCGAGTTCCTTCGAGATCTCGAGGGCGGCCTCCGTCACCTGCCGCTGCACGTCGAGGCCGTTGTCCTGAATCTCGATGAAGTAGCGGTCGCCGAACTGCTTCTGGAACCAGCCCGCCACCTCCTTCGCCTGAGCCAGCGACTCCCGCTGCTCCCGCGACGAGCCGATGAGCGACCGGCTGAACTCGCTCGAGAGGCAGCCCGACAGGCAGATGATCCCTTCGCCGAACTGCTCGAGCAGCTCGCGGTCGATCCGCGGCTTGAAGTAGAAGCCCTCGAGGTAGGCCTTCGTGGCCAGCTGCAGGAGGTTGGCGAAGCCCGTGCGGTCCTTGGCGAGCAGCGTGAGGTGGTAGCTCGAATCCTTCTGGTTGCCGGCGTCCTTCTGAAACCGGCTGCCGGGGGCGATGTAGGCCTCGTAGCCGATGATCGGATTGATGCCGGCGGCCTTCGCGGCCTGATAGAACTCGAGCGCCCCGTGGAGGTTGCCGTGGTCGGTGATCGCCAGGGCGTTCATGCCCAGCTCGGCGGTCCGCGACACGAGCCGGTCGATGGGGCTCGCGCCGTCGAGCAGGCTGTAGTGGCTGTGGCAGTGCAGGTGGACGAAAGACTGCGCGGTCATCCGTGGTCCTCGCGAAGGCCGCCGGATTGTACCGGATGCCGCCGACGACGAACCCAGCTGGATGATCTCCGGCTCGGGGGCGGCAAAAGTCTCGTCGCGGTGGGCCGCGGCGGCCCAATGCTC
>CAZXIG010000420.1:0-2067 GCA_964640405.1 uncultured Candidatus Kuenenia sp.
CCTTCGGCTGGAAGAACAACGGCAAGATGCTGAAGCTGCCGACGAAGAACTGACCGACAAAGGCGTCAATGCTAGGATTCATCGGGTTTCCACCGGTGACGAGGCGGCAGCATGGCGCCCGAATCGATTCCCCCTGTGTGCGTGTGGATGAAACGCGACCTGCGGGTGAGCGATCACGCGGCTTTCGCCGAGGCCGTGGCCCGGGCTCGCGGCGGAGCGGTGTTCGCCGTGTTTCTGTACGAGCCCGAGGTGCTCGCCCAGCCGGAATGGGATCCGAGCCACACGGAGTTTCAGCGAGAGTGCCTCGCTGATCTCGAGGCGCCGCTCGGGCGGCTGGGCATTCGGCTCATCACCCGGCGGGGCGAGGCGGTGGCGGTGCTCGAAGAGCTCCGCCGCGAGACGGGCTTCCGGCTGCTCGTGGCCCACGAGGAGACCGGCACGGGGGTGACGTACGCCCGCGATCGACGGGTGCGGCGCTGGGCGGGCGAGGCAGGCGTCGAGTTTCTGGAGCTGCCGCAGAGCGGCGTGGTGCGGCGGCTCGCCAGTCGCAATGGCTGGAACCGCCTCTGGGAGCAACGCATGGAGGCAAGGCGGGCCGACGTGCCCCGGAGCACGGGCCGCGGAGCGCTCGGGAACATCATGCGGCTTCCGACGGCCGGCATCCTCGGCTGCCGCGATCTGGGACTGCCTGCCGACACGAAAGACCGCCAGCGCGGGGGCGAGCGGGCCGCGCAGCAGGTGCTTGACGAGTTCCTCTCCCGCCGCGGGCGGCACTACTCGGGCGGCATCTCGAGCCCACTCTCCGCGGCCACCAGCTGCTCACGGCTGAGTCCGTATCTCGCGTTCGGCGCGATCTCGATGCGGACGGTCTGGCAGGCGAGCGAGGCCCGCCGCCGCGAGGTGCAGGCCAGCCTCGCCACGACAGTCAGCCCGCGGGACCGCGGCGAGCTCAAGGCCTGGCAGCGAAGCCTGAAGGCGGTGCAGTCGCGGCTTCACTGGCACTGCCACTTCATGCAAAAGCTTGAGGACGAGCCAGCGATCGAGTTTCACAACATGCTGCGGGCAGCCGACGGCCTCCGTGAAGACGACGTTTGCCCAGAGCGGCTCGCCGCCTGGCAAGCGGGCCGAACGGGCTATCCGCTCGTGGATGCCTGCCTGCGTAGCCTCGTCGCCACCGGCTGGCTCACCTTTCGGATGCGGGCGCTCGTGGTGTCGTTCGCCAGTTATTCGCTCTGGCTCCACTGGCGGCCCACAGGACTCTTTCTCGCCCGGCACTTCCTCGACTTCGAGCCAGGCATCCACTGGTCGCAGCTGCAGATGCAAAGCGGCACGACCGGGATCAACACGCTCCGCATCTACAACCCGACGAAGCAGGCGATCGAGCAGGATCCTCGCGGGATCTTCATCCGCCGCTGGCTGCCCGAACTTACCGGCGTACCGCCGGCGTATGTCCACATGCCGTGGACGATGCCGGCCGACGTCCAGCAGGAGGCCGGCTGCCTGATCGGCCGCGACTATCCTGCACCACTCGTCGATCACGCGGCCCAGGTCCGCGAGGCGAAGCGAAAGCTCGCCGCCGTGCGCACGAGCTTCGCCACACGGGCCGAAGCCCGGGGCGTGGCCGAGCGGCACGGCAGCCGCCGCGATCGCCGCGGGGCCATGCAGCAGGATCCCGTCCGCCGGTCGCTTGCTCGCGAGACCGCGCCGCGGCGGAAGACCGCGCCGCTGCCCGACCCCCAGCGGTGGCTGCCATTCGCCTCGCCTGAATCGGTCGGACAACCGGCACCTACGGGCGATGGCGGTTCGTCGTGACCGGTTTCGGGGGCTCGGCTGCGTCAGTCTTGCTGCGGCGGCTTGCGAAAGCCTTCCTCGGGGCCGCGGTCGCCCCGACCCGGCCTGCCGGGGCCGCGGGGCCGCTCGCCGTCCGGCCGCGGTGGCCGAGGTCCGTCGGGGCCGCGACCTGCCCCCATCGTCCGCATTCGCTCCGCGGCGGCCTTCGCCTCCTGCTCGTCGAGCTTGCCGTCGCCGTCGGTGTCCATCCGGGCGAACATCTTCTCCAACCTCTCC
>CAZXIG010000421.1:0-2063 GCA_964640405.1 uncultured Candidatus Kuenenia sp.
CTCCCAGTCCATGCGACGGGGCTTCACGCTGGTGGAGCTGCTCGTCGTGATCGCCATCATCGGCCTGCTGGTGGCCATCCTGCTGCCGGCTTTGTCGTCCGCCCGCAACTCGGCCCAGGCGGCCGGGAGCGGCTCCAACCTCAGTGCGTTTGGCCGCGGATTCATGATCCATGCCACCGAGGACAAGTCGTCGCGGCTCTCGACCGGCGCCTTCGACCATCTCCGTGATGGCGACTGTCGGCGGAATGGCTGGGTGGCCGACCTGATCCGCGTCAAGGTGTCGAACCCGGGCAAGGCCCTCGATCCTTCCAACCCCTCGCAGGTGAACGAGAAGGTGGCCGATTACGCAGGAGCCGTGGTGGCGAACAACTCGAGGGCCAACGGCGCCCGCTGGAAGGGGAAGACCGCCGACGTGTTCTTCGGCGGCGCCAACGCTCCTGCCGACATGAACGCGACGACGGCGACTCCCGCCAAGAGGTTCAAACTCTGGGAGGACGGCTACAACAGCAACTATGCCACCACGTGGCACTTCAGCCGCGGCGACGTCAATGCCGGTACGGATGGCAAGATCAACAGCGACCTGAAGATGAACCCGGTCGCCACCGATCCGTCGAAGTGCCCGCTCGACGGCGACGGTCCGCTGACGGAGAAGAAGCTTACCGGCGGTGGCGTGAGCCGTGATCGTGTCGCGCTCATGGGACCGTCGCGAAATGGCGACGGGGCCGATGCCCTCGTCACCGATGCGGTGTTCCAGAAGTTCGGGGAATTCTTCGGCACGGACCAGAAGATCGTGACGACCGGTGCGATCCTGGTCGAGTCGTTCACCGACGGCATGAACTGTCCGTTCGAGGACGCGGCCCTCGGTGGACTGACGGGCGAAAAGATCCACGAGATCAACGACATCGTGCCGATCCACGGTGCCCGCAAGACGCAGGTGGGCGCCAACACGCTGCTCACCAGTGGCTATGCCCAGGTGCTGTTCGCCGACGGCCACGTGGCCAAGGTCGAGGACACCGGCGGCTTCCAAGACAGCCCGGACAGCTGGATCGGGCCCTACAAGACCGGCGCCGTACCCACGGCGCAAACGTTCGAGATCAACAAGACGGGCTACGACGAGACCCGCGAGCTGATCTGGCTCGAGCAGATCGGCAACTCGTCCGGCGGCGTGGGCGGCGGTGCGGTCGAATGATCGGCCGGCCCGTGACGGGCGCGATGATCTGATTCGTGCTGCGGCCGCCTTCGGGCGGCCGCAGCCTTTTCAAGACCGGCCTTCAGGCTCGGGTCGCGAAGCTCGGTGGTATGCTCGCGGTGCTGGAGTTCACGAGGTGCAAGGATCTTGCCAGCCGTGTCGACCGCTGCCCTGATTGAGAACGAATTCGAGTCCGCTGCCACGGCGAGCCGACGGCCCGCTGTTGCTGCGGCCGGTCAGCCCGCGCCGCGGCTCAGCTGGTCGCTCAAGGCGCAGATCGTGGCGACGCTCGTGGGGGGCACGCTTCTGGTCTGTTCGCTCGTAGCCGGCTGGCTCTGGCGGCAGCCGTTCTTCGCGGCCGTGCCGGCGGTGCTCGCCGTGCTGCTGCTGGGCTCGCCGTTGGTGCTGGGGGCAGCCCGCGATCTGCTCCAGGGCAAGGCGGGGATGAACGCTCTGGTGGCGTTGGCCGTGATTGGAGCGCTCTCGACGGGGCAATACCTGGAAAGCGCCGCGGTCGCATTCTTCATGATCGTCTCCTCGCTCATCGAGAAGCGGACGGCCGCCGGCGCCGAGGCGAGCATCGAGTCGCTCATCCGGCTGGCCCCCACGAAGGCGAGCCGCATCGTCAGGCCCACGGCTGTCGGTGACCGCGGCGACGAGCAGGAGGAATTGGTCGAGGCCACGAGCCTGCGGCCGGGCGATTGTGTGAGGGTGCGGCCGGGGGACACGATCCCCGCGGACGGCCGGGTGGCCCAGGGCGCGAGCACCGTCAACCAGGCGAGCGTGACGGGCGAGTCGGTGCCCGCGGAGAAGGCGGCCGGCGACGACGTCTACGGCGGCACGATCAATCTCACCGGCGTGCTCGACATCGAGG
>CAZXIG010000422.1:0-2061 GCA_964640405.1 uncultured Candidatus Kuenenia sp.
GCGGATCAAGTGGGATCCGTATTATGCCTACGCGAGGACGTGGCGGGCTTCGGTGAGCAGGGGCGAGTGTCCGAGGTAGCGCTCAGCCATTTCGCGTTTGCCGCGGGCGAGAAGCGTCGTGTAGACGTGCAGTTCGAAGTGCAGCCGCAGTTGCCGCGCCGCATCCGCCTCGCCGAATGCGTGCAACACGTGCATGAGTGCCTCGGCCGTCGATACGTGCGACGGCTGGGGCTGGTCGCGGAGCCAGTAGCGGCTCGGTTCGGCCGCGCCCTCCGGCAGCCGCACGCACCGCCCGAGCCCTTCGACCGAGCGCAGCATTTCGCCGGCCTGCCGCCAGGTGCCGTCGAGCATCAGGATCTGGATCCGGTCGCAGGTCGGGCTGTCTTCCGAGGCGGAGGCCGCAGGCAGCGGCTCGCCGCCCGGGTGGAGAATCCAGAGTTCGCGGTCGGCCGCGAGGGCGTCGGCCGGCAGCCCCGTGGCCGGAAAATGGCGGCTCACGCGTTCGTAGACGTGACACGCCGCGTTCGTCACGGCCCGGGCGATGAGGTTGCCGGTGCTCGACGGCTTTCGCTGTTCGTGCTTGTGGATGAGCACGTGCACCGCAAGCCGTGTCTCCACCGGCGGCAGGGCATCACACACGCAGAGCCGCGGCGGCAGACTGCAGCGTGGGCAGCGGGCGGCACCGGCGAGTACGACACTTCGTCCCATGGTTTAGTCGTGTTATAGCCGGATTTGTGCGGTCGTACGCGCGGAAAAAGCCTATCCTGATCCGGCCATGAAGAGCCTCACCGAGCATCTGACGTTCAACATCGCGGCCCGCATGGGGTTCGTGAACATCACGCCGACGGTCGAAGAGCTCGTCGTGCGGTCGGGGATCAAGGAAGGGCTGTGCCTCGTCAACGCGATGCACATCACCGCGAGCGTGTTCATCAACGACGACGAAGCCGGGCTGCACAAGGACTATGCGGCCTGGCTCGAGAAGCTCGCCCCGTTCAACGCCGATCCGAAGGTCTACCACCACAACAAGACGGGCGAAGACAACGCCGACGCCCACATGAAGCGGCAGGTGATGGGCCGCGAGGTCGTGGTGGCGATCACGAACGGCCGGCTCGACTTCGGGCCGTGGGAGCAGATCTTCTACGGCGAATTCGACGGCCGCCGCCCGAAGCGCGTGCTGGTCAAGCTGATCGGCGAGTAAACCAGAAAAAAGAGTCCTGACACCTTTTAGGCTGACACCTTTTGGCCACCCGCCTACAATCAGGGTGTCGTTCCCCGGTGACGGCCGGGGAGATAACCGCCTGGCGGCGATCTGCAGTGGTCGCGACGGCTGGGATTCCTTTCGCGAAAGGAGGTGGTCTAGTGACGCAAGACTGTACCGGAGGGCTGCGCCGATAGCGGCGAGTCGACGGGCCTGCCGTTGATGCAGCCCACCAAATGGTTCCTACGGCTGCCGCCCCCTCGTGGGGCGGCAGCTTTTTTTGGCGGCCGGCCCTGACGAGCACACGCCACGTCGGAAGGGGCAAACACCGTCGCGGGTGAGCAGGTGACCGAGTATTTCACGACCGGCTCTCGAGATCGGCGATGATCTCAGAGATCTTTCGGCCTTTGCCAACTGCAAGGCGGCCCGATGTCAACGCCCGCCTCGAGCTTAATATGACTCCGGACCAAGGTTGTCCCTCTCGTCCGTCACAATAGAGGAGCTTGCAAAGGGAGGCTCTCATGATCGGACTAGCGAAGAATCGGCTGCACGACTACGAAGCGGGATGGCTCACGCTGCTGATCGAAATGGGCGTAGCCACGAGAGCGGAGGCCGAGGCCGCCATGAACCGGGTCGCCCAGGCGGCGATTGACGAGGTGGAGGCAAAGCGACAGGCCCGCCGCTTAAGCAAACGCCGGCGAAAGCCGCCGGAGTAGATCGCTTCGGCCGCCGCAAAAGACCGCGTCTGCAGGCGTGCTCTTGCCCTCATCCAGTTGGGCGAAACACTGACGCACCGCCGGCGGCGATATCAGAGTTCCCTGCCGTCGCCGAAGTCGGCCATCCACACCAACCGAGCGCGGTCG
>CAZXIG010000423.1:0-2060 GCA_964640405.1 uncultured Candidatus Kuenenia sp.
CGGCCTCGCCGGCCACGCGGTCGAGGATCGACCGCCCCTGCTGCACCCGCCGCACCTCCGCGGCCACCTCCGCCGGGGTGCCGTCGATGAAGAGCTTCGTGTAGGCCCGCGCGGCGCTCGTCTCCGGCGGGATCGCCACGCCGCTCTTGGTGTAGCTGCAGCTGTAGGTGGAACTCGTCGAGAAGTTGAGCGACGGGTAGCGGGTGTCGCGGCCGACGGTCTCGGCGGCCAATTGGTCGAGCGAGATCGTGTTGCGAAACGACGGCGCGATCGGATGCGGGGCCCCGGTGAAGAACGACTTGTCGGAGGCGTGCTGGTCGCGGACCTCCGGATGGTTGAGTCCCGAGATGATCGTGAAGTCGCCGCGGTGCGGCTGGAGCACCTCGAGGTAGCGGGTGGGCTTGTAGTCGGGGCCCGTCTCCTGCGGAAACAGGTAGGGGGCGTGGAAGCTGAAGTAGTTCAAGATCCCGATGAACCGCATGGGCGGCGGCGCCTCGGCGGCGAGCGCCGGCTGCATCGCGTCGAGCAGGGGGAGCGCGAGCGCCACGCCCGAGCCCTTGAGCACCGTCCGCCGCGGGATCGCCCGCTTGGTCACCACGCCGAATCGTTCGATCGCGCTCATGGTGCGATTCCTCCAGTGCCTCGAATCCCGGTCCACCGTCACTTGTGCGTAAACAGCCGGCTCTGCACCACTTCCTCGAGCAGGCCCCGCACGCCGTAGCCGCCCTCGCGCGTGCGGTCGAGGATCTCCTCCACGACCTCCCGATCGGCAAACTCGACCTCCGCGCCGGTCAACTGCGCGACGAACTTGCCGACGAGGGCACGGGCCACCTGCCGCTCGTCATCGAGCACGAGCGTCTTGAAGGCGTCGATGTCGGCGAATGGGCGGCCGTCGGCGAGCGCATACGACGGATCGACGACCGGGCCCGGCACGTAGTGGCGGACGTCGCTGCCCGGGATGTTCACCACCTTGTCGGCCGCCGCCGGCGGCACGGCCCGGTAGTGGGTCCGCCAACGGCCGGTGACGTCGTAGCTTTCGAGGGCGAAGCCCGGCGGGTCGAGCTTGGCGTGGCAGGCCGCACAGGCGGCCTGGTCGCGGTGGCGGGCGAGCTGCTCGCGGATCGTCGTCGTGCCCCGGATGTCGGGCTCGACGGCCGGCACGTCCTTCGGCGGCAACTCAGGTTCGATGCCGAGGAACCTCTCCAGCACGAACGCCCCGCGGATCACCGGAGAGGTCGTCGTGCCGTTGGCCGACACCTTGAGCACGGATCCCTGCGTGAGGAACCCGCCGCGGTGCGAGCCGGGGGGCAGCTCGACGCGGCGGATCTGCGGCCCCTTCACGCCCGGGATGCCATAGTGCTCGGCGAGGCGTTCGTTGAGCATCGCGAAGTTCGACTGCACCACCGCCCGGGCCGGCTCGTTACGGCCCACGAGTTCCTCGAAGTAGGCATGTGACTCTTTCAGCATCGAGAGCTTGAGATACTCCTCGAACTCCGGGTAGAGCTTCGTGTCGGGCTGCGTGAAGTCGATGTCGCGGAGCTTGAGCCAGTTGTCGAGCAGGTTCACCGTGAACCGCTTCCCGCGTCGCGGATCGTTGATCAGCCGCCGCGTCTGGGCCACGAGCACCGCCGGGTCGCGGAGCTTGCCCGCCGCGGCGAGCGCGGTGAGTTCCTCGTCGGGCGCCGTCGCCCAGAAGCCGTAGGAGAGCCGGGAGGCGAGCGCGTGGTCGTCGAGCGGCCCGGGCCGTTCGCTGCGAAACAAAAACTGCGGCGAACAGAGGGCGAGCGTGTAGGCCGCCCGCAGCGCCTCGTCGAACCGCGCTCCCTTGCCCAGTTCCTCGCGCACGAGCGCCACGTGCGTCTCGACCTCGGCGTCGCTCACGGGCCGGCGAAACGCCCGCGGCAGAAACCCGGCCAGCAGCCGCCGGGCATCCTGCTCGGGGTCGGGCGACACGACGCGCAGATCCTTCCCCGGCTGCTTCGGATCGGCCGGCTCGAGCGACAAGTCGCCGTAGAGGAGCCGATGGCCCCGCGGCGGCCACTCCTCCACGAGCGGGCCGG
>CAZXIG010000424.1:0-2055 GCA_964640405.1 uncultured Candidatus Kuenenia sp.
GAATCGGTTCCGGAAATGACGGTTCTGCAGGTTTTGCGGACTGGTGAAGATAGGCAACTCGCGTTGAGTCAGCCGCCCCCTCCAATAAAAGCCCCCAGGCGCGAGCCGGGGGATCGTCTTCGCATCAAATCCAACCGGCGCAATCCGGGGGATCGCCCTTCGCATACAAGCCCCCAGGCGCGAGCCGGGGGATAATCCGGCCCGGTTCGGGATGGAGGCCGCAATATCCCCCTGCTTGCGCATGGGGGCTTGTATGGGGGAGCGCACGGGGGGCTTGTATGGGGGAACGCATGGGGGCTCGCACGACCTTGGGGTTTTCAGGTCCGCCAGCCCCTTGACCGCCGCCCGCCACCGGCTACCCTGTATTTGTTTTGCGAATGATGCACGGCGGCATCATTTGGTTTTTTTATCAGGCTGTTTGTTCTCAGGGATGAGGCGGAAACCGGTTCGGCCATTTGGACCCGGCAGCGGATGCGCGGGGCCCATGAATCTCAAGTCCCTGAAAATCTTCTGCGACATCGTGGCTCGCCGCAGCTTCTCCCGCGCGGCCGAGGACAACGGCATTTCGCAGTCCGGTGCCAGCCAGGTGGTCGGCCAGCTGGAAAGCCGGCTGGGCGTGCAGCTGATCGAGCGGTCGAAGCGGCCGCTCGCACCGACCCGCGAAGGCAAGGTGTTCTACGACGGCTGCCGCAAGCTCATCGCGCAATACGACGCCCTCGAAGACGAGGTCCGCACGCTGCACGAGGAAGTGGCCGGCCGCGTGCGCGTGGCCGCGATCTATTCCGTCGGCCTGCACCACATGAGCCGCTACGTGCAGGAATTCATGAGCCGCCATCCCAAGGCCAACGTGCGGCTCGAATACCTCCACCCCGATCGCGTGCTCGAATCGGTGGAGCAGGGGCAGGCCGACATCGGCATCGTCAGCTATCCCCGCAGCACGCGGGCCATCGAGGCGGAGCCCTGGCGCGAGGAGCCGATCGTGCTCGCCTGTGCGCCGGGCCACCCGCTCGCGGGCCGCGTGCAGCTTTCGCTCAAGGAACTTCACGGCCAGCGCATGGTGAGCTTCGATCCCGATCTCGTGATCCGCCACGAGCTCGACCGGGCCCTCGCCGCCAACGGCGCCGAGCCCGTCGTCGTGATGGAATTCGACAACATCGAGACGATCAAGCGGGCCGTCGAGATCGACGCCGGCGTGGCGCTCCTCCCGGAGCCGACCGTCGGCCGCGAACTCGCCGCCGGCACGCTGGCCACCGTGCGGATCGCCGGCGAGGAACTCGTGCGGCCGCTCGGCATCATCCACGCTCGTGGCAAGCCGCTCCCGCCAACGGCGGCGCGGTTCGTCGAACTCCTCCGCGGCCATGCCAACGACCTCGAGCCGGCCGCCGAGTCATCCGCCGACGTGGTCGCCCACGCCTGACCTCGCCGCTCACGTACGTTTTTCGCACACCATTTTTTCGCACACGGTTTCGGTCTTCAGCACCAGCAAGAGCATCGCAATGACGCGTTTCAACGGACAGCCCGCCAAGCCCGGCCTTCCCGCCAAGCAGGGCCTCTACGATCCCGCCAACGAGCACGACGCCTGCGGCGTGGGATTCGTCGTCAACATGCACGGCCGCAAGAGCCACCGCATCGTGCGGCAGGGGCTCGAGGTGCTCGAAAACCTCACCCACCGCGGCGCCTGCGGCTGCGATCCGCTCACCGGCGACGGCGCCGGCATCCTCATCCAGATGCCGCACGAATTCTTCGCGGCCGTCACGCCGAATGCCGGGATCAAGCTGCCGGCGCCGGGCGACTGGGCCGTGGGCAACGTGTTTCTGCCGCCGTCGGAGGGAGACCGCGAGACGGCCGAGCAGTTCTTCGAGCAGGTCTGTCGCGAGGAAGGCCTCGAGTTTCTCGGCTGGCGAAACGTGCCCACCGACAACCGCTCGATCGGCGGCACGGCCCGCGACGTCGAGCCCGTGGTGCGGCAGGCCTTCGTGGGCCGCGGGAAGGTGTCGCGCGACCACTTCGAGTGGAAGCTGTTCGTGGCCCGCAAGCGGTTCGGGATCGAGATCG
>CAZXIG010000425.1:0-2054 GCA_964640405.1 uncultured Candidatus Kuenenia sp.
GCCCCCAGGCGCAAGCCGGGGGATATTCCGCGCCGCCTCTCGGTCAAACCCGAACGTTCTGCTTGCGGCCGCATCATCCCCCTGCTTGCGCATGGGGGCTTCTATGCCTGTGATTCCCCATACAAGCAACCAGGCGCAAGCCGGGGGATGTTCTCACCGCCCGCGGCTCACGGCCTTGAGCGCCTCGAGCGCCAGCTTCCTGGCCTCGGCGTGGTCCACGATCGGTTCGGGGTAGTCTTTCGCCTCGACATCGACCCACGTGCGGACATACTCGCCGTCGGGGTCGAACTTCTCTTCCTGGCTCGTGGGATTAAAGATCCGGAAGTAGGGCGCCGCATCGGCGCCGCAGCCCGCGGCCCACTGCCAGCCGAGCGTGTTGGCGGCGAGGTCGGCATCGACGAGCGTGTCCCAGAACCACTTCGCCCCCTCGAGCCACGAGATCCGCAGATCCTTTACCAGAAAGCTCGCCACGATCATCCGCACGCGGTTGTGCATCCAGCCCGTGGCCCACAGCTGCCGCATGCCGGCATCGACGATCGGAAATCCCGTGCGGCCCCGCTGCCAGGCCCGCAGCCCCACCGGATCGTTCGCCCACGGAAACCGCGCGTAGTCGGCCCGCAGCGGCGCGTCGGTCGTATGGGGGAAGTGATAGAGCAGATGGTTGGCGAACTCCCGCCAGCCGAGCTCCCGCAGATACACCTCCGGACTCCCCGCGATCTTCGCGGCCGGCTTGCCGCCGGCGGCCTCGCGGACCGCGTGCCACAGCCGCCGCGGCGACAACTCGCCGAAGTGCAGGTGCGGCGAGAGCGCGCTGGTGCCGTCGTGGTCGGGGCGGTCGCGCTCACTCCCGTAGCCGGAAAGCCCGCGGTCGAGAAACGACCGCATCCGCTTCGCGGCCCCCGCCTCGCCGGGCGACCACATCTCCCGCATCGTGCCCGCCCAGTCGATCGAGGGCAGCAGGCCGAGGTCGGCGACCGCAAGGCTCTTCGCCGGCTTGGCGGCCGGCACGAGCTTCTTCGGCGCGGCGGCTGCCTCCGCCGGCTCGTCGCGGCCGAGCAGCGCCCGCCAGAAGGGCGTGAACACCTGGTAGGGCTTGCCCTCCTTCGTGGCCACGTGCATCGGTTCGAAGAGCAGGCTGCCGTTGAAGCTTTCGGCGTCGAGCCCCGCGGCCGTCAGCTTTTTCTTGATGGCCGTGTCGCGAGCGATGACGGCTGGCTCGTACCTCCGGTTCCAGGCCACGTGCGTCGCGCCCGTTTCCTTCACGAGCGATTCGAGGGCCGCCAGCGTCGGGCCGCGGCGAATCACGAGCGGGGCACCGAGCTTCTCCAGGGTCGCCGCCAGTTTCTCGAGCGACTGATGAAGCCACCACCGGGAAGCGGCCCCCGGCTGCCACGGCGCCTCCTCGTCGGGGGCCCAGATGAAGACGGGCACGACCGCACCCCGTTTGGCCGCGGCGACGAGCGCCGGGTTGTCGTCGATCCGGAGGTCGTGGCGAAACCAGACGATCGTGATGGCAGGCATTTACGCACGTCTTTGGCGAGTGGGCGAGAAGGGCGTGATGTTCGGTAGTGTACGTCTGGCGGTAGTGAGGGGCTGCCCACGCCCCGAGAGCCGGCGTATGCTGACAAGCGTAGGCAGGATGCCGAAGCGCAGTCAGCATCGAGTGAGCGAAGGGCAGGATGCCCGTAGCGAACGTCCGGCTCTCGGGGCGTGGGCAGCCCCGAACGGTCACACGACTGACCGTTTCCCGTCACTTCTTGCGGGTGTTTCCGGGGATTCGTACAACTCAGGGCTTGCATCCCGCTTCTTACGACCAGGGTTCACCGACGAGGGGTTTTCCGCCATGGCCACCGCAACGAAGAAGTCCGCCAAGCTGCCCGAAGCCAAGAACGTCGGCAGTGCGCTCGACAAGGCACTGAACGCCGGCAAGGGCATCCTCCGGCTCTCGCCGACGTGGGTGCCGCGGAGCTTCCTCCATCCCGGCAAGCGGGTGCGGCTCCATCCCGACGACTACTACGCCTACGGCCTCGACCGCGGCGGCATCGACGAGCGGT
>CAZXIG010000426.1:0-2051 GCA_964640405.1 uncultured Candidatus Kuenenia sp.
CATGCGGCTCGAGCCCGGCCAGACCTACCGCCACACGATGGTGCATCGATTCGGCACCCGTTGAGCCCTTCTCCCTGATGAACACTCACGGCAATCGCGTCGAATCGACGCTCCTGCGGCGGATCAACGAACGGCGGCTGCTCGAGGCGATCCAGCGGCATGGCCCCTCGTCACGTGCGGCGCTGACCCGTTTCTCGGGGCTCACGGCACCGACGGTGTCGAAGGCCGTCGATTCGCTGCTGAAGCGCGGGCTCGTGGAGGAGCTCGAGCCGGTCGAGCAGGCGCTTGGCCGGCCGGGGCGGCTGGTGCGGATGGCCGCGGAGTCTGCCGCCGTGCTCGGCGTCGTGATCGATGCAGGCACCTGCTGCGTGGCGGTGACGGGGCTCGATGGTGCGGTGACGGACGAGCGGACCGTGCGGTTCGCCACCCCCGCGAATTATCCCGCCCTGCTCGATGCGGTGGAGGCGGCTTGCCAGAATCTCGTACGCGGCCGGCAGACGACGCTGCGTGGCGTCGGCGTGAGCGTGCCGGGACTGTTCAACGAGCGGCTGGAAGAAATCGTTTTCTCACCGAACCTGCACCTCCTCGACAAGCACAATCCGGCGCGCGAGCTCGAATGTCGGCTCGGAGTTCCCTGCCTACTCGTGCAGGAGAGCGACGCCCTCGTGCTCGGCGAGCGGATGTATGGCGATGCCCGCGACCTCGACGACTTCGCTGTGCTCGACGCCGCCACGGGCCTCGGCCTGGGCGTGATGAGCGGTGGAAAGCTTTTGGCCGGCCACAGCGGTATGGCGGGCGAGGTGGGCCACATCACCGTCGTTCCGGACGGCCTGCGGTGCGGCTGCGGCAACCGGGGCTGTCTCGAGACGCTCGCCACCGATGCGGCCCTCCTCCGGCTCTTGGGGGAGAAGCTGGGACGGAAGATCGACCTCGCCGAGGCCGCGGCGGTGCTCGATGCGCGGGCTGGAGATTTTCAGCACGAGTTGCGGACGGTGACGGAATATCTCGCCATCGCGATCGCGGCGGTGATCAACATCTTCAATCCCACAACGCTCTTCGTGCACGGCGCACTGCTCGCCGGCTCGCCGGAGCGATTCGCCCGCGTGCTCGAGCGGGCGAAGCAGCGGACGCTCACGGCGTCGTTCGCCGATTGCACGATCGTGGCCACGAAGTCGAGCAAGCGGCAGGGTGCGATCGCCGGCATCATCCACCACCTCACCCACGCGTGGGCTCCGACGCTCCGCTGAGCCGATCCAGTTCGTGGATTCAGGCAGTCTCGAAAGGAATTCATGTCGAGCGCACCCAACCACCCCTGCTTCTCACTCGCCGGCCGCACGGCCCTCGTCACCGGCTCGACCACCGGCCTCGGCCGGGCGACGGCCCGCTGTCTCGGAATGGCCGGTGCGAAGGTGGCGGTCAACTACGCCAACTCGCAACTCCGCGCCGACGAGACGCTCGCGGCCCTGCGGGCCGACGGCATCACGGCCGAACTGTTTCGGGCCGATGTGACGAGTGAAACCGAGATCGACGGGATGTTCACGGCGATCGAGCGCAGCCTCGGGCCGATCGACATCATCGTCGCCAACGCCACGCCGCCGCAGCCGCTCAAGCCCATCGAGGAGTATGACTGGGCGTTCCACCAACAAATGCTCGACTTCTTCGTGAAGAGCCCGTATCTGCTTGCCCGGCGGGCTCTCCCCGCCATGAAACAGCGGAAGCACGGCCGGTTCATCAACATCACGAGCGAGGTGTTTCACCTCGGCGTGGCCCCCTTCTCGGCCTACGTCGCCGCGAAGGGAGGACAGACGGGCTGGTCGCGGAGCATGTGCCACGAGCTCGCGCCGTTCGGAATCACCGTCAATATGATCGCCCCGGGCTGGATCCCGGTGGAGCGACACGAAAACGACCCGCAGGCCGACAAGGACGCCTATCTGGCGACGATTCCGGTGGGCCGCTGGGGCAAGCCCGATGAGGTCGGCTGGGCCGCGGTCTATCTCGCCAGCGACGAAGCCGCCTTCGTGACGGGCCAGACGATCGCCGTCAACGGCGGC
>CAZXIG010000427.1:0-2050 GCA_964640405.1 uncultured Candidatus Kuenenia sp.
GGCCGGATGGTGATGGCCAGCGTCATCCCGCTCGCTTCCGCGAGGGGCTTTTGGGTGAGGGCCGCATTTCCTCGGATGCGGTGGCTGACAGCCTTCCTCGCCGAGTATCATGGCGAAGGTTCACGAGTCGACGGAACTCCCACCATGCGCACCTACACGGCCATGATTGAGCGTTGCCCAGACACCGGACTGTACGTCGGCTATGTGCCTGGGCTGCCCGGGGCTCATTCTCAGGGCGAAACAATCGACGAACTCAACGCCAATCTCGCCGAGGTCATCGGAATGCTGCTCCAAGACGGGGAGCCCGACATGGAATCGGAATTCATCGGAACGCAGACGGTGCAGGTGGGCTAGGCGGTGGCAAAACGCAAGCTCCCGATGACGATTCCTTTTCACAAGGGGCGTGACATCTCCCCGATTCTGATTCGGCAGATCGCGAAAGACATTCGGATCACCGCTGAAGAGTTCATCGACGCCTGACCTGGATCGTGGCAGCGGTGCTCGTGTGTGTTGGGCGCGCAAGAGCACGAGGTCGGCCGCCACGACCACCCGGCGGTGGAACGTGTCCCCAAAAGCCCCCGGCGGGAGCCGGTGGGGTGACGCGTGGCGATCACCGGCATTGCTCACGCCTTCACTTCGAAGCCCTTGCGCTGCGGCCGCGAGAGGAGGGCGTCAGCTTCGGGATCGGAGACGAACCGCTCGGCCGCCGGATCCCATTGCAGGGGCCGGCCAAGCTTGCAGGAGATGTTGCCGAGGTGGCAGACCGACACGCTGCGGTGGCCGCTCTCCACGTCGGCGATCGGCTGCCGCCGAGCCGCGACGCAGTCGAAGAAGTTGCCCATGTGGTTCACGATCGCGTCGATCTTGCCCGACCGCTCGGGCCGGGTGCGATTGTCGAAGTCGTAGAGCGTAAATGCCTCGCGGGGCAGTGGCCTGTCCTTCAGATCATCGACCGGCTTGCCGGCGAGGGTTCCGCGGTTGACGAAGAGCCGTCCTTCGCTGCCTGTGAAGAGGATGCCGTTGCGGCCGTGGTCGGCCACCGTCAATTCGACGCCGTTCGCGAAGCGATACCGCACCGCATAGTCGATCGGCACGTCGTAGCCGCCGGGCGTGGTGGGATACGTCGCCTTTCCGTCGATCTCGACGGGCTCCGCATTGATCGCCCAGCGGGCGATGTCGACGTGATGCGCGCCCCAGTCGGTGAGGTCGCCGCCGGAATAAGCCTGCCACCAGCGAAACGTGAAGTGGCACCGCTCGGGCACGTAGGGCACGTCGGGCGTCTGCCCCTGCCAGAGGTTCCAGTCGAGCGTCGCCGGCACGGGCCGCGGTGCAAACGGCCCGCCTACGTCGTTCTTGCCGAGCACCACCTCCACCTTTTCGAGCTTGCCGATCCGCCCCTGCCGCACCATCTCGACGGCCGTGCGAAACCGGTGGTCGCTACGATGCCACGAGCCCACCTGCACGATCCTGCCCGAGGCGGCCACCGCCTTGCGGATCTCCTTCCCCTCGTCGATCGTGAGCGTGAGCGGCTTCTCGCAGTAGACGTCCTTGCCCGCCTGCACGGCGTCGATGAGCATCTTCGAGTGCCAGTGGTCGGGCGCACCGATCAGGATCACGTCGATCCGCTTGTCGTCGAGGAGCCGGCGGTAGTCGACGTGGCGATCGGCGGCGGCGACGTCGGCGAAAATCTTCTCGGGCGTGAGGCTCGTCTGGCCTGTGACTCTCTTGTCGATGATCGCGAGGTCGAGGCAGGCCCGATCGACGTCGGCGATGCCCACGATCCGCCCGTGCGGCTTCGCCTGGGCCGCGATCACCGAGCCTTGGTAGCGGAGGCCGATCACGCCGATGCCGGGGCGATCGGTCGGGGACGTGCCCGCGACAGCCGCGGGCCGGCCAGCCGGATCACCGGCAAACACAACCGCCCGCGTGGCCGCAGCCGCGGCGGTCGAGAGGAGCAGGTGGCGTCGAGAGAGCGTCATGATGATAGAAGCCGGGGTCTACGGAGTCTCTATCCATATTAGGCTTCCGCAACGATTTCCCACGAAAAACA
>CAZXIG010000428.1:0-2040 GCA_964640405.1 uncultured Candidatus Kuenenia sp.
CTGTCGGGCGTGAAGGCCTTCGTCACCCGGATCCGCGGTCTCGACCACCTGCAACTGCCGCCGGTGCGGTTCGAACGCCCCCTCGTGGCGTCGCCGACGACAGCGCACGGGCTGCCGACGTTCTTCGACGTCGATGCCGTCCGCCACGACTTTCCGATCCTGCAGGAGCGGGTACACGGAAAGCCGCTCGCCTGGTTCGACAACGCCGCGACCACGCAGAAGCCGCAGGCCGTGATCGACGCCCTGGCGAGCTTCTACGCTCACGACAACTCCAATATTCATCGCGGGGCCCACACGCTCGCCGCCCGGGCCACCGACGCCTACGAGAATTCGCGGCAGACGATTGGTGAGTTTCTCGGGGCAAGCAGTGCCGAGGAGATCATCTTCGTCCGCGGCTGCACGGAGGGGATCAACCTCGTGGCCAACGTGCTCGCGCCCGGGCTCGGACGTGGGGACGAGATCGTGCTCACGGAGCTCGAGCACCACGCCAATATCGTGCCTTGGCAGATGGTGGCGGAACGGACGGGGGCCGTGATCCGCGTCGCCCCGATCGACGACCGGGGCGACGTCATCCTCGAGGCCTACGAACGGCTGCTCGGGCCGCGAACGAAGGTCGTGGCGTTCTCGCATGCGTCGAACAGCCTCGGGACGATCCTCCCTGCGGAAGTGATGACGGCGTTGGCGAAGGCCCACGGCGCCCGCGTGCTGGTGGACGGCGCGCAGAGCGTCTCTCACTTTCCCGTGGACGTGCGGCGGATCGGCTGCGACTTCTACGTGTTCTCCGGCCACAAGATCTTCGGGCCGACCGGGATCGGCGCCGTCTTCATGACCAAGGAGGCGCAGGCGTCGCTGCCGCCCTGGCAAGGGGGCGGAAACATGATCAAGGACGTGACCTTCGCCCACACGACCTACGCCGAGCCCCCCGCGAAGTTCGAGGCGGGCACACCGAACATCGCCGATGCGATCGGCCTCGGGGCGGCACTCGACTACGTCACGCGGCTCGGCCGCGAACGGATCGCCGCCTACGAACACGACCTGCTCCAGTATGCGACCGGCAGGCTCGCCGCGATCGACGGCCTGCGGCTCATCGGCACCGCCCGCGAGAAGGTGGGCGTGCTCTCGTTCGTGATTCCCGGCCGGGATCCTGTGGAGATCGGCCGGGCACTCGATCGCGAGGGCATCGCCGTGCGGGCCGGCCACCACTGCGCCCAGCCGTCGCTGCGGCACTTCGGCCTCGAGGCCACCGTCCGCCCGTCGCTGGCGTTCTACAACACGCGGGCCGAGATCGACCGGCTCGCCGCGGCCGTGCAGGCCACCGCCCGCGGCTGAGCCGCGTCGAAGATCGGCCGCCGAACTGTCCGGCGGGCCGCGGCGGCTTTTTTGTACGGTGAATCACGGGTGTTCTTGTCGGCCAACGCGGGCCACTCCTATGGTTTTCGGCCCTCGGGACGGGCCGTCCCGTGTCGGGGCGAGCGCCGGTCATCCCGAGGTTCTCGAGAGAGGGCTACCTCCCATGGCTGGCAAGATCTTTTTGCGGATGGTTGGAACGCTCACCTGCATGGCTGTGGTGGCGGTTGCTTGGGATGCCGAGGCTGGACATCGGCATCATCGAAGGGCCTGTTGCGCCCCGGTCTGCTGCGACCCCTGCTACACGGCGCCGTCGTGCTGTGCACCCGTCTGCGAGACGGCCTGCGCTCCGGTCTGCGTGTCGAGTTGCGCCCCGTCGTGCTGCTACCGGCCCGCGTGCAGCTACACCGTGGTGCGGGAGGAAGTGATCCTGCCGTCGTCATGCTGCACGATCGCCACGACGACCGCGCCGGCAGCGACCGTCACCGCGACCGCCGCCAAGCCGGCGGCGAAGACCGTCGCGCTGAGCCGCTAGCCTTCGGGCCAGCTTCAGAACGCCCGCGCGGAGCAGTCGCCCCGCGCGGGCGTTTTGCTTTCGGACGCGATGGGTGCAAGCCGGCTCGCGGGCGGCATGAGTTGCCTCGCTGGCGGCCACACTCCACGCTCGGCATCCTCACGCCGACCCGCTCGCCT
>CAZXIG010000429.1:0-2037 GCA_964640405.1 uncultured Candidatus Kuenenia sp.
TCGTGGCCGGCCACGTGGCGGGCCGCGTCAAGGCGAACGACGTCGATACGACGCCGGTGGCACCATCGTGGGAGAGCGAGGCGAACAAGCGCGGCGACGGGGAGATTCCCGCCATCGCCCTCGAGCCACTGCCCGCCGTCGAGTAGAAACCCACGCGGCCGTCGCGGCTTACCGCTTCGCCGTCTTTTTCGCAGCCACCTGCTTGAGCTCGGCCTTCACGCCGGCCCGGGTCACCCGGTGGCCCGCAGTGCGGACCTTCTTCGTCACCGGACGGGCCGCCTTGAGGTTCGCGGATTTCTTCGGCGCCGGAGCAGCCACAGCCTTCGCCGCCGCCTTCTTCACGGACTTCACCGCCGTCTTGGCTGCCGTGCCGACCTCCGCCAACCGCGTCTCCAGCCGCTGGAGCGCCCCCGCGAAGAGTTCCGACTTCTCGCGGCTGCGGTCGTTCGCCCCGCTACCGGCCTTCGTCGTCCGCTTCGTGGTCCGCGTCTGCTTGGCGTAGAGGTCGCGCCATTTGTCGCGAAGCGTGCGGGCATGGCCGATCGCAGCCTGCAATTCCGCCCGCCCGGCCGCGTTGATCTCCTTGCCGATGCTCGAATCGAACACCTTGCGCTCGGCGGCCGTAAGCATCGCGCGAATCGTCTTGAGATCAAAACCGTCGACGGAAGACTTGGCCATGGAGATCGCCTCTCTGAGTGAAAACGGAAGAAGGATGGAAGTCTGGCGGCAAAATGTACCACTTGGATCGGATTGTAGGCGCCGGGGGTTCAACAAATCCGGGGCAGCTGCTCGCCGATCGGCATCGGCAGCACGCGGCAGCCGCCGATCGCCGTCTTCATGACCACCATTCCCGGGTGCCGCTCGACCACCCGCCCGAGCACGGCCGCGTGCCGCCCATGCTCGTGAGCCCGCATCGCGGCGAGCACCCGCTCGACGGCCCCTCCCGGCACGACCGCCAGCAGCTTGCCCTCGTTGGCCACGAGCAGCGGATCGAGGCCCAGCATCTCGCAGGCACTCGCCACCGCCGGAGCGACTGGAATCGCCCCCTCGTCGATCTCGATCCCGAGCCGTGCCTGACCTGCGATCTCATTGAGGCTCGTGGCCGCGCCGCCGCGGGTCGGGTCGCGAAGCATCCGCACGTCGGGGCACGCCGCGAGCATCGCCGCCACGAGGCCGTGGAGCGGTGCGGTGTCGCTCGCGATCTCGGCCTCGAACCCGAGCCCCTCCCGCACGCTCATGATCGCCATGCCATGATCGGCCAGCGTGCCGCTCACGAGCACGGCGTCGCCCGGGCGAATCCGCTGCGGGCCGAGTTCGAGGCCTGGCGGCACGACACCGATTCCCGTGGTGTTCACGTACAACCCGTCGCCGTGCCCGCGTTCCACCACCTTCGTGTCGCCGGTCACGATTTCCACGCCGGCCCGCCGCGTTGCCTCGGCCATCGCCTCGACCACTCGTCCGAGCTGCGGGATCGAGAACCCCTCCTCGATGATGAACGCGGCGCTCAGCACCAGCGGCCGCGCCCCGCTCATCGCCAGGTCGTTCACCGTGCCGTTCACGGCCAGGTCGCCGATCGAGCCGCCCGGAAAGAAGAGTGGCCGCACGACGTACGAATCGGTGGAGAAGGCGAGCCGGCCGCCGCGGGCGACGGCCCCGTCGAGATCGAGCACGCTCGAATCGCCGAGCCGCGCGAGCACGGGATTGCCGAAGGCCGGCACGAATAGCCCCTCGACGAGTTCCCGCGAGAGCTGCCCGCCCCCGCCGTGCCCGAGCACGACCTGCTCCCCCCCGCGCATCGGCACAGGGCAGGCCAGGCGGGAGAACTCGGGGAGTGTGACTTCAGACGACATAGAGAGTGAAGGCTCGTTGCGATGTGCTCCGGATCATCCCCCGGCTTGCGCCTGGGGGCTTGGATGAGGAGGTGGGAATTCGTTCATAAAAGCCCCCAAGCGCAAGCTGGGGGATTGCGGGGTGGCGATGGTGAACCTCCCGGCGTTGAAGTAGGCCGCGCAGGCCCCCTCGCTCGACACCATCGTC
>CAZXIG010000430.1:0-2022 GCA_964640405.1 uncultured Candidatus Kuenenia sp.
ATCGGCCTCCTCATCCAAGCCCCCAGGCGCGAGCCGGGGGATCGGCCTCGCCTCACAGCAGCGTGCCCAGCTCGTCGACGAGTTCGCCGAAGCGGGTGAGGGCGATGGCGACGGGCTCCGGCTGCTCGAGATCGACGCCGGCGTCGCGGAGCAGGTCGAGGGGCCACTTCGAGGAGCCCCCCTTGAGGAAGCCGAGGTAGCGGGCCAGGGCGCCCGGCTCCTTTTCGGCCACCTTCTTCGCCAGCGTGATCGCCGCGGCCAGGCCGGTGGCGTATTTGTAGACGTAGAAGGCGTTGTAGAAGTGGGGGATCCGCAGGCACTCGAGCTCGAGCTGCTTGTCGATCACGAATTTCGGCCCGAAGTAGGCGTCGAGCAGCTCGCGGTAGATCGACCGGAGCCGCTCGAGGGTGAGCGGCTCGCCCGCCTCGGCCGAGGCGTGGCTCTTCCGTTCGAACTCCGCGAACATCGTCTGCCGCACGATCGTGGCCCGGATCGAGTCGATCTCGCGGGCGATGATCGCGGCCCGCTCCTTCTTCGAGGTCGCCCGCTCGAGCAGGAGCCGCGTGAGCAGCTGCTCGTTGAAGGTGCTGGCCACCTCGGCCACGAAGATCGTGTAGCCCGAATATTGGTAGGGCTGGGCCTCGGCGGAATACCGCGTGTGCATCGAGTGGCCCGCCTCGTGCGCGAGCGTGAACACGTGCTCGATCGCCTCCTCCTGGAAGTTCATCAGGATGTAGGGATCGGAGTCGTAGGTGCCGGAGCTGAAGGCGCCCGACTGCTTGCCGGCGTTGGGATAGCGATCGCACCAGCGGCCGCGGAGCCCCTGCTCCAGCCGCCCGCAGTAGTCGCCGCCGAGCGGGGCGAGCGACTCGATCACCACCGCCACGGCCTCGTCCCAGGAGTGCCGCTGCTCGAGCTCCGGCACGAGCGGCACGTAGCAGTCGTAGTGATGGATCTCGTCGAGGCCGAGGATCCGCTTTCGCAGGTCGTAGTAGCGGTGCACGGCGGGAAGATGGGCCCGCACGGCCGCGGTGAGCTGGTCGTAGACGGCCAGCGGCACGTTGTCGGCGAACAGGGCCGCCTCGACGGCGCTGGGGTAGTTCCGCACCTTGGCCGCGTAGACGTCGCGCTCGTTGGAGCCCGAGAGCGTGGCGGCGAGCGTGTTGGCGTGGGCCTCGTACTGGGCGTAGTACTGATGGAACGCCGTGCGGCGAACCTCCGGCACCGTGTCGTGCAGGAGCGTCACGAACGTGGCATTCGAGAGCTCGATCCGCTCCCCCTTCCCCGTCGTCACGCTGCCGAACTTGAGGTCGGCGTCGGTGAGCTGGCGAAACACCTTGCCCGCCGTGCCGGCGAACGTGCCCTGCATCGCGAGCAGCTTCTCCTCGGGCTCCGAGAGCGTGTGGGCCCGCGTCCGCACGAGCCTTTCGAGCATGAGCCGGTAGGGTGCGAGCACGGGCCCGGCCATCCAGGCCGTGAGCGTGGCCTCCGGGATCGCCATGATCTCGGGCCGAATGAAGCTGGCCGCCTCGCCCGCCCGCGTCGACACATGCTGGAACCGGCCCGTCATCCGCTGAGCCTCGGGGGCCGCCTGATCCTCGCTCGCACGGAGAAACGCATACGTGCCGATCCGGTCTCCCTCGCGATCGTAGGCGAGGTCGAACGCGAGGCACTCGGCCAACCGCTCCGCCGACGATCCGAGCGTGCCGGCGAACGCCGCGAACTCCGGAATCCGCTTCTCCCACGCGGCGAGCGCCTGCTCCCAATCTTTGTCGGACGAAAAGAGGCTCGCCAGATCCCAGGTATCCCCCGCCGCCACGTCCTTCCGGGCGGGCAATGTCTTCACCGTGGTCTCGCTCATGTTCGCTCTCTCCAGTGTTGAACGCAGTCTCGCCAAAACCGGCTCCGGGACGGTACGAGTTCCCTCGCCAAGGGCCGCGGCGGCCCTAACGCTCGGGATCCTCGCACCGATCCCGTCGCCTCACCTTGTTCATAAGGCCAAGGGCAGACGCCGTCGGTTCC
>CAZXIG010000431.1:0-2020 GCA_964640405.1 uncultured Candidatus Kuenenia sp.
CGAGCCCGGCACGACGTCGTTGACGAGCACGCCCTTGCGGTTGGCGACGCCGAGCTTGGCGGCCATCTTGGCGTCGAGCGGCCCCATCTGGACGCCGATGAAGGCCCGCTCCACGGCCCCCTTCTCGATGAGCTGCTTGCTCACCCACTTGGCGAGATTGACCGGGATCGCGAAGCCGACCCCCTGGTTGCCGCCGCTGCGGGAGGCGATCGCCGTGTTGATGCCGATCACCTCGCCGGCGAGATTCACCAGCGGCCCACCGGAGTTGCCCGGATTGATCGCCGCGTCGGTCTGCAGGAACTGGGCCCGGCGGATGCCGCTCAGCTCCCGCCCCTTGCCGCTGATGATCCCGGCGCTCACGGTGGTCTCCAGCTCGAACGGATTGCCGATTGCGATCACCCAGTCGCCGATCGAGAGCTTGTCAGAGTCGCCGAGCTTGGCCACGGGCAGGTCCTTCGCGTCGGCCAGCCGCACGACGGCCAGATCGCTCTCGGGGTCGGTCTTGATCTCGGTCGCCTTGAACTCGCGGCCATCGGGCAGTTCGACCGTCACCTCGTCGGCCCCTTCGACCACGTGGTTGTTCGTGAGCACGATGCCGGAGCCATCGACGATCACGCCCGAGCCCACGCCGGAGCGGGGCATGCCGCCGCCGTCGGGGATGTTGAACTCGAAGCCCTCGGGAACACCCTCGGGAAACATGTGCTCGAAGGGCGTGCCCTTGAACGGGTTCTCGCCCCGCTTCTGGCCTCCGCGGGCCTGCGACCGCTTGGGCTTGGCCTCGCTACGGACGAGCACCACGCTGGGCGTGGCATGCGCGGCGGCATGACGGAAGGCGGTCGAGAGGGCATTGGCGTGGACCAGGGCCTCGGCCGTGGCCGCGTCATCGGCGGCGGAGAAACGCGGCAGGGCCAGGCCGCCGGCAAGCAGGGCCGTCAGGGCGAGTCGCACGGGCAGCGATCGGGGGGCGAGAGAGCGGAAGGGCAGGGGGTTCGACATGGTCGCGGTTCCACCTTTCGTGTGTGATCGGGACACCGGGAGATTCTAGCCCGTTCGCCGCCAAACGGCTGCGGCCGGACCTCGGGCCCGGCTGCGGCGTGGAAGCGACGACGGGAGGTTCTACGCCGGGGCGGAAGCGGTTGTTCGGTGGGTGGGCGGCCGGCTTCGCGGTTTCTGATGAACGCCTTTTGGTCGCATTCGAGGGAGCGGGGTACGCTACGGACGTCATGAGGATTCCCTGATGTCCCGCCAGCTTTCCCGCGAGCAGACCGAGCCGACGATCGACGTGGCCGAGTGCCAGCGGCGGATCGAGTATCAGTTTCGCGACCCGTCTTTGCTCTTGGCGGCCCTGACGCATGCCTCCGGGGCGCAGCACCGCCTGGCATCCAACGAGCGGCTGGAATTCCTGGGGGACGCGATCCTCGGGTTTCTCGTGTGCGAGACGCTGTTCCACCGGTTTCCCGAGTCGCTCGAGGGGGATCTCACCCGCGTGAAGTCTGTCGTGGTGAGCCGGGAGACTTGCAGCCGGATCAGCGAGCAGCTGCGGCTCGTCGACTTCCTGATCGTGGGCAAGGGGCTGGCGATCAACCGGCCCGTGCCTGCGTCGGTGCTTTCCGATCTCTTCGAGTCGCTCGTGGCGGCCGTCTACCTCGACGGCGGCATGGAGGCGGTGCGGCCGCTCGTCGCCCGGTGGCTCGAGCCCGAGATCGAGCAGGTGGCCTCGGGGGCGCAGGGATCGAACCACAAGTCGCTTCTGCAGCAGCGGGCCCAACGGGACTTTGGGATCACGCCCACCTACGAGGTGATCGAGGAGTCGGGGCCGGATCACAGCAAGAACTTCCACGTCTCGGCCCAGATCGGCCACCGCCGCTACCCGCCGGCGTGGGGCCGCAACAAGAAAGAGGCCGAGCAGCGGGCGGCATCGAACGCCCTCGACGTGCTCGCCGACGCCCCCCGCGACGATAAAAGCCCCCATTCATAAAAGCCCCCTCAAATAAAAGCCCCCATGCGCAAGCAGGGGGAT
>CAZXIG010000432.1:0-2020 GCA_964640405.1 uncultured Candidatus Kuenenia sp.
GCCGTGCATCAGATGCCCGATCCTTCACCGAATGCCGTCCGGCCGTCGGAACGGTAGTCGTGGTAGTAGCCCACCTCGACGTTCTCGAGCACGCCGAGTGCGTCATCGGTGAGCACGGCCAGCGAGAAATAGTTCGTGAGCAGGTACGAGGCCACGCCCAGGCTGTCGAGCCCCATCAGCCGCGCCGACAGGCTCGGCATGATCTCGCCCGGAATGCCCGTCTGGTGCAGGCCCACCACGCCCTGATCGGCCTCGCCGATCCGCATCAGCAGGATGCTCGTCGTGCCGAACGACTGGCTGAATCCCGAGCGGCTCTTCACCTCGAGCTTGTCGCAGGGCACGAGCGGCACTCCCCGCCACATGATCACGGGCGTTCCGTGCAGCGTGGTCGTCACCGGCGGCACGCCGCGGCGGGTGCACTCCCGCTCGAAAGCCGCGATCGCCTTGGGATGCGCCAGGAAGAAGGCCGGCTTCTTCCAGACGAGCGCGAGCAGCTCGTCGAGATCATCGGGCGTCGGTGCACCGTACCGCGTGCTGATCCGCATCGCCGGATCGACGGAGTGCAGCAGGCCGAACCGCTGGCTGTTGATCAGATCCCACTCCTGCCGTTCCTTGATCCCCTCGATCGTGAGCCGGATCTGTTCCTCGAGCTGGTCGTAGGGGCCGTTGTAGAGATCCGACACGCGGGTGTGCACCCGCACGACCGTCTGGATCGCCGAGAGCGAATACTCCCGCGGATTGGCGGCGTAGTCCACGAACGTCTCGGGAATCTCCACGTTCTCGGCGAACCCGCTCACGAGGTCGATGTTCCGCTCGCCGTAGCGGTTGACGGTGCTCCGCAGCTCGAGGTGCTCGTCGATCGCCCGCTGGAAGTCGGCCCGGAGGTTGGGCACGTCGTCGAGCACGGCATCGAGGTCGCGCCGCGAGAGCGTGAGGAGCACGCAGGGGGTGATCGTCCGCACGGTGATGTCACTCGGCCGGTCGCTGACCAGATCGACCTCGCCGAAGAACTCCCCCTCGGTGAGCAACGCGGCCCGCAGGTCGCGGCCATGGGCTCCCTTGGAAAGGATCTCCACCTGCCCCTGGGCGATCACGAAGAACGTGCTCCGATCCTGCCCCTCGATGAGCAGATCGCTCCCGAGCGACACCTGCTCCGTGCGAAACCGCTGCTGCATCCGCTCGAGCACCGACTCCGGCAGCTTCGCAAAGAGCGGCACGCTCCGCAGGCCGCCCGGCGCGAACGAGAGTCCGTCCGCCGCAGCGTTGATCTCGATCCGTTCCGCCTTCGAGAGTTCCACCTTGGTGCGGTTCACGCGGTAGGTGCCCCCTTCCACCTGCACCCACGGCAGCAGGTGGAGGAGATGTCGAGGCGTGATCGACATCATCATCGGGCGGGTCTTCGACGTGGTGGCCAGATTGCGGGCCACCGCCGTCGTCACGCTGCGCTGCAAGAGGTTGTCGCTCATGAATGGTTCTCCGAGATGATGGCGGCCCAGGTCGGCCAGTTCAGATCAAGACTCATAGAGGCCCGTGGAGAGATACCGCTCGCCCGAGTCGGGGAGCACCACGACGATCGTCTTGCCGTCGGATTCGGGGCGGGCGGCGACCCGCAGGGCGGCGTGCATCGCGGCCCCGCAGCTGATGCCGCAGAGGATGCCCTCTTCCTTGGCGAGTCGCCGCGCGATGGCGATCGCCTCGTCGTTGGAGACGGTGAGCACCTCGTCGATCAGCGACCGGTCGAGCACGTCGGGCACGAAGCCCGCGCCGATGCCCTGGATCTTGTGCGGGCCGGGCTTGCCGCCGGAGAGCACGGGGCTCGCCTCCGGCTCGACGGCCACCGTGTGGAGCCGCTGCCCCTGAGCCTCCTTGAAGAAGCGGGAGACGCCCGTGATCGTGCCGCCGGTGCCGACGCCCGCCACGAACACGTCGACCTTGCCCTCCGTGTCGTTCCAGATCTCGGGGCCGGTCGTCTTGAAATGGATCTCGGGATTGGCGGGGTTCTTGAACTGCTGCGGCATGA
>CAZXIG010000433.1:0-2016 GCA_964640405.1 uncultured Candidatus Kuenenia sp.
CTCGTCGATGAGTCCGAGGTCGATCAGGATCTGGCCGAGACGCTTGAGTGCCATGATTTATCGCTCCAAATCCTTGCCGGCTTTGCGGGCCATCGATTCCTCGTCGTCGAAGATGCCCCGCTTCGCGTTGGCGATCCGGGCCGCCAGATCGTCGGGCATCTGGGCCTTCGCGAGCACGTCTTCCTCCGTCACCTTCTTCTCGTTCCAGAGCCGGAAGAGATCGTCGTCGAGCAGCCGCATGCCGAGCTTGGCCCCCGTCTGGATCGCCGAGTTGATGCGGAAGGTCTTGTTCTCGCGGATGAGGTTGCCGATCGCCGGCGTGCAGACGAGCACCTCGTAGGCGGCACAGCGGCCGCCGCCGATCTTCGGCAGGAGGGCCTGCGAAACCACGCCGAGGATCGCCGTGGAGAGCTGCGTCCGCACTTGCTCCTGCTGGTTGGTGGGGAAGGCGTCGATAATGCGGTTCACCGTGCCTTGGGCGCCCGTGGTGTGGAGCGTGCCGAAGACCACGTGGCCTGTCTCGGCCGCCGAGATCGCCGCCTCGATCGTTTCGAGGTCGCGAAGCTCGCCCACGAGGATCACGTCGGGATCCTGGCGCAGGGCCCGGCGGAGGGCCTCCGAGAACGTGGGCACGTCGGTGCCGATCTCCCGCTGGTTCACCGTGCTCTTCTGTGAGTAGTGGTAGAACTCGATCGGGTCTTCGATCGTGATGATGTGGTGGTCGTAGTTCTTGTTGATGAAGTCGATGAGCGAGGCGAGAGTGGTGCTCTTGCCGGAACCGGTGGGGCCCGTCACCAGAAACAGGCCGCGGGGCCGCGTCACGATTTTCTTGCACACCTCCGGCACGCCGAGCTGCTCGGGCGTGAGCAGCTTGTTGGGAATCTGGCGGAGCACCATCGCCACGCTGCCCCGCTGCTTGAACACGCTCACGCGAAAGCGGGCCAGATCCTTGAACGCGAAGCCGAAGTCGCAGCCCCCCTTCTCCGCCAGCTCGGCCTGGCAGCGATCGGGCGTGATGCTCTTCATGAGGCCGTTGGTGTCGTCGGCCGTCAGCACCTTCGTGGCCTGCGGCTTCATGTGGCCGTCGATCCGGAAGACGGGGGGCAGGCCCGTGGTGATGTGAATGTCGCTCACGCCGTTTTTCACGGCGGCCGTGAGCAGCTTGTCGATCAAGATCGTGCCGGAGGCGACTCGCGGCTTGAGGTAGTCGTCATCGCCGATCTTCACCGCATCCGGTGGAGCCTGTGACTCCTCTTCGACGTCGAGCTCGTAGCCCATCGCCGTGCCGTCGGCCGCGGCGTTCGGCTCACGCAGCCCCTTGAGCACGAGCAGCTTCATGCCCTGACTTTCGACGAGCGCTCCCTCGCCCGAGGCCACGCTCGTGACGAACGAGAAATTGGCGAGACTGCCGCCGGGGGGCACCAGGGCCGACGCGATGGCGGGAATGTCTTCCGCGGAGATGGGAGTCTTGCCCAGCTGCCGGAACTGGCCGTCGATCTGCACCACCGGCACGGAGCCGCCCGCGAGCCGCACCTCGGGGGAACGGTTCTCAATCGCCACCTTCAGAATCCGCTCGACAAGCGCAAGCGAGGGTGAGGCGGGCGCCGTGCTCATGGGTGCATCTCCTGGGTGGACACCACCACCCCGCAGCCGGGCCGGGGGAGGATTCCAAAGCCACCTCTATTCTGCCCGCGGGAGCAGCGGACGAACAGTTCCCCACGGGGCGGAACGGCGAAAATCGCCAGCCGGGCGACCGGCGGCGGAACGCGGGAGGGCGAACGGATGAGTAAGGCGTGCCCGGGCACGGCGATCACACTCGGACAGGCGGGCCCCTGACAGCCGCCGTCCTCGCAATCCATTATGGGCAGAATCGGCAGAAAAGTCTCGCCGCGGGCAGGAAATTTTTCGGGGCGGCGGGCGAGCCTCCCAATACAAGCCCCCAGGCGCGAGCCGGGGGATATTGCGGGCTGCTTCGGAATGGACGCCACATTATCCCCCTGCTTGCGCATGGGGGCT
>CAZXIG010000434.1:0-2011 GCA_964640405.1 uncultured Candidatus Kuenenia sp.
CGAGCATCGGCCCGAGGCCCTCGTGATACTTCGGCTGGGCCGTGGCCGTGACGCTGCCCATCGTGCGGCCGTGGAAGCCCCCCTTGAACGTGACGAGCTTGTACTTGCGGCCGTCGGTCCGCAGCCGCACGAGCTTGATCGCCGCCTCGTTGGCCTCGGTGCCCGAGTTGCAGAAGAACGCCTGGCCGCCGAACGACCGCTCCGAGAGGAGCCGGGCCCATTCCCCCTGCGGCTCGGTGTACCAGGTGTTGGGCACGTGGATCAGCTTCGCCACCTGCTCCTGCACCGCCCGCACCACCGGCTCGGGGCAGTGGCCGAGCAGGTTGCAGCCCCAGCCGGGGAAGAGATCGAGGTATTCCGTGCCCTCGGCATCCCACACCTTCGAGCCCTCGCCCCGGGTGAGACAGACGGGGAACCGCTTGTAGTTCGGCACCACGTACCGCTCGAAGACGTCGATCACCGACCTCGTCTTGGCGCCGATGCCGGGCGTGGAATCGATCGTGGCCATGGGGTCCTCTCCTGGGCAGACTGGGCCGTCGGGATCAGCGGGCCGCCGCGGTGGCCGCCTGGGCCGCCGAGGCCTGGGCCGTGTCGCGGGTGACTTCGGTGCCGACGCCGCTGGTCGTGTAGATCTCGAGCAGCAGCGAATGCCGCAGCCGCCCGTCGATGATGTGGATCTTCTTCACGCCCCGCTCGAGCGTCTCGAGGCAGCCCTCGATCTTCGGGATCATGCCCGAGGCGATCGTGCCGTCGGCGATCAAGCGCCGCGCCTCGGAGGCCGTGAGCGAGTGGATCAGGCTCTCGGGGTCGTTCACGTCGCGGAGCACGCCCGGGATGTCACTGAGCACGACGAGCTTCTCGGCCCCGATCGCCGCGGCGACCGCGGTGGCGGCCGTGTCGGCGTTGACGTTGAGCTTCTGGCCGTCCTCCGTCACCGCCATCGAGGGGATCACCGGCACCTGGCCGGCATAGGTGAGATTGTCGATCGTGAGCCGGTCGACCCGCGTCACCTCGCCGACGTGGCCGAGATCGATCGGCTCGCCGTTCGGCCCGTCGAGCGTGAGCTGCTCACCGAAGAGCACGTTGGTTGAGAGGAAGTTGAGCGACATCGCCCGGCCGCCGAACTCCTCGAGCTTGGCCACGAGATCATGGTTCAGCTCCGTCGCCACCACCCGCTCCACGATCGCCAGCGTGGCGTCGTCGGTGTACCGCCGACCCTGCACCCACCGCGGTTCGAGGCCCGCCTCGTCCATCGCCCGGCTGATCGCCTTGCCGCCGCCATGCACGACCACGATCCGCATGCCGAGCGTCGACATGAACACGATGTCGAGCAGCAGATGCCGGAGCGAGTCGGGATGCTCCACGACGCTGCCGCCGAGCTTGATGACGGTGGTCGTGTCGCGGAACTTGCGGATCCAGCCGAGGGCCTCGATGAGCGTGTCGGCCTTCTGGATCGCCTTCTGCTGGGCCTTGGTGATGGAGGGCGTTGCGGGCACGGTCGCGGGCGGTCCTGGCGGGGGAGGGACGAAACCCCGGATTTTAGCAACGGAGGCGGAAATGGATATGAGGCCGGAAAACCGCTCGCCGAGGGGCCCCAAGTGGCCCGGTCACGCCGTGACCGGGAAGCAAGCCGGCCTGCCTCTGTGTGGTCGGGGCTGCCCGTGCCGTCTCGCCCGGACGTTCGCTACGTACGACCAATCCGCTAACGCTGATCGGTGCCCGCATGCCCTCCGCTCTCTCGATGCTGGCTGCGCTTTCGCCATCCTGGCTGCGCTTGCCAGCAACGCCGGCTCGACGGCACGGGCAGCCCCTCCTGAAGTTCGATCCACACTCCTCAAGAAGCCCCCGGCGGAAGCCGGCGGATCCCCGGGCTTCCGCCCGGGGCTTCTGGGAGGTCGTGGATCCCCGGGCTTCCGCCCTGCATCACTCCTCGAAGGCCCGTTTGCCGCGGAGGAGGTGGTGGTAGTGCTGGGCGAAGCGGTGGGCTTCGTCGCGGACGTATTCGAGGAGG
>CAZXIG010000435.1:0-2008 GCA_964640405.1 uncultured Candidatus Kuenenia sp.
TCCCGAAACGGCCCGCATCATCCCCCGGCTCGCGCCTGGGGGCTTGTATGAGGAGGCCAGCCCCCGACGCGCGTCTCACTCACCCGCCACGAGTGCGGGCCACCAGCTGCAGAGATACCAGGCCCGCGGCGTCGAGAGCTCCGCGAAGGCCTCGAGCGAGAGCCGCGATCCAGGCACCGCATCGCCGCCGAGCACCTCGTCGAGCAGTCCCTTCGGCTTCGTGTACTTCACGGCGCGGGCCGTCGACTCGGTGAGCCCCGCGAGCTCCACCGCCCGCGAGACCGCGTCTTCCAGGAACCCGATCCGATCCACGAGCCCCGCGTCGAGGGCCTGCTTCGCCGTGAAGATCTGGCCGGTCGCCGCCTTCTCCACGGCCGCTTCGTCGAGCTTGGGCCGGCCCGCCTTCACGATCTCCTTGAAGCGGTCGAACATGTCGTCCACGAGCGACTGGAGGAGCTTGCGTTCCTTCACGGCGAGTTCCGGGGAGCGGTCCTTCGTCACGCTGAGCATCTCCTTCAGCGGCCCGCTGGCGATCGAGTCGTCGCGGACGTCGAATTTTTTCAGCAGCTGCGAAAAGTCGAAGTGCGGGATGATCACGCCGATCGAGCCGGTGAGCGTGGCGGGCTCGGCGAAGATCACGTCGTCGCGGCCTCCGTTCGCCATCGCCACGTAGTAGCCGCCGCTCGCGGCGATCCCTCCCATGCTCACCACGACCGGGAGCTCGCGGTCCTTGGCCAGCTTGGCGAGCCGGTAGTGGATCTCGTCGCTGCCGCTCACCGTGCCGCCGGGCGAGTCGACCCGCAGCACGATCGCCTTCACGCTCTCGTCCTCGGCGACGTGGTCGAGCTGCGACCGCACGAACCCCTCTCCCCCCATGATCGGGCCGGTCAGGCTGACGATCGCCACCTTCGCCGGCGCCGTCTTGGAGAGCGAGTGGTACTTCTCCACCACCTTGCCGTCCCGCTGGAAATATTGGGCGAAGGCTCCGGCGCTGCCGAGCGCCGCCAGCAGCGAGATGCCGGCCACGGCCCACGCGATCCGCGTGCCCCAGCGGCTCCAGGTGCCCCCCTGCTCCAGGATCACGCGGGTCGGCTGTCGGGGATCGGGGTCGATGAGCGTCATGCCTGTGGCCTCCTCGGGAATCGTGTCCGCTCATTGTATGGGCCGCGCGCCGATGGTGGCAGATTTCGGAGGGGGCCGTTACGATCTCCGCGGTCCCACGTTTCAGGAGCATCCCGCGTGTTCGTCTGCGTCAGCACCGAGTCTCTTCCCGATATGCCGCTCGCCAACGCCATGGAACGGCTGGCGGAGCTCGAATTCACGGCGGTGGAGCTCGACGTGCGGGCCGACGGCGGGCACCTCGATCCGGCCGCGGTGGCCGCCGATCCCGAGGCCGCGATCGCGGCCTGCAGCGACCTCCAGCGACTCCGGCCGGTGGCCGTGTCGTTCGCCGCCCCCGAAACTCCGGAGATGTACGACCACTTCTCCGCCTGCTGCAAGCTGGCAAAGTCGCTCGGTGTGGTGACGATGGTGGTGGAGTCGTCGGAGTTGGGCACCCCGTTCAACGGCGAGATCGAACGGCTGCGGAAGCTGGTGGCGATCGCCTCGGGGCTCGGGTCGGTCGTGGGCGTGAAGACCTCGGCCGGCCGGATGACGCAGGATGCGGAGACGACCGCCTCGCTCTGTCGCAACGTCCCGGGCCTGGGCGTGACGCTCGACCCGAGCCACTTCATCTACGGCCACAAGAAGCCCGCCTCCTGGGAGTCGATCCTCAAGTACGTCTGCCACGTGCACCTGCGGGACACGAAGCCCGACACCTTCCAAGTGCGGATCGGCCAGGGCGACGTGGAGTACGGCAAACTCGTGGCCCAGCTGGAGCGGGTGGGCTACAAGCGGGCTCTCTGCGCCCACCTGCCGCCCATGGAGGGCGTCGATCAGGTGGCTGAGCTCCGCAAGATGCGGCTGTTGCTCGAAAGCCTGCTGTAAGCCCCGCGCGTCGTGCGCCATA
>CAZXIG010000436.1:0-1987 GCA_964640405.1 uncultured Candidatus Kuenenia sp.
ATGGACGCCGCATCATCCCCCTGCTTGCGCATGGGGGCTTTTATGGGAGGGAGGGCGGCTTTGATGCGGGGGGCTTTTATTCGCCTGCGGCCTGCGGCAGCAGCACTTCGGCCTCGACCGGAAAATGGTCGGAGCCGACGTTGGGACCGACCGTGCGCCGAATCACCGCAGCCGTCGGCGGGGCGAAGATGTGGTCGATCGGAATCCGCAGGAGCGGGATGCGGGCGTTCCACGTGGGCTGCACGCCGCGGCCGAGCGCCGTGTCGCGGAGGCCGCTGCCCGCGGCGAACGCACGGAAGCCCGCCGACCAGGGCGTGGCGTTGAAGTCGCCAGCCACGATGCACGGGAGCAGCGAGCGGGCGGCCCCGGCGGCCACCGCGTGCAGATGCCGCACGAGCATCTCGCTGCTGGTGCGGCTGTACGGCGGATAGGGATGAATGGCGATGAACCGGAACCGACCCTCCGGTCGATCGATGTCGGCCACGATGCTCGGGTAGCCCGTGTCGCCGAAGTCGACGAGCCGCGGATCGACGAGCGGCCACCGCGAGAGCACGGCCGCACCGAAGTTGTCGAGCCGCGACTCGACGAACCGGTGGGGATACACGTCAGCGAGCGTCTCGATCGCGGCGGCCCACTCGGGATTCACCTCCAACACCGCCACCACGTCGGCCGCCCGGCTGCGGAGGTAGTCGATCGCGGGGGCCGTGTCGTGGTTGAACCGCAGCACGTTGAGCGAGACGATCGACACTCCGTCCTCGGCCGGGCCGGACGCCGGTGTCGCGGCCGGCAGCCAGTAGGGCAGCATCGTCCAGGCGTTGATCGCCAGCGCGGCGGCCATCACGAGTCGCGTGCCGATGCGAGCGCGAAAGCAGCTCACGGCGAGCCCAACCGCGGCGGCGAGCAGGTAATACCAGCGGAAGTGGCTGGCGAGGTCGAGCACCCAGTTCCAGCCGCCGCCGAAGCCGCCGAGCGTGGCGGCCAAGAGCGGCAGGCCCCAGGCGAGGAGCAGCCAGGGAAACCGCGGCCGCACGGGCAGATCGACGCGCTCGTCATCTGCCCTGCTCATCCCGACACCACGGCGGCGATTCGGCCGGCGGCGAGCGCCCAGATCAGGACGGCCGCGAGGCCGACGCGGTAGACGATGAACGGCCAGAGGGTGTGGCTCGTGAGCAGCTTGAGGAGCCAGCGGATCGATGCGTAGCCCACGATCGCCGCGCTCGCCGTGCCGACGACGGCCATCGTGATCGCCTCGCCCGAGCCGAAGATCTCGGCCCGCTGCTGCCACGCCTCGAGCAGGCCCGCCGCGCCGATCGCGGGCAGCGAGAGCAGAAACGAGAACCGCGCGGCCGTGCGCCGATCGAGGCCCGTGAGCATGCCCGACGAGATCGTGACGCCGCTCCGCGACGTGCCCGGCACGAGGGCGAACACCTGCGCGAGCCCCATCGTGAGCCCGTCGCGAAACGTCATGCGTTCGAGCCCGTCGCGGCCCACGCTGCCCCGCCGCGCCCGCCAGGCCGTCGCGAGTTCCGCGATCGCCATCACGGCGGTGGCCGCCAGGAGCGCGGTCGTCACTACCTCCAGCCGGCGGGCCTCGCCGCGGATGAGGTGCCGGGCCGCGAAGCCCACGGCCACGATCGGCAGCGTGCCGAGGGCGATCATGATCGCCGCGCGGGATTCCGGCGTGGCCAGCGGCCGGCCCGAGCGGAGGGCGGCGAGGAAGCCGGTGAGCAGCGCCAGGATGTCGCGACGCATGGCCACGATCACGGCCGCCAGCGTGCCGCATTGGATCACGGCGGAGTAGGCCGCGCCGGGGTCGGACCAGCCCAGCAGGGCGGGCACGACGCGGAGGTGGGCCGTGCTCGAAATCGGCAGGAATTCCGTGAGGCCCTGCACGATCCCCAGCACGACGGCTTCGATGAGTGACATGCGGAGTAGCGTACCGAATCCGGGGCGATCCCCCGGCTTGCGCCTGGGGGCTTCCTTTCGC
>CAZXIG010000437.1:0-1984 GCA_964640405.1 uncultured Candidatus Kuenenia sp.
CCCATCGAGACCGCCTCCCAGACGCCGTCGGGCTGGTAGGGCTTCACGCTCGGGCCGCCGATCTGCTTCACGAGCAGGCCGCTGGAGGCGAGAGCCGCGTCGCGGACCATTTCGGCGTCCATCCGAAACCGGGGGCCACGGGAGAGGAGCCGATTCGCGTTGTCCTTCGTAAGCTTTTCGGGCGTCGTGACCGCGGCCTGGCGGTAGGTGGCGCTCGTGAGAAAGAGCCGGAAGAGCTTCTTCACGTCCCAGCCGCTCTCGCGGAACTCAACCGCGAGCCAATCGAGCAGCTCCTGATGGCTCGGCAGCTCGCCGGTGATGCCGAAGTCGCCGGTCGTCCGCACGAGACCCGTGCCGAACACCTCCTGCCAGAACCGGTTCACCGTCACCCGTGAGGTGAGCGGATGATCCTGCAGGAGGAGCCACTTCGCCAATCCGAGACGGTTCTTCGGCAGCTCGGCAGGAAAAGCCGGTAGGACGGCGGGCGTGCCGGCCTGCACCTCGTCCTTGCGCTTGTCGTATTCGCCGCGGTCGAGGATGTAGGCCTTCGCCATCTCGTCCTTCTCGTTCATCACGTGGGCGACGGTGCCCCGCTTGCGGATGTCGGCATGCTCGCTCTCGAGCTCCGCCACGTCGGCCGTGGCCGCCTTGAAAGCCTCGTCGAGGCTGGCGAGCCACCAGTCGTAGAGCCCGCCGGCCGCCTGCACCCGCTCCTCGGGAGCGAGCTTCACGATCTGCGCCAAGGCCTGGGCCTGGGAGAGGCCCTCGACCTCGCCGGCCGTCAGGGCCCGGCCCCAGAGCTCGATGCCGGCCAGGCCGACGCCGTGGGCCGTCGATGCCTGCGACCGGCCGCCGATCACCAGCGGCGATTCGGTCTTGATCGAGTGCTTCTTGAAGGTGTTGGTCTCCACTTTCGGCTTCTGGAGCTTGCCGTCGTAGTAGATCTTCACGCCCTCGGCCTTGCCGGAGCCGTCGTAGGTCACCGACACGAGCGTCCAGGCATCGGCCTTGAGCTGAGCCGACGAGACGACCTTGATCGCATCGGCGGGATAGGAGTGGACGAGGTGCATGCCGACGCGGCGACCCTGCACCCAGACGTCCCAGCCGCGATAGGCGTTGGCCTCGTCCATCCGGGCGATCACGGCGTACGACGTGTCGTTGGCCGGCGGCCGCAGCCAGAAGGTGGCGCTGAACGGCTGGTCGTGCTCGAAGTCGCCGACGGTGGGCAGCTCCGCGGCCCGACCGTCGAGCAGGAGCGCCCCCGCTCCGCTCGGCCCCGCCTGCCACTTCGTCGTCGTGGTAAGCGGCAGGTCGGTGTCCTTGCCCACGAGGCGGGCCCGCGTCTTCGTGCCCTCGCCTTCAAGCAGGTCGAGCTCCAAGAGCGGCGTATCCTGCGGTGCGGCCTTGGCCGCCACGTCGGGCGTCGCGGTTTTGATCCAGGCGTCGAATTCCGGGCGGGCCGCCTGCTTGCGATCCTCGACCACCTTGCGGCCGGCGGCCAGTTCCTTCTCGAGCGCCGTGAACCGCTGACGATCTTCGGCCTTGGGCACCACCACGATCGGCGGCGTGTCGTGGATGTTGCCGTCCTTGGCGACCTGCGTCGTGTTGTTGAAGAACGCCGCGAGCTCGTAGAACTCCTTCTGCGAGAAGGGATCGAACTTGTGGTTGTGGCAGACCGCGCAGCCGGCCGTGAGGCCCAGCCACACCGCCGCCGTCGTCTCCGTGCGGTCACGTGCGTAGAGGACGAGATATTCCTCGTCGATGATCCCTCCCTCGTTGGTCGTCATGTTGCAGCGGTTGAAGCCGCTGGCGATCTGCCGATCGAGGACGTCGTCGGGAGTTCCCCCGGCCTCCTTGGCCAAAAGGTCGCCGGCGAGCTGCAGGATCGTGAACTGGTCGAACGGCAGATTGCGATTGAAGGCGTCCACGACCCACTGCCGGTAGGTCCACATCTCGCGGTAGTTGTCGAAGTGGATGCCGTGGG
>CAZXIG010000438.1:0-1980 GCA_964640405.1 uncultured Candidatus Kuenenia sp.
CTACGCCAGCTTTTCGAGGGCCGAGAGGGCGGCGTCGTAGTCGGGTTCGCTGGCGACTTCCTTCACCACCTGGGCGTAGCGGACCACGCCCTGGGCGTCGAGCACGAACACGGCGCGGGCCAGGATCTTCAGCTCGTCGATCAGCACGCCCCAGTTCTTGCCGAAGGTGCGATCCATGTAGTCGCTGCCGCTGCGCATCGCCTTGATGTCCTCGGCGCCGCAGAAGCGGTTCATCGCGAAGGGGAGGTCGAGGCTCACGGTGAGGGCGGAGACCTTGTCGCCGAGCGCGGCGAGCCGCTTGTTGAACGTCTTCGTCTGCACCTGGCAGACGGGCGTGTCGAGCGAGGGCACCACGCTGATGAACGCCGGCTTGCCGAGCAGGTCGGCCTTGCGGATGTGGTTCATCGAGCCCGACTCGTAGGCGCAGAGATCGAAGTCGGGAGCCGGGCCGCCCACCTTCACCTCGTCGCCCACCAGCGTCAGCGGATTGCCCTTGAACGTCACCGCGCCATGCCGACCCATGCGTAAATCTCCTGATAGAGGCTTGTGATTGAGGCTCGTGGATCGGGCGGCGACCGGGAATTCGGGCCGCCGCCGATGCCCGCAGTATTACGGGGGCGGGCCGATCGGCAAGCTGTCGCTACAATCCCGGCCATGAGAGCCATCGGTCGGTTCGGGCAGCTGCTGGGCCTGGGGATTCCCGCCTTCGCGATCATCCTCGAGCTCAACCATCGGATCACGCTCGGGCAGATGCTGATGCTGCTCGTGGCGGCGGTCTGCTGCTTCTGGATCGGCCGGATCCTCGAAGGCTTCGCGGGGGCATGAAGCAGCACATGAAAGGGTCGCCGCGCAGTCTGCCGCCGCTGGTTTTCGCGCCCCTCTATCGTCGCTACCTGTGGGGTGGCCGGCGGTTCACCACGGCGCTCGGCCGCGATCTGCCGCCGGGAGACGACTTCGCCGAGTCGTGGGAGCTCGTCGATCACGCCGCCGACCAGAGCGTCGTGGCCCATGGCCCGCTCGCGGGCACCACGCTGGGCGCGCTCGTCCGCGAGCAGGGCGGCGATCTGCTCGGGCGACGTGGCCACCACGAATCGTTTCCGCTGTTGTTCAAGTTTCTCGATGCCCAGCGGGATCTGTCGGTGCAGGTGCATCCCGACGACGCCCGGGCCGCGCGGCTCGTGCCCCCCGATCTCGGCAAGACGGAGGCGTGGTACGTGGTCGATGCCGCGCCCGGAAGCCTGATCTATGCCGGCCTGCGGGAAGGCGTCGGCCGCGGTGACCTCGAAGCCGCGATCCGCGCGGGGGGCTGCGCCGACGTGCTGCACGCCTTCGAGCCGCGCCGCGGCGACTGCGTGTTCATCCCCGCCGGCACCGTGCACGCCATCGGTGCGGGGCTCCTCGTGGCCGAGATCCAGCAGGCCAGCGACGTGACCTACCGGCTCTTCGACTGGAACCGCGTCGGGCCCGACGGCAAGCCGCGGCCGCTCCACATCGAGGCGGGGCTCGACGCCGTGACCCGCTTCGGTCCGGTGGATCCCGTGCAGCCGGTCGCTACCGCCGACCCCGCCGTGCGGCGGCTCGTGAACTGCGACTACTTCACGTTCGACGAGGTCGTGCCGGCGGGCGAATGGCAGGCGGGAGGGGATGACGCGTTTCATTTCCTGGCCGTGCTCGGCGGCGAGGTGAGGCTGGATGACGAGTGGGGGCTGCCGCCGCTCCACCGCGGCGCGTGCGTGCTGCTGCCCGCGGCGCTCCCGCGGCAACGGCTGCGGGCCGCCCCGGCTCCCGACGGCCCGGCGACGCTGCTGCACGTAATGCCCGGCAGCCGGTAGCCGGGAGTGGCGGGGCCGTTATTGGGAAAGACGAAAGGAAGCCCCCTGGCGCGAGCCGGGGGATGTCGGGCGCAAGCCCGACCGCGAGCCGGGGGATGATTCGGCTCTGCCATACAAGCCCCCAGGCGCGAGCCGGGGGATGATTCGG
>CAZXIG010000439.1:0-1967 GCA_964640405.1 uncultured Candidatus Kuenenia sp.
GGCCCGCCGCCGCGGCCGAGCGAGCCGCCGCGGCCGTGGAAGAAGGTGAGCTTCACGCCGCGGGCTTCGGCGGCGACGTGGAGCTTTTCCTGCGCGGCCTGGAGGCCGCAGCAGGCGGCGAGGTAGCCGCCGTCCTTCGTGCTGTCGGAGTAGCCGACCATCACCACCTGCCGGTCGCCGCGGCCGGCGAGGTGCTCGCGATACCGCGGCTCGTCGAGGATCGCCGCGAGCGTCTCATCGGCATGGGCGAGATCGTGGATCTTCTCGAAGAGCGGCACGATCGCGATGTCGGTCACCGCGATCGCCTCGCCGCGGGCCCGCGCCCGCCCCTGGGCCCACCGCCACAGCCAGAGCACGGAGAGCACGTCAGCCGGGCAGCGGGTGAGGCTCACGATCGCACAGCCCACGCTCGCCGGCCCGAAGCGTACGACCGCCGCGTGGAGCAGCTCGAAGAGGGCGAGGGTATCGGCGGCCAGCGGTTGCAGGCGGTCGCGCGGAACGTCGGTCGCCGTGCCGAGCGAGCCCACGAGCAGTCGCGCCCGACCGATATCGTCGAGATCGAGGTAGGACTCCGGCTTCGGCACGACTCCGGCCGCAGCCAGGATCTCGGCCATGATGTCGCGATAGGCGCGGGCATCCTGACGGACGTCGAGGCAGGTCATGTGGAGGCCGAACGTGCGGACGAGGTCGAGCCAGTGCCGCGGCGGCGCGTCGTCGGTGAGCCGCACGTCGCGGCCGAGGCAGTCGACGAGCAGGGCGACGTCGGCCTCGAGTTCGGCCGCGTCGCGATAGCCGCCGGCGGGGGCCGGGCAGCCCGCCTCGAGCGTGAGCGCCCGCGCCCGCTCGAGCCGGAAGCGGATCATGCCGACCCAGTTGCGGTAGATCTCGTGCGGAGCGTAGCGGGCGAGGGCCGTGGCGAGATCGGGCATTTCAGCCTTCAAGGCCGCCAGCCGCTCGGCCATCGGGTCGGCGCCGTGGGCCTTGGCGAGGGAGATCGTGAGCAGGTCGTGGCAGCGGTCGCACCAGGCGAGATGCTGGTCGATCGCGGCCCGTCGCAGCCGCAGGAGCGTCTCGGCCGTGACGTCGGTCGTGACGAACGGGTTGCCGTCGCGGTCGCCCCCCATCCAGAAGCCGAACCGCAGAAACGCGGGCAGCCGAAAGGCTTCGCCCGGATAGGAAGCCGCCAGGCCCTGTCGCAAGGCCGCGTGCACCTGCGGCACGGCCTCCCAGAGCCGCGGCATGAGCGAGAGCCCGCGATCAACCTCGTCGAGCACGCTGGGCCGCGTCGGCCGGATGAAGTCGGTCTCCCAGATCACCGAGAGCTCGCTCGTGATGTCGGCCTCGAGCTGGGCCCGCTCGCGAGGCAAGAGGTCGTCGCGGTCGAGCTCGCGGAGGGCGTGCCGCATGCGGCGGAGCTTCGCGCGGATCGACCGTCGCTTGGCCTCGCTCGGGTGGGCGGTGAACACGAGTTCGATGGAGAGCCGGTCGAGCGCGGCCTGCACGTCGGCCGGTGAGAAGCCGAGCGACTTCAGTTCGGCGATGCCGGCGGCGAGTGACTCTCCGAGCGGCTGCGGGTGCCGGAGCCGCTCGCGGTCGCGGAGCACCCGTACCCGCTGCCGATCCTCGGCGATGTTCACGAGGTCGAAGAACATGCCGAAGGCGCGGGCGACGAGCTGCGCTTGATCTTCCGAGAGCCCTTCGATGCGGGCGGCGAGCAGCCGTTCCGCCTCATGGTTCCCGGCGCGGCGTTCGTGGGCGAGCTTCCGGATCTCCGCGACGAGGGCGAGGGCCTCAGGGCCGGCGAGCCGGCGAAGCACGTCGCCGAGGAGGTCGTCGAGCAGGCGAACGTCACGGCGGAGCAGGTCGTCGGTGGCCACGGAGAGGGTCCAGGTGGGGCGGGGCGGTGGGCGGGCATGACCCGCGGGAAGCATAAGTGCAGCAAGTCCCGCGCCAAGGCTCGGCTCCAG
>CAZXIG010000440.1:0-1938 GCA_964640405.1 uncultured Candidatus Kuenenia sp.
TGCGCATGGGGGCTTTTATGCGCAAGCGCGAGCCGGGACCGGCTCAGCGGTTGGGCCGCGGAATCCGGCCCGGGAACGGGCCGCGGCGGCCCTTGCCCTTCTGACCGCCGGCGGCACGGGGGCGTCCGTCCCGGAGGGCGGCGATCTCGTCGCGGAGACGCGCGGCCCGCTCGAAGTCGAGTTCCGCCGCGGCCTGCATCATGTCGGCCTCGAGTTGCTCGAGCAGCTCGGTGTTTCGCCGCCGGGCCTCGTCTCCCTGCCCCACCGCCTCGAAGGCCACGGCGCGTGAGGCCGACTCCGCCTGGATGCCGGCCCGAATCTCCTTGCGGACGGTCTCCGGCGTGATGCCGTGCACGCGGTTGTATTCCTCCTGCAGCGCCCGCCGCCGCCGCGTCTCGTCCACGGCCTGCTGCATCGACTCGGTCACCGTGTCGGCGTAGAGAATCACGCGGGCATCCACGTTGCGGGCCGAGCGGCCGATCGTCTGCATGAGCGAGGTCTCGCTCCGCAGGAAGCCCTCCTTGTCGGCGTCGAGGATCGCCACGAGCGACACCTCGGGCAGGTCGAGCCCCTCGCGGAGCAGGTTCACGCCGACGAGCACGTCGAACTTCCCCTCGCGGAGATCCTTGAGCAGTTCCACCCGCTCGAACGCGTCGAGCTCGCTGTGCAGCCAGCGGCAGCGCACCTTCCGCTCCTGGAAGTAGGCGGTGAGATCCTCCGCGAGCTTCTTCGTGAGCGTGGTGACGAGCACCCGCTGGTCGGCCGCCACGACCTTGTCGATCTCGCCGGCCAGGTGCACCACCTGCTGCTTCGCCGGCACGATCTCGATGAGCGGATCGAGCAGGCCCGTCGGCCGGATCACCTGCTCCACCACCTCGCCGCCGGTCCGCGCGAGTTCCCAGGGGCCGGGCGTGGCCGACACGAACACGGTCTGGTGGAGCCGCTTCTCCCACTCGTCGAACATCAGCGGCCGATTGTCGAGGGCGCTCGGCAGCCGGAAGCCGTGCTCCACGAGCGTCGTCTTGCGGGCCTTGTCGCCGGCATACATCCCCCGCACCTGCGGCACCGTGACGTGCGACTCGTCGACGAAGAACAGGAAGTCGTCGGGAAAGTAGTTGAACAGCGTGCCCGGCGTGCTGCCCGGCGGCCGGCCGGAGAGGGGCCGCGAGTAGTTCTCGATGCCGGGGCAGAACCCCGCCTCCAGCAGCATCTCGATGTCGAACCGCGTGCGGGCATTGAGCCGCTGGGCCTCGAGCAGCTTGCCCTGGCTCTTGAGCTCCTCGAGCCGCTGCTCGAGCTCCGCCTTGATCGACCCCACCGCCGCCTTGATCCGATCCTCCGGCATCACGAAGTGGCGGGCCGGGTAGAAGTACATCTCGTCCTTCTTTGCCGCCACCTCGCCGCTCGTGGGGTGGACGATCGCGATCGACTCGACCGTGTCGCCCCAGAATTCGACGCGGCAGGCCAGCTCGTCGTACGGGGGCCAGATGTCGATCGAGTCGCCGCGGACGCGAAACTTCCCGCGGTCGAGGGCGATGTCGGTCCGCTCGTAGTGGACCGAGACGAGCCGCTCCAGCAGCTGGTCGCGGGTGAGGGTCATGCCGGTGGCGAGCCGCACGACCATCGCCCGGTAGTCCTCCGGCGAGCCGAGGCCGTAGATGCATGACACGCTCGCCACCACGATCACGTCGCGGCGGCTCACGAGGGCGCTGGTCGCCGCGAGCCGCAGCCGGTCGATCTCCTTGTTGATCGCGGCGTCCTTCTCGATGTAGATGTCCCGTTGCGGGATGTAGGCCTCAGGCTGATAGTAGTCGTAGTAGCTGACGAAGTAGTGGACGGCGTTGTGCGGGAAGAAGTCGCGAAACTCCGCGTAGAGCTGGGCCGCGAGCGTCTTGTTGTGCGAGAGCACGAGCGTGGGGCGGCCCACGCGGGCGATCA
>CAZXIG010000441.1:0-1932 GCA_964640405.1 uncultured Candidatus Kuenenia sp.
GCGCAGGCAGCATCGAGTGAGCGGAGGACAGGATGTCCGAAGCGAACGTCCGGGTCTCGGGGCGTGGGCAGCCCCGACCCACCGGACAAAGGATCGATCAAAAAGCCAGCCCGCCACGCGCAGCCAAATCATTATCGCGTCGCCGTCCGCCAGCCGGTACATTGCGGTTCGTGGAGGCCCGCCCGATGCCCGCCCGCCGCCCCTTGATCGCCGCGATCTGCGGCTGCCTGCTCTTTGTAGCCTCGCTCACGCGGGCCGACGGGCCACCTGTGTCGAGTGAGACGGCGAAGACGGCCTACGCCGCAGCCGCCGCGTTGCAGAACCGTGAGGCCTGGGATCTCGCGGCGGAGGAGTGGCAGGCCTTGATCGCGGCGCATCCGCAGGATCCGCTGGCAACGACCGCCCGCTACTACCTGGGACTCTGCCGGATCAAGCAGTCGCAGTGGGCCGAGGCGGCGAAGACGCTCGAGGAGTTCCTCGCGGCGGCGGCAAAGCAGCCGCAGGCGGCCGAGGCCCAGCACCTGCTCGGCGAGGCGCTTTGGCAGTCGGGTCAGCGAGAAGCAGCGCTCGCCGCGTGGCAACGGTTCGTCGCGGAGCACCCGACGTCGCCCCGGCTGCCCGACGTGCTCTATGCACTCGGCATCGGCGAGACGCAGGCAGGCAAGAAAGATCAGGCGGCCCTCACGCTCGCGAGATTCGCGAAGGAGTTTCCATCGCATGCACTGGCGGCCGACGTGGCGATCTGGCGGGCCGACCTCGCGCTCGCCGCGGGCCAGCCGGCCGCAGCGCAGCAGGTGCTCGAGCCCGTCGCCGCCGCCGCGGGCCCGCGGCAGGCCGAGGCGCTCGACCGGCTGGGCACGGCGCGGTGGAACCAGAAGCAGTGGAACGGGGCCGCGGATGCGTTCGCCCAACTCGTGGCGAAGCATCCCACGTCGCCGCTGGCCGCGCGGGCTGCCCTCGTCGGCGGCCGCGGGTTTCTTGAAGCCGGTCGGCCCACCGATGCAAAGCCATTGCTCGAAAAGGCTGCCGCCACGACCGGTGCGGAGGCTTTCGAGGCGGCCCATCGGCTAGCTCGACTCGACCTCGAGGCCAAAGCACCGCAGCGGGCGGTCGACCGCGTCGCCAAGGCACTCGCGGCAGCCAAAGGCCGCACCGACATCTCTCCCGACGTGCTCCTCGACCTTGCGGCTGACCGGGCCGAGGCACTCGTCGCTCTCGGCAGGCATGCCGACGCCGCCAAGGCGTTTCAGGAACTTGCCGCCACCCACCCGAACTCGGATCGCCGGCCCGACTGGCTGCTGCTCGCCGTCCGCAGCCTGCGGGAACAAGGTGACAAGTCTGCGGCCCTCGCGCTCGCGGAGAAACTGGTCGCGGAATACCCGACCGGAAGCCATGCCGACGTGGCGTGGTATCGCGTGGGCCAGCTGCGGCAGGATGCCGGCAAGCATGAGGCAGCGGTCGAGGCCTTCGCGAAGTCTGTCGCGGCGGCGCCGCAGGGGTCCCGAGCCGCGTGGGCCCTGCTCGCGACCGGCTGGTGCTACGAGGCGCAGAAAAAACTGCCCGAGGCGACCACCGCCTGGACGGACGTGATCGAAAAGCATCCGCAGTCGCCCGCAGTGGCGGCGGCACTCCTTGCGCGGAGCGATGCCCGTCAGCGGACGGGCGACTTCGCGGGCGGACTCGCCGACGCCCAGCGGCTGCTCACCGCCGCCCGCGAGAAGAAGCTCGAGGTCGATGCCGCATCCGCCGCCGAGGCCCGCCTCCTCGAGGGGCTCTGCCTCGCCGGGGAGCAAAAGTATGCCCAGGCCGGCGCCGCGTTTCGTGCGCTCCTGAAAGACCATCCGCAGTTCCCGGCGGCCGACCGGGTGCTCTTCGAGCTCGGACTCACGCAAACCCTCGACGGCAAGCGGGCCGACGCTGCCGCGACATTCG
>CAZXIG010000442.1:0-1921 GCA_964640405.1 uncultured Candidatus Kuenenia sp.
ACGACGTACGCCCCGAGCGCGAGATTCGTGCCCGCATGGGCGAGCACGCAATCGATCGGCTTCCGCGTGGCGGCCGCGATCCCGCTCACCACCGCAAACCACCCGACCGCCGCCACCACTTCCGCCGGGTGACTCGCCGCCGCATAGAGGGCACACGCCCCCGCGGCCGCTGCAGTGAGCGTGCCGAACGGCACCTTCCAGAATTCCTCGCGCACGACGAACCGCATGAGGAACCCCCGCAGAAACACCTCCTCGGCCAGCGGCACGATCGCCGCGAGCCCGAAGAACCGCAGTAGCAAAAACCCCCAGGCCAGCGGCGTGCCGGCGCCGAACGCCGCGAAGGGATCGAACGCCGCCCGCTCGCCCGCGCCCCCCGCCCAGCCCGCCTCCCGCTGGAGCGTCGCCAGCACGATCCAGGGCACGACCAGCGCGATCCCTAGCAGCGGCGGCCACCACGTGGGCCGGCCCAGCCAGCGGCGGAGGCTCGGCCAGGCGGCCGCGATCACGGCCGCGGTGACGGCGATCCGCAGGGCATAGATGGCGGGGTAGGCCGCGGGCGTGATGCCGAGGCTGCCGAGAACTCCGCCCCCCTCCGCCCCCGGCTCGAGCAGCCCGAGCCAGAGATAGGCCGCCAGCGGCGCCACGCAGGCAAACCAGGGCCGCGCGGGCCCAAAATCATCTTCTCCGGCCGACACAGGCTCGTCTGTCGCGTTCATGGAGCGGCGAGTATATTCCAGTGGGCTGCCCAGAATCCTGTCGCGCCCCCAGGCGCGGCCCCACCCGGCGGCCGTCCCCCCGGTTCGTTTTCCCGGCCCGTTCGTTTTCCCGGCACAGTCCCTCTCCACAGTTCCCCTCCCGTTCAGGTGTTTTCCGCCATGGATCTGACCAAGCTTCGCAACATGGGCATCAGCGCCCACATCGACTCCGGCAAGACGACGCTCTCGGAGCGAATCCTTTATTACGCCGGGCGAATCCACCGGATCCAGGAAGTGAAGGGCGGCGGCGACGGGGCGACCATGGACTACATGGACCTCGAGCGGGAGCGCGGCATCACGATCACCTCGGCCGCCACGAGCGTGAAGTGGGGCGATTGCGCGATCAACCTCATCGACACCCCGGGCCACGTCGACTTCACGGTCGAGGTGGAGCGCAGCCTCCGCGTGCTCGACGGCGCGATCCTCGTGCTCTGCTCCGTGGGCGGCGTGCAGAGCCAGTCGATGACGGTGGACCGGCAGATGAAGCGGTACAAGGTGCCGCGGCTGGCGTTCGTCAACAAGATGGACCGCACCGGCGCGAATTTCGACCGCGTCGTCGGCCAGCTCAAGGACAAGCTCGGCTGCCACGCGATCCCCTACCAGATCCCGATCGGCAAGGAAGACAAGCTCCAGGGCGTGATCGACCTCGTCCGCATGAAGGCGATCTACTTCGACGGCGACAACGGCGAGCACGTCCGCGAGGAGGAGATCCCGGCCGACTACAAGGAGAAGGCCACCGAGGCCCGGCACAAGCTGCTCGAAGACCTCGCCATGTATTCCGATTCGCTGATGGAAAAGCTCCTCTCGGAGGAGGTGCCCACGGAAGACGAGATCCACGCCGTGACGAAGGCCGCGGTGCATGCCCAGAGCATCACGCCCGTCTTCTGCGGCTCGGCCTACAAGAACAAGGGTGTCCAGCCGCTGCTCGACGCGGTGGTCCGCTACCTGCCGAACCCGCTCGAGCGGAAGGTGATCGCCAAGAACTGGACGAACCCCGACGAGAAGTTCGACCTCGACGCCGATCCCAAGAAGCCGCTCGTGGCGATGGCCTTCAAGATCGTCGACGATCCCTTCGGCCAGCTCACCTTCATGCGGATCTACCAGGGCACGCTGAAGAAGGGCGAGGCCTACATCAACCAGCGCACGAGCCAGAAGCAGCGGTTCAG
>CAZXIG010000443.1:0-1916 GCA_964640405.1 uncultured Candidatus Kuenenia sp.
ATGTCAGCGACGCTGATCGCGGCGGAAGTCGATCGCCCGCCGTTCCGCGTCGGCCCAACGGCCCGCCTCCGCCAGGGCGATGATCTCCGCGTACCACTCATACTCGTCCGAGCCGATCGTGCCGGCAGCTCGGTCGCGAGCGATGAGGGCCTTCGTCCGCCCCAGCCGCTCGAGGCTCTTGGTGTTGGCCGCCGTCCGCAGGGCGGCCGAGTAGCGCCGGTTGGCGAAGTCGATCTGCGGGGCCCGCGGGCGGCAGCCGGCTACGGCAATCGTCGCGACGAGCACGAGCGCCAGCGGAAGGCCACGGGCGACGTGCCGCCTCGTGCGCCGAGATCGCCGAGATCGCCGCATTCCTGACGATTCAAGGGACATCACTCACCACCGCCTCGCCGCCAGCGATGCTCGACATCGCGGCCCAGACATTCAGGTTGATCGACTCCGCGATGAACCGCACGGCTCCATCGCCGAAGGCCACATTGCAGCCGCCGCTGTGGTCCGAAAACATCTGGCAGACGTGGGCCATCGGGTCGTTGGGCGGATGGATGACCTCGGCCTCGCCGTCGGCCGGTCCGCTGTGGACGAGCAGGAGCGTGGCGGCTCCGTCGGGCTCGGAGCCAGTGAGCGCCACGAACGCTTCCGCCGGATGGCTCGCGGCGCCGGGCAGCGTGCCCGCCCACGCCTTCTGCGACAGCCGCTGCGAGTGCTCGCCGAGGAAGACGGTCTTCGACATCCCGTCGCTGACCCTGGAAACCCGCAGCCAGCTGTTGCGGTACAGCGGGCCGTTGGCCCTCCCCTCCCATGATTCGAGCGGCTCTGACCAGGGCTCGGCGTGACCGGCATTGGCCACGTAGCTCGACCGGCCGAGAACCGCACCGCTGGGATGAGGGCTGCCCGCCTCGTCGAGCACCGCGAAGGGCGTGCGCGGCCCGCCATCGGACGGGCAGCGGAAGATCGCCGGCGACTCCGACACCACCGAGCGGTTCTCACTTGCCCCGATGCCGGTCCCGGCTGCGGAACGATAGCGGTTGGCGAGGGCCGTCTCTTCGAGGTACGGGGCGATCAGCAGCCCCCAGCCCGTCCCCGGGGGCCTGTCCCGGGACGCGGGGTCAACCGGCGACCGGCTCGGCTCCGTGACATAGCCTGCCGGAAGCTGGCGCCGCGCGGATTCATGCCCCAGGATCGCCAGGCCCAATTGCCGCAGGTTCACGCTGCAGCCGCTCCGCCGGGCCGCCTCCCGGGCCGACTGCACGGCAGGCAGCAGCAGTCCTATCAAGGTCCCGATGATCGCGATCACCACGAGCAGTTCCACGAGACTGAAGCCACGGGGCCGCGGCGCAGAGACGGCGATGCCGGTCATTTGAGTCCTCAAAACCGAGGTTTTGGTGTATCAAACCTTTCTTTTTGAGCACTCAAAAATAGAGCGGCGCCGGCCCCGGGTCAATCGCCGCCGCCGTTGGCCGTGGCGGGCCGGAATGACAGACTGCATCGGAGATCCCCCGCTCTCGGAGTCGCTTGCGCGATGTCGCCTACCAACGCCCTCTGGCTCGCCGCCGCCGGTGCGGCCGGCACGCTGCTCCGCGCCGGCGTGAACGCCGTGTCATATCGCCTCGTCGGCCCCGCATTCCCCTGGGGCACCCTGGCAGTCAACGTGATCGGATCGTTCGCCTTCGGGGCGATTTTCGCCCTCACGCGTTCGCGGGGCCTGCTCTCGACCGCCCAAGAAACGATCCTGCTCGTCGGCCTGCTGGGCGGGTTCACGACCTACTCGTCGTTCGCCTTCCAGTCCGTCGAGATGCTGGAGGCGGGCCGCACGATGCCGGCCCTAGCCTACATCGTGGGCTCCAATGCGGCCGCATTCGCCGCCGTCTGGGCCGGCCTGCGGCTCTTTTCCACGTGACAAAAAAGGTGTCAGGACT
>CAZXIG010000444.1:0-1883 GCA_964640405.1 uncultured Candidatus Kuenenia sp.
TGCCGCATTATCCCCCTGCTTGCGCATGGGGGCTTTTATGGGCGGGGGCGCGAGCCGGGGGATGATGCGGGTGGCTTCGGAACGGGCCGGGGTTTTCGGGATGGATGCCGCATTGATCCCCCTGCTCCCGCAGGGGGCTTCATGGAATTTCGCGTTGGGCTGCGGAAAATCGCCGCCCACGGGAAACTGCCTTACAAAATCGTATACTCGGCGGAGTTGGGAACGACCACTCATACCGGCCGCTCCGTGACCACCCACGGGAACGGAGTCCACTCTGGCGCGCCCCCCACTCCGAAGGATGCCTCGCGCCTTGCAGTGAAGCAGGTAAGCCTCATCAGCGCCGTCCGGATCCCGCCGCTGCCCGTTCCCACCGCCGGCCCACATGCGGCCGCCGCTGCCTGTTCTCGCCCCTCTCGACGGCCCGCATGAATGCGCCATCCGATCCGCGTCGCCGCCTACGTCGATCTCCGCTACACCACGCGGCAGCCGACGGGCGTAGACAAGCACATCGCGCGAATGGTTCGCGGTCTTGCGGCCCGCGACGGCTTCTCCGTTTCGGTGCTGGCTCCTCGGCAGCAGCTTGCGGGCGCGGCAGCCTCGATTCCGGCCGCGAGCAGTCTCGTGGGCCTACCGGCCGATCCGCTCCCCTTCTCCAACCGCACGGCCCGCATGCTCTGGGCCGTGAGTCGGTGGCCGGCGATCGATCGGTATTGTCCCGGCGTCGACTGGGTTTGGTCGCCGCAGGAACTCTGGGCGCCTGCCCGGCATGCCCGCACGGCGGTGACGATCCACGGGGCCACGTACTTCGAGCCCTCGTATCCGGGCTATCACTCCGCGTGGGCCCGGTTCGAGCGGGCGCGGATGTCGTGGTTCCTCCGGCAGGTGTGCAGCCAGGCTGATCTCGTGATCTCCGTCTCCGCCTATCTGGAAACCTTCCTCATCGACCGGTTCGGCCTCGACCCGCGGCGTTCGCTGGTCGTGGGCAACGGTGTGGACGACTGCTTCTTTGCGGCCGGCGATCAGCCTGTAACGCGTCACGATCCCGACCGGCTGCTCGTCGTGGGAGGCCTCAACGACTGGGACGGTGCCGCGCACGTGCTCGCTGCAGCCGACCTTCTGCAGTCCGCCCTCCCCTCGGTCACGATCGACATCGCGGGAACCTTCGACGACGCCCGCTACGTGGCCGCCGCGGCCGCCCGGCCCAACATCCGCCGGCTTGGCTACGTGCCCACGGAGCAGCTCGCTGCTGCGATGCCCGGCTATCTCGCCCTCTTGTATCTGCCAAACGTCGAGTCGTTCGGCATGGTGGCCCTCGAGGCGATGGCCGCGGGGCTGCCGGTGATCGCCTGCCGCTCGACGGCCGTCCCGGAAACCGCCGGCGACGCCGCGATCGCGGTCGACGCCGACTCACCGCCGGCCATTCTCGCCGCCATCGAGTCCCTGCGCACGTCGGCCGCTACCCGCGCCGCGTGGATCACCCGCGGCAAAGCCCGTGCTGCCGCTTTCACCTGGCCCGCGTGCATCGACCGCCTCGCCACCCGCTTGGCAGCCGCCTAATGGAATCGCGTCATCTCCAGAAAGCCCCGGGCGGTAGCCCGGGGATCCCTCTTCGGCCCACGTCACCCTCGAGCCTCTAACATGCGTCGTCATTTTCCGATCATCATCGAACAAGACTCCAATGGTGTCTTCATCGTCACCTGCCCGGTGCTGGAAGGCTGCCGCAGCTATGGCGAAACACTCGACGACGCGATGTCAAACATCGCCGAGGCTATCGAGGCCTGCTTGCCGGATGCGCAGGCTGCCGAGCTCGAAACAACATTCATCGGAGTGCGGGATCTCGAGCTCAGCACGGCACGATGACAAGGCGACGGTGTTCTTTTCGG
>CAZXIG010000445.1:0-1860 GCA_964640405.1 uncultured Candidatus Kuenenia sp.
CGGCGAGCTCTTCGGGAGTCTTGAACACCGGGGCGAGCTCGATCTCGGGCCCCTCCGTCGACCAGACGCGAGATCGCACGGCCCGGGTGGCATCGGCCACGGGCCGGAACTCACGCACCCGCTTCATCCGACTGGGCGGCAGCGGCTCGGCGACGACGAGGAGGTCGAGATCGGACGCGGGCGTAGCTGCACCGCGGGCCCACGATCCGAAAATGGCGAGCGCCACGAGCCGCTCGCCATAGAAGGAGACAGTGGCCTCACGAATAGCCCCGAACATTTCGTCTCGCGTAGTGGAATCCATACCTCGGATTCTACCACCACGATGAGCGCGTTCCGACGTCAATACACCCCGATCGTGGCCCAGCCGTCGGTCTGGCGGTTGAGGTTGAAGATCATCGCCGAATGGGCGATGTGGATGCCGGGCAGCACGTCCGCCACGGCATTCCCGCCGCGGATCACCGACTGGCCGCACACCCATACTTCCACGCCATTGGCGAGCAGCTTCTCGACCAACTCACGATTCGGGTTCACGCCCCCGGACGCCGTCTTGGCATGGGCCGCATCGGTGAGGGCCGCGGCCGTGGCGTTGAAGTGCAGGATCACCGCGATCTTCGGGCGATCGGCCGTCATCTGCTCCAGTTCGTAGATGTTCACCAGCCGGGCGGCGCTCTCCAGGCCGCGATTCGGCTTGCCCGCGGGGGCCGCCGCCGTGGTGTCGAACACCACCCGGCCGCCTGCCCGTGGCCGCTCCTCGGCCGTCGGCAGGGCCACGACGGATCCGTACTTCTCGATCTTCGGAAACTGAAGCGCCGGCGCAGCGGTGGACTCGGCTGCGGAAGACGACGCGGCCGCCGCCGCGGTGAGCAGCAGGGCGAGGCCCGCGCGATGGACGAACTGGATGCGGTGGTTCATGAAGAGTGTCCTTTGCGTCATGGGGAATGAACTCGGGCTCAGGTGCCCGACAGGGTCTTGAAGATGATGAAGGCCGCGACGAGGACGATCGCCACGGCGAAGACGCGGGCGAGCGTCGGACCGCCGAGCCGCCGGCCGAGCCAGGAGCCCGCGAAGAGGGCCGGCACGCTGCCGGCGACGAACCCGGCCACGATGTCGGGTGGGATGGCGCGGCCGCTCGCAAGCTGGGATGTGACGGCGGATCCGCCGACGAGCGTCATCACGAAGAGCGACGTGCCGACGGCGCGGAAGACGTCCATCGTGGCGAAGGCCACGAGCGCCGGCACGATCAAAAACCCGCCGCCGACACCGAACAGGCCGGAGAGCAGCCCGACCGCGAGCCCCACGATCGTGAGCAGCACGAAGCACCTGGTCGTCATCCGCAGCCGGCCCTCCGCGTCGCGGCTGCACGTCGGGCCGACGCCCGAGGCGAAGACGCAGGCCGCGGCCCGCTCCGACCGATCGGCCGCCTTGCGCCACATCCGCCCGGCGATCACGAGCATCAGGATCGCGAAGCACGTCAGCAGCGCCTGGGGAGGGAGGCGGTCGCCGAGCCAGCCGCCGGCCGGAGCGGTCAGCATCCCGGCAGCGGCGAAGAGTACGCCGGTGCGGAGTTCGACCTGGCCGTACCACCGCCGCTCGATCGCACCGACGAGGGCCGTCGCCGTCACCGTGACGAGCGAGATGCTCACGGCCGTCCGCGGATCGACGCCGATCCAGTAGACGAGCAGCGGCACCGCGAAGATCGCGCCGCCGCCGCCGGTGAGGCCGAGCGACAGGCCGACGATCGCCCCGGCAGCAAGCGATGCGGCGTTCATGCAGGCAGCTTCGCCGCGAGCCAGGCCTTGTAGCCGCCCACCATGTCGTGCACGTGGGCGCGACCGAGCTTCTGGAGCAGGCTGGCGGCGA
>CAZXIG010000446.1:0-1842 GCA_964640405.1 uncultured Candidatus Kuenenia sp.
TGGCGGCTGCGCTCTCGGCATCCTGCCTTCGCTTGCCGCCAACGCCGGCTCCTGGGGCATGGGCAGCCCCTCACAAGTCGACCCCGAGTTGGGCAGAGGGAGCCGGCGGCGAGCACGTGCCCCCGATCGGCGATTTCGGCGAGTTGGCGTGCGTTCGATCCGGTTGATTTCACAGCAATGCGGCCACAAGTCCTCTCGCGCTGGTAAGATTTTCAGGAATCACTTGAAAGAGACGTGACCCCATGCAGACACAGACCGAGCCCGCGAACCGCGTCGTGGATCCGCCGGCCGACCGCCTGCTCGCCGTGGCGGCCGGGGGCGAGGTGGCGGCCGAGGTGCACGAGGCCGTGCTCCGCGAGACGCCGGTCCTCGAGATCGACCGGTTCAACCTCTGGTATGGGGCGAAGCAGGCGCTCCACCGGATCACGATGCCGGTGCCGCACGGCAAGGTGACGGCGCTCGTCGGCCCGAGCGGCTGCGGCAAGTCGACGCTCCTGCGCAGCGTCAACCGCCTCAACGACCTCGTGCAGAACGTGCGGATCACCGGCGACATGCGGCTCTCCGGCGACTCGATCTACGACCCCCGCATGGACGTGATCGAACTGCGGAAGCGGATGGGGATGGTGTTCCAGAAGCCGAATCCCTTCCCGATGAGCATCTACGAGAACGTCGTCTATTCGCTGCGGATCGACGGCGAGAACAGCCGCGCCGTGCTCGACGAGGTCTGTGAGTTGAGCCTGCGGGGCGCGGCCCTTTGGGACGAGGTGAAGGACCGGCTCCACGACAGCGCCCTCGGGCTCTCGGGCGGCCAGCAGCAGCGGCTCTGCATCGCGCGGGCGATCGCCGCCGAGCCCGAGGTGCTCCTGCTCGACGAGCCCTGTTCGGCCCTCGACCCGATCGCCACCGGCAAGGTGGAGGACCTCATTCAGGAGTTGCGGGGCCGCTACTCGGTGCTCATCGTCACCCACAACATGCAGCAGGCGAGCCGCACGAGCGATTACACCGCCTTCATGTATCTCGGCCGGCTCATCGAATATGGCCCCACCACCGAGATCTTCACCAAGCCCGTGCTCCGCGAGACCGAGGCCTACGTGACGGGCCGGTTCGGCTGAGTCGCATCGGGGGAAGCCGCATGACCAAGCACATCGAGCGACAGATCGAGCAGCTCAAGGAGCGGATCCTCCGCGTGGGGACGCTCGTCGAGGAGGCGATCTCGAAGTCGATCACGGCCCTCATCAACCGCGACGCGCACCTGGCCCAGCGGGTGATGGCCAACGACGAGGAGATCGACCGGATGGAGGTGGAGGTGGAGGAGGAGTGCCTCAAGGTGCTCGCCCTCTACCAGCCCGTCGCCGCCGACCTGCGGTTCGTGGTGGCCGTGCTCAAGATCAACAACGACCTCGAGCGGATGGGCGACCTCGCCAAGAACATCGCCAAGCGGGTGGCGCAGCTGGCCGCCGGCAAGCCCTGCGAGCTGCCGCAGGAGATTCGCACGATGGCGATGAAGACCCAGGAGATGGTGAAGCAGTGCCTCGACGCGGTCGTCAACGGCGACCCGACGCTGGCCCGGCAGGTGCGGGAGGAGGACGACGCGGTCGACATGGACCGCCAAAAGATCCGCCGTCGCGTGCTCAAGGGGATCAAGGACGACCCCGAAGACGTCGAGAACCTGCTGCGGATCAACTCGGTTTCCAAGCACATCGAGCGGATCGCCGACATGGCGACGAATATCGCCGAGGACGTGATCTACATGGCGGAAGGGGAGATCGTCCGCCACCGCGCCAGCGAGTGACGCTGTGGTCCGCTCCGGGGCGTCGGGGTTGCCCACGCCCCGCGAGCCGG
>CAZXIG010000447.1:0-1837 GCA_964640405.1 uncultured Candidatus Kuenenia sp.
CGCAGGCCCCGCACCATCCACCTCGCCGAGATTCTCGCCGGCACCGTCTCCTGAGGCCGGTGGCTCCGGTGGCACGACGCTGTTCTGCTTTCGCCAGTCGCACTCGCGGTAGCAGTCGAGCAGGCCGCGGTGCGCAGCATCCGGATCGCCCCCGAGCAGCTCCGCCCGACGCGCTGGGTCGGCCTCCACGCAGCGGGCGAACGTCCCGAGCAGCCGGGAGCCGGCGTCGAGCTTGAGGTTGGCGACGTCGAGGCGGAACGACTCGGGCATGGCCAGGAGCGACCAGCCGACGAGCAGGCTGCCGGCGAGCAGGAAGCCCGCCATGACGCCCAGGCAGGCCCCGCCGATTTGGTCGATGAGTGGGGCGAATCGCACAGCCCCTTCCGGCACGAACGCTCCGATCGCCAGCCGCGTGGCCAGGAGCCCTGCCAGGAAAACGACCAGATAGGCGACGCCGAGCGACTGGGCCGGCGGGCAGTCGAGCGCCTCCAGGCCGGCGGACACGGCCGGAGCGAAGGCGAGCGCGCCGACGAAGGAGCCGAGCAGCTGCAGACCTGCGGCCGTCGCCAGAAACAGGCCGTGCTGCCAGCCATACATCGCGAGTCCCGCCAGCGACATGGCGACGAACAGGTCGCCGGCCAGCCGCGCCAGGTGCGAGGTCGCCAGCAGCATCGGGATCATCGGTTCCTGGGGCATCGTGTCCTCTTCGCTGTCATTGCGTCACCCGCTCGGCCTCGCTGATGCTCGTCACACCCTCGCAAGCCTTCACGAGCGCCTGCCGCAGGAGCGTTCGCATGCCGTTCTTGCGGGCCACATCCCGGATCATCTCGATCGACGGCCGGCCGACGAGCAGGTTGCGGATCGCGGTGTCGAACACCATCAGCTCGTAGACGCCGGTCCGTCCGCGGAAGCCGGTGCCGTGGCACTCGGGGCAGCCGACCTCCTTGTAGAGCACGGGCACCTTGTCGCCAGGGAGCCCCAGCCGGCGGAGCAGTTCGGGCGGCGGACGGTAGGCCTCCTTGCACTCCGGGCAGAGCAGCCGCACGAGCCGCTGGGCGAGCACGGCCGTCACGGCCGACTGGATGAGCGTGGCGTCGATGCCGATGTCGAGCAGGCGGGTGACCGTCGTGGCCGTGTCGTTGGCGTGGAGCGTCGTGAACACGAAGTGCCCGGTGAGCGCGGCCTGCATCGCGATCTCGGCCGTCTCCTTGTCCCGCACCTCGCCGACGAGGATCACGTCGGGGTCCTGCCGCAGGGTCGAGCGCAGGATCTTCGCGAAGGTGAGTTCAGCGGCGTTGTTGACGGCCGTCTGGGAGATGTTGTCGAGCCGATACTCGATCGGATCCTCGATCGTGACGATGTTCCGCGAGAGCACGTCGATTTCGCTCAGGGCTCCGTAGACGGTGGTCGTCTTGCCCGAGCCGGTCGGCCCGCAGACGATCAGCATCCCGTGGGCGCGGTGGATGATGCCGCGGAGGGCCTGCACGGTCGAATCCCGCATCCCGAGGCCGCCAAGCCCCCCCTTCACGATGCCGCCACCGGCGTCGAGGAGCCGGAGAGCCATCTTTTCGCCGAAGTTCGTGGGACCAGAGGCGGCGCGGACGTCGAACTTGCGGCCGTCGGCGAGCACGGCGAACGTGCCGTCCTGGGGCCGGCGCTTCTCGGCGATGTCCATGTCGCCGACCACCTTGAGCGCCGAGATAATGGCCCGTCCGGCTTCGGCGGGGAGGATGTGCATCGTCTGCATCATGCCGTCGATGCGGTAGCGGACCTGGACATCCTTGCCGGTCTTCGGTTCGAAGTGCATGTCGGTCGCCCGCTTGGCGACCGCGTCGGC
>CAZXIG010000448.1:0-1837 GCA_964640405.1 uncultured Candidatus Kuenenia sp.
GAGATCCCCCGGCTGGCGCCTGGAGGCTTGTATGGGGGTCGGCTTCCGAGAACACCGGTTTTTCCGGTTATTCCGGACAGGACACCTGGCAGATGCGACTTGCCGGCCCTGCTTGATTTTTAGGCAGCCACCCCAGTGCCTTCCGTCCAGGCAAGCCTGCCTAAAAAGAAGTCGGCCTCTGGGAAATCGTCGCAAGTCGTTGCTCTGCAAGCACTTCATGCTGTCGCTTGACCGCCGCCGCATGGTTTGGCGTCGCGGGCACCTGAGTCCCGCCCCGAGCAGCCCCTGAGTCCCTCACTGAGAGTCATCCATGGCCGTCAAGACAGCCCCCGTCACCGCATCCACCGGAAGCCACGCCGCCACCGCCGTTCTCCAGGTTGCCGAGCGGCTCTACGCCATGAAGCCGGAGTGGGTGGTCTTTTTCCGGGAGGTACTGGGGGTGGATGGCATCGTGCGGCGGACGTTCGGCGACGCCGACGCCCTGCTCCGGTTCGAGTGCTCCCCCCAATACGCCCGCATCCGGGAGATGCTCGACGCCCTCCGTTCGCAGCAGCGCGACGAGCCGTCCGACCGGGAGGCCCAGCGGGTCGTGACAGTTCGCATGCCCCGCTCGCTCCACGAGACGCTCAAGTCCGAAGCCGAGCAGCTGCGGGTGAGCATCAATACGCTCTGCATCTCGAAGCTGGTGAAGCTTCTCGACGAACAAGAGCACCGCGAACTGACCTCGGGAAACACCGAACGGCCCTCCCGGCCCCCCCGGTGATCGCCGACAGAAAGCAGGCCAGGAGTGGACCTGTAAGCCGGGTTCTGTCCGCCGCGACCCACAGGCCGCGGCGCGGCGACCATTTCTCTAGGACGGCGGTTGCCCGCCGCCTCCAGCAGCCGACCCGGAAGCTGTGACGAGACGGGCCGCCTCGTGCCGACGAAGGCCCCCTCGCGGGGTTCCTTCGCCGGTCTTCTTCCTGCTTGGCCTTGCTCCCGATGGGGTTTGCCGAGCCAGACCGGTCGCCCGGCCTGCTGGTGAGCTCTTACCTCACCGTTTCACCCTTACCTGCGGAGCGAACTCCGCCGGCGGTTTGCTTTCTGTGGCACTTTCCCTGACCTTGCGGCCGGTGGGCGTTACCCACCATCGAGCCCTCTGGAGCCCGGACTTTCCTCCCGCGCCGCCGCGTCGGCCCCGAAGAGCCTCGCGGCGGGCCGGCGGTCACCCGGTCCACTCCTGTCCTGCAGCGATCATTCTACAGCCTGCCCAAGGCCCGGTCGGGCGAGCGTTCTCAGCGGGTCCTGGCTTGACCATTTCTTGGCCCGGGAATATCGTCCTCGGAAGGTGTGAGGTCTGCGGTTTTGGAGGAGGTTTCCATGTCCGATTTTGGCGAGCTCGTGCCGCTTGGCGGTGGCGACCCGATCCCCCTCCTCAAGGGAACACTCGTCGTCGGCCGGCGAGAGAGCAGCGACATCGTGCTCCGCTTTCCGAACGTGTCGGGGCAGCACTGCGAGCTTTCCGTGGTGGAGGGCTATTGGTTCGCGAAGGATCTCGGCAGCAGCAACGGGACGAAAGTAAACGGGTCCCGGATCACCGAGCAGCGGCTCAATCCTGGCGACACGCTCTCGATCGCGAAGCACGATTTCGAAATTGTCTACGAGCCGGCCCGGCTCGGAGCCACGGCACCGCCGCCCGAGGAATCTCCCAAGGCAGGCCTGTTCAGCCGCTCGCTCCTGGAGGCTGCCGGCCTCGAATCCCGACGGCCGGCGGAGCGGCAACCGCGCCGCTGAGCACGTCGAAGTCCCCGGGCTGCCGCCCGGGGCTTCTCGAGGCCCTCGCTTCATGGAAGCCCGG
>CAZXIG010000449.1:0-1830 GCA_964640405.1 uncultured Candidatus Kuenenia sp.
GCGCCACCGCCTCGCGGCCGTCGATGCTCGCCATCGCCTGCCACGTCGAGAGGTTGACCTCGTCGCGGACGAACCGCACGGAGCCGTCGAGCATGCAGGCATGCACGCCTCCCGGGTGGCGGCTGCGGGCGGCGTAGTTCGCGTTGCTCCATTGGATGTCGGACCGCCCCGCGATCGGCGCGCCTGGGACGTTGTTTATGATCGGCGAGCAGCAGTCGACGGCCCACTGGGGGATCTGGTCCGGCAGCGTGGAATTCGGGCCGCGGCGGGCCGAGAAATGGCAGCCCCAATCGTGCGACCATTTGCCGCGCATGTCGTTCGCCGGCGAAATCGCCTCGGAGACGCCCATCGTTTGAGAGAGGCCGTCGCGGACCTTGGCCGAACGGCGGGCGATGTTCCAGTTGAAGATCGCGTGGACGTCTCTGCAGGCCGCGTTCACGGGGGCGAGCGGGCCCGTGTCCATTGCGTAGCGAGTCGGGTAGGCGTCGAATTCGACCAGGTCGCCCATGGCGCTAAAGCAGCCGGGATAGTTGCCTACGCCGTAGTTTTCCCAGATCGGCCGGCTGTCGGAGTCCGACGGGCAGCGAAACACCGCCGGTGACTTGGACAGCAGCGACGCGTTTTGATCCACGTAGTCGGTGGGCCCGCTCGGCGGCAAGGAGAGATTCATGCCCTGGAGCAGAGCCGATTCCTCGAAGAAGGGCAGGATCAGCATCGTCCATCTCAGGAGCACCACGGGATGATTTTGGGTGGGATTGCTCCACGACACTCCCATCGGAAAAGCCTGATGGCTGCTCTCATGCTGCGACAGGGCTAGGCCGATCTGCCGCAGGTTGTTCGAGCAGGCTGAGCGACGGGCCGATTCGCGGACGGCCTGCACGGCCGGGAGCAACAGCGCGATCAGGAGGCCGATGATCGCGATCACGACCAACAGCTCGACGAGCGTAAAACCGCGGCGTTGGAGGGCCTTCATGGTTATTTAGGAGCGGCGGCGGCGGATGCAACATGCGGCGGCGGCGATGCCGAGGCCGGCCAGGGCGAGCGTGCCCGGCTCGGGCACGGCCACGAAACGCACTTCAGTCAAGCCAACGTAATCAGCGTCGCCATAATTGCTGTCCACATTGATCCGGACATACCGGATACCCAGGTTGTTCTGAGTGAGGGCAAACGACTCGGCCGACACCGGCGCCCCGTTCACGGCCTGTTGCAAAACAAGGGACGTGGAGGTCAGGGGATTCCAGGTCGTGCCGTCCACCGATCCGTCGATCGTGAAGTCTTTGACACCGCGGCTGGTGAGATCGGTCTGGCTGCGTTGCCAAATGTAGGCCTGGCCCACATCCATCAGGGAACCAAGATCGTACTGAATCCATGCGTTGGCAACATCGCCAGTGTTGGTGAGCCACGTGCCGTTCCCAGCCGCGTTCGGAGTGTAAGTGGCAGTCAAGTCAGGGGCACTGGCGGTGCCCGCACTCATGAAGGTCCAATCGAGCGTTTCCCCGGGGACATTAAATTGATTAAACAAATTGCTCGATGCCGTCACGCTGACCGGCGTGGTCGGAGCCAAAAGGTCCCGCACCTGAAACGCGTTCAAAGGCGCACCATATCCAGCGGTAGAAACCCCGATCACCTGCGACGCGCTGTCGGCAGTGAATACGCCCTTGATGTATTGGCCGAGGCCCCCGTTCTGACTGCCGTCGCTGGTGTTTGCGGCAATGAAGGCGCTCGTCCCACTGCCGCCGGTCAATTGCGTGTTGCGAGTGGTAGACCCGGAGAAGGGGTCCATGACCCAGCCTTGAAACAGATACTGCCGCCCGGGCGTCAAGCCGCCGA
>CAZXIG010000450.1:0-1822 GCA_964640405.1 uncultured Candidatus Kuenenia sp.
GCCGAACTGGCCACCCTCGCCCTGTCATCGCCTGGGCGGCGCATCGCGAAGCTCGTGCTATCTTCCGGCTCCCTGTGAACCCCTCCAAGAGGAGTTTTCCCATGCCGACAGTCCGTGGTCTGGTGGCGATCTGTGCCCTCGCGATCTGTGGTTCCGCCTTCGCCGCCGAGGCGGCCAAGCCGCTCGAGGTGCTCTACGTCACCGGCGGCTGCTGCCACGACTACGACGGGCAGAAGAAGGTCATCGCCGACGGCATGGCCCAGCGGGCTCGCGTGAAGGTGACGGTCGTCCACGAAGGGGGCGCGAGCACCGACCACAAGGTGTCGATCTACGCGAAGCCCGACTGGGCGAAGGGCTACGACGTCGTCTTCCACAACGAGTGCTTCGCCAACGTGAAGGATCTCGAGTTCGTGAAGGGGATCATCGCCGAGCACAAGAAGGGTGTGCCGGCTGTGATGATGCACTGCGCGATGCACTGCTATCGCACGGGCACCGAAGACTGGTTCGAGCTGTGCGGGATCCAGTCGCCCGGCCATGGGGCGCACTACGCGTACACGGCGAACCTGATCTCCGACCATCCGATCCTGAAGGGCCTGCCCAAGGAATGGCAGCTGCCGAAGGAGGAGCTCTATTACTGCGACAAGCTCTTTCCGACGGCGAAGCCCCTGGCCGAGGCGATGAGCCGCGAGCGGAAGAGCAACCAGACCGTCGTCTGGACCAACGACTATCACGGCACCCGCGTCTTCGGCACGACGATCGGTCACTACACCGACACGGTGAAGACGCCGGAGTTTCTCGACCTCGTCACCCGCGGCACGCTCTGGGCGGCCGGCAAGCTCGACGACGACGGCACGCCGGTGGCCGAACTCGAGCCCACGCCGGGCGAGAAGGCCGCGGCCGCCGACTGGGCCTCGGGCGTCACGCTGCCCGCCGAGGAGCAGGCCAAGGCCGTGCGGCTCTTCAACGGCCGCGACTTCGACGGCTGGGAAGGGCACATCGATCCCTACTGGTCGATCGAGAACGGCGAGATCGTGGCCAGGAACACCGCCGACAATGCGCCCCAGGTGAGCACGTATCTGCTCACGAAGAAGCCGTATCGCAATTTCCGGCTCCTCTTCGAGGGCAAGCTCGTGACCAGCGAGATGCACTCGGGCGTGGCCATCTGGGGGAAGAAGTTCGAGAAGAACGGCGAGGCGTCGAGCTACCAGGGACACCTCGTGATGTTTCCGTCGGGCTGGGGGCTCTACGACCTGTTCCGGCGCAACGGCTTGAGCGGTGATCAGCAGGGCCGCGCGAAGCAGGCCGGCCGACAGCACGACTGGAACCAGATGGAGATTCTCGCGATCGGCAGCCGGATCCGGTTCGCGGTGAACGGCCAGGACGTGTTCGACTGGACCGACCCCAAGCCGGAGCTCTGTGGCTCGGGGCCGATCGGGCTGCAACTGCACTCCAACAAGGTGCCGCAGGAGGTGCGGTTCCGCGGCCTGGTGCTCGTCGAGGATCCCCAGGACGTGCTCGTCACGGCCTCCCCGACCGCGGCTCCTGTCCAATAGAAGCCCCCGCCTCCCGTCCTATAAAAGCCCCCATGCGCAAGCCGGGGGATATTGCGGGTCGTCCATCCCGAAGCCACCCGCATCATCCCCCGGCTCGCGCCTGGGGGCTTGTATGAGGAGGCGTATCCCCCGGCTCGCGCCTGGGGGCTTTTCTGGGCTGCTAGACTCTGATCATCCTGCGAACTGGAGAATCCGATCGATGGCACGTGCGGCACTGGCGCTCGAGGATGGAACGGTCTATGTCGGCGAGTCGTTCGGTGCCACCGGCA
>CAZXIG010000451.1:0-1815 GCA_964640405.1 uncultured Candidatus Kuenenia sp.
GAGATGGTGGCGAAGATCGAGGCGCTCGCGCCGCGATATCCGAATCGTCGCGCCCTCACGCTGCCGGCGCTCCACATCGTCAATGCCGAGTTGCGGCACGTGCCGATGGAGGCCGTGGTCGAGATCGCCCAGGTGCTCGGCCTCGCACCCGCCGAGGTGCAGGACACGCTCACCTTCTACCAGTTCTTCCACCAGGAGAAGCCGCACGGGAAGGTGCGGGCGTTCGTCTGCCGCTCGGTGTCGTGCGCTCTGCGTGGTGGCGACCACCTGCTCGAGCACCTCTGCCAGAAGAACGGCGTGGAGCCCTACGGCACGACGCCCGATGGCGAGCTGACGATCGAGCCGGCGGAGTGCCTCGGGGCCTGCGACTTCGCCCCGTGCATCCTGGCCAACGACGATCTTTTGAAGAACATGACGCCCGAGGCCGCCGAGGCCGAGCTCAAGAAGCCCCGTGCGAGGGCCACCTGACATGACGCCGTTCAAGCCCGTCCTGCTCGAAGCCGTCGGCGTGCCCGACGGCCACTCCATCGCGAGCTACAAGAGCCGCGGCGGCTATGCGCCGCTCGAGAAGGTGCTCGCGGAGAAGCAGCCGGTCGATGTCGTCGAGATGGTGAAGTCGTCGGGGCTCCGCGGCCGCGGCGGCGCCGGCTTCTCGACGGGCCTCAAGTGGACGTTCCTCCCGAAGGACCATCCCGGCCCGATCTATCTCTGCGTGAACGCCGACGAGAGCGAGCCGGGCACGTTCAACAACCGGATCCTGATGGAGGACGACCCGCACCAGGTGATCGAGGGGATCATCCTCTCCTCGTACGCCACGCGGGCCTCCACGGCCTACATCTACCTGCGGTACGAGTATCCGCAGTCGTGGCACCGGCTTCAGGCCGCGATCGACGAGGCCTACGCGGCCGGCTATCTCGGCAAGAACATCCGCGGCACGAACTTCTCGCTCGACATCTACCTGCATCGCGGTGCGGCCGCCTACATCTGCGGCGAGGAGACGGGTCTGATCGAGAGCCTCGAGGGGAAGCGGGCCTGGCCGCGGATCAAGCCGCCGTTCCCGGCGATCGAGGGCCTGTTCCGCAAGCCGACGGTCGTCAACAACATCGAGACGATGGCCTGCGTGGCCCAGATCGCCCGCCGCGGCGTCGACTGGTTCAAGTCGATCGGCGTGCCGGCCGACCCGAACAATCCCCGCGACCCGGGCTCCTACGGCCCGAAGCTCTACTGTCTCTCGGGCCACGTCGAGAAGCCGGGCTGCTACGAGGCCCCGCTCGGCATCACGGCGCGGCAGCTGATCGACGAGTTCGGCGGCGGCGTCTGGAAGGGCCGGCGGGCGAAGGCGGTGATCCCCGGCGGCATCTCGATGGGCCTCATGACGGAGAGTGAACTCGACACGCCGCTCGACTTCGCCGGCCCCGGCAAGGTGGGCTGCCTCGGCCTCGGCACGGCGGCCGTCGTCGTGATCGACGATCAGACCAGCATCGTCGACTTCCTCCACAACTCCTGCCGGTTCTTCGCCCACGAGTCGTGCGGCCAGTGCACCCCCTGCCGCGAAGGCACGAGCTGGTCGCTGCGGATGCTCGAGCGGATCAAGGCGGGCAAGGGCCGCCTCAAGGATCTCGACATCCTCCTCGAACTGGGCCAGACGATGGGCATGATGCCGGGCAGCACGATCTGCGGTCTGGCCGACGGCGCCGCCTGGCCGATCAAGAACGCGATCAAGAAGTTCCGCGGCGAGTTCGAAGACTACATCAAGCGGACCAATCCCTCCGGCTGGATGGTCACCGACCCGGTCCCTGCCCTCCAGATCGTGGG
>CAZXIG010000452.1:0-1811 GCA_964640405.1 uncultured Candidatus Kuenenia sp.
TGCCCAGCCATGCGGGCTGTTGCCATTTCTCGCCACCGTAGACCAAGAACTCCGGGAGCGGCTTGTCCGGGTGCCCGAGGTGAAAGGTCACCTCATAGCGTTGCAAACCGCCGACAGGCACATCCACGAGGAAGGCCCGCAGCCGGGGGCCTTTGGTCTCGGCGGGTTCGATGGCATGACCGGACTGATCGCCTTCGCCGGCGGCCGCAAAGCCCGTGATGCCGGCGACATCCTCCCAGCCGAAGCCCCGCTCCTTCGAATAGGTGTCGGGCGGAACCGCAGTCCAGTCATCTTGGGCCGGAGCCTTTCCGTCGGTGAAGTCGAGCCGCCGGAGCGGAATGAAGCGCGTCGGAAACTTGTATTTCTTCCGCCAGTGGTCGTCGGTCACCGAAGCGCCGGTCGGACGAGCCAGATGCACGAGGCCATCTTCGGGCACGGTCATGTAAAGATGGCCATCGGGCAGCGGTCGTGTCGGAAGATCGAGCGGCGTGTCGTCGTAGGCCAGGTCGGTGATCGCGTGCCAGGCCGAGACGTTGCCAAAACTCTCGAGCCGCTTGCCGGTTGCGAGGTCGAGGCAAACGGTGTTAACGGGCGACTCCGAACTGCCTGCGGTCATCACGAGCCGATCGCCCACGACGGCGGTGGCGGTCAGGCCGACATGGTTGCCCGGCCAGTGCTCGAGCGTGGAGGTGCCGATGTTGAGCAGGAACTCGGCAGTGAGCCCCTGCGTTTGCAGGAGCTTCCAGGTGTAGTCGCCTGCCGGCACTGGCTGCCCGTTTCGATCCAGGCCGTCCCAGACGATCGTGTGCTTGCCCGCCTCGAGTGGCTCGGCATTGCGCAGCGTGCGCACTTGGATGCCCTTCGTGTCGTAGATCGCGAGCGATACGCGGCCCGGCTTGTCGAGCATGAACGCGATGTCAGCGGCGTGGGATGCGGTCGCCGCGGTCAGCGCAAGAAAAAGGTGGCAGGCACCCAATATCAAAAGCCCCCGGCGGAAGCCGGTGGGGTGACGCGTTCCCCAGAAGCCCCCGGCGGGAGCCGGTGGGGTGACGCGTGGCGATAACAATTGGCGAGGTTGAGCAAATGGCCGCATGGTAATGGATCGCGTCATCCCCCCGCTTCCGCGAGGGGCTTTTGGGGGAAGGGGCACGTTCCCGGAAGCCCCCGGCGGAAGCCGGTGGGGTGACGCTTGGCGACCGCGTTTGGCGTCTGGCATCTTTTCCTCACTGCGGGTACAAGGCCGACGCCGGCACGTGCTCGATGGACTGGCTCACGCTCTCCCAGGAGAGATGCAGCCCGCCCGAGCCTGTCTTTTTGTATTCCAGTTTCACCGGCACCTGCTTGCCGGCGGTCAGCGGCAGCGGCTCCGTCTGAAACCGCGCCACCGTGGCTCTCTTATCCTTATTGGCTGTCGCATCTTTCGTGGTGTCGATCACGAGGCGACCGTCGATCCAGAGCCGCGCCTCCTGGGGCATGTTCTTCTCATCCTGCCCCACATAGAGGCGAAGCAGATAATCCTCGCTGAACTTCGGCTCGATCAGGCCAGACCAGGTCGCCGTGAAGTCGCCGTTTACGCCCTCCGGCCAGGGCTTCTTGTGCTCCGCGTCCCCGAACCAGATCTGCGGATCGACACCCTCGCGTATGGGAGCTGCGTCGGGGCCCACTGCCGCATAGCGGGCGGCGAGCCCGGTGCCGGCGGTGGCGGCGGGCTTGGAGGCCTCCGCCACGCGGAGCGTGCCCTCCTGGCGGACGAGCTTGTCCCAGCCAGTGATGCGATAGGTCGGGAGGTTGTTCCAGCCATCGGCGCAGTA
>CAZXIG010000453.1:0-1807 GCA_964640405.1 uncultured Candidatus Kuenenia sp.
GTTTGACCAGGGCGTAGAGCTGCCGGCCCTGCTCCCGCTCTGAGAACTCGACGGCACCCTGCACCGCCTTGTCGTAGTAGAAGCCGCCCCAGCGGATGCCCTTGGGCTTGAGGTTCTGCCGCCAGTACTCCTTCACCTTGGCCCGCTGTGCCGCGCGGGTGAACTCCTGCTTGGCCGTGGAGTGCCGGCCGTACCCGTAGCAGACGGCGCGCGCGGTGTCCGTACCCATCAGTTGAACCTCCAGTGGTCGCCCCGCAGGTTGAGCCCGTCGAGGACTTCCTCGAGCCGCTTCCGCACCGTCTCGCTCTCGGGCCACTTGCACCCGGAGTACGCCTCGAACAGTCGCCCCCGCTGCGCCCAGTTCTTCTCGTGCATGACCGAGTTGCAGAGCACGAGCAGCATGGCCACGATCATCGGGTCTGCCCCGTCCCGGTCGTAGGCGGGATCCTTCTCCAGTTCCCGGCGGATGTCGTTGATGTGATCGACCAGGAGCATCGCGCACCGGGCCGCCATGTTTCGGCTGTCGTTGTTCATGTCTGTCCTTTCGTGTGATTGACCTGTCCGGACCCGCTGTCCCGACACCCCATCCCTCCCGGCACCCCACCTATCACTTATCTATGGCGGCCGGCCGCCCACCGGATTTCCCAAGAGTTTTGTGGTAGCGGACGAGCCGGGCGTACTTGGCGACCCGGGCCCGGGCATGAGTGCGCTTGCGTCTCCAGATGGCCAGTTCCCGCCGATATTCGCGGAGCAGATCGGGCGGCCCCCGCTCGATCCGGGTACGAGGCAGAGCCTCCATCGTTTCGATCATCGCCCGCAGGTACTCGACGTCGAAGTTCATCCGGCAAGGCTGCCACCGTCCGGCCGGCCCGCCACCTTCGTCGCGTTGGGCAACGATGTGGCGGGCGACCAACGGCAGGTACTTCTCTCGGAAGACTCGCTGCAACTCCCGGCGCAGGTACTGCGAAGTCAGACGCGTCAACTTTGGCATTCAGTCCTCTCCAACTGTGAGCAATAGGGTGATGATTAACAGGGCAACGGCGAGCACAATGGCGTGACTAACCCGCATACTCAATCCCCTCCCAGCACTTCACGACTCGGGCCCACTCGGGCGGCGGATAACTCCGCACGTTGTCCTCGACCATCGCCACGACGAGCCGGGCTCGCGTCTTGGTTCGAGGCCAGTTCGTCTCACCGTCGGTGATGCACACGATGCAGTCGGCCTTGAGCGTGTCGGCGTACTCGATGGCCTGATCCATACGGGTTCCCCCGCCCCCGTCCCACGAGAACTGGGAGAGCGACGACAGCCGGCGGTCGGACTGGGCCTCGGTGTCGAAGCAGATCACCCGGGGTCGATGCACCCGCCGCATCCCCTGGGCCACCGCAGTAGCGGCACGTTGGATGTACGGGGACATGGAGCCGGACGTATCGACGATCACCGCACACTCCGGGGCCAGCCGCACCACGCCCCGCATCCGGGCGCAGTTGGCCGGCTGCCGCCGGGACATGCGGCGGTAGGTGTAGTCGTCCGTGCCGATGGGACTGGCGACTGACCTGGCCACGAGGGACTTGAGGATCTCGAACGGATCGGGCTGCCGGCCGAGCCGCTTGTCGATGGCCCGACGGAGAATCCCGGGAGTCGAGCCGGGGCTCGTGGACTCCTGCTGCTCGATCGCCTCGGCCACCTGGGCCAACTTGGCGTCGAGCCCCATGGGATTCCCTTCCCTCTCACCATCCCGGGGAACTCCGTCGGCGCACGATCCACCGAACGGCGGCGGCTCGGGCTCGTCGAGGTTGTGCCGCAGGA
>CAZXIG010000454.1:0-1805 GCA_964640405.1 uncultured Candidatus Kuenenia sp.
TCGACGGATTGCCGAATGCCGCCGCCTCGGCCTCGGCCATCGCCGCCCGCACCTCATCGCGGACCGGAGTCGTCGCCGCATGGTCGAAGTAGATCATGGCCGTTTGTTCGGGGCTGCCAATGCCCTCTCGCCGGACGTTCGCTACGGGCATCCTGCCTGCGCTCGTCAGCAACGCCGGCGACAGGGCACAGGCAGCCCCTCACAGTGAAAGCCCAACGATCAAGGTGCTACCCCGCCAGGAACCGTTCGATGCGATCGAGACCCTTGGTGAGCTTCTCCTCGGAGGCGGCGAACGACATCCGCACGTGCCCCTCGGCGCCGAAGGCACTGCCGGCGACGAGGGCGACCTGTTCCTTCTCGAGGAGCGCCTCGCACCACTGCAGGCTCGTGGCGATGCCCTTGCCCTGCGAGCGGCGCAGCGGCTCGCGGATGTCGAAGAAGGCGTAGAAGGCGCCGCCGATCTCCGGCAGCCGCACGCCCGGCATCGCTTTCAGACGGGCGGCCACGAGATCCCGCCGCCGCTCGAACTCGCGGCGCATCTCGGCCACGCACTCCTGCGGGCCGGTGAGGGCCGCCAGGGCGGCGTGCTGGCTGACGCTGCAGGGGTTGCTCGTCTCCTGGCTCTGGAGATTGCCGATCGCCTTGGAGAGCGGCTCCGGGGCGATCGTCCAGCCGATTCGCCAGCCGGTCATGGAGTAGGTCTTGCTCACGCCGGCGACGACCACGGTGCGGTCGGCCAGGCCAGGTCGCAGCGTGGGGAACGAAATCGTCGGCCGGCCGTCGAACACGAGCTGGTCGTAGATCTCGTCGGCCACGACCGCCAGATCGGCCTCGATCGCCAGGTCGGCCAGGGCGGTCAACTCGGCGGCCGAATAGACCACGCCCGTGGGATTGCTCGGCGAGCAGAGCAGCAGCATCCGGCTGCGCGGCGTGAGCGCCGCCCGCAGGGCCTCGGGGCGGAGTTTGAAGTCGTCCTCGATCCGGGTCTCGACGAGCACGGGCTTGGCCCCGGCGAGCTTGATGAGTTCGGCGTAGCTCACCCAGTAGGGCGTGGGCACGATCACCTCGTCCCCTGCGTCGAGCAGCGCCGTGAACGCGTTGTGCAGCGAGTGCTTGGCGCCGTTGGACACGACCACCTGCGCCGGGGTCACGGCCAGGCCGGTGCGGCGCGTGAAGTCGGCGGCGACCGCCTTGCGGAGGTCGGGGATGCCGGCGGCGGGGGTGTACTTCGTCTTGCCCGCGGCGATCGCCGCCTCGGCGGCACGGCAGATGTGGGATGGTGTGGGGAAGTCGGGCTCGCCGACGGAGAGATCGACGACGTCGGCGCCGGCGGCGGCGAGGGCCTGCGCTCGCGCGGCCATGGCCAGCGTGGCGGAGGGTTCGAGTGCGTTCATGCGGCCTGCAAGCCGCAAGCAGGAGGAGTTCTGCATCGTGTTTCAGGAAGCGAGGGACGGGGAGAGGGAAACGTCGATGATACCAAGCCGACACGGGCTCGCGATCGCGTGAGCAGGTGGGGTTGTGATGCCGCGCGCCGGCTCGAAAGGGGAAAAAACCGGAAAAAATTCGGGAATTTCTCTTGACAGTTTTCCGGCGCATCCTTCACAACGTGCACATCGTCGTGTGGGAACCATGAGCAATCGCGGTTTTCCGCACGGTGATGACGTCGTTCGATCCCGTCGTGTGAGCGCCCCTGGGATCGGATGTGAGCCTTGTTTCGGGTGCTCGTTTGGAAGGAGCCAGATCGATGGCCAAGAAGAAGAAGAAGGCTGCCAAGAAGGTCGCCAAGAAGAAGAAGGGCCACGGCT
>CAZXIG010000455.1:0-1798 GCA_964640405.1 uncultured Candidatus Kuenenia sp.
CAGAAGCCGGCCGCGGCGGTGAGGTCGTAGACGGGGACGTGGGTGGTGAAGCGGGAGGTGGGGGGCGGGGAGGGGAGGAGCGGGAGAGGGAAGGAGTCGTGTTGATCGTCTCGTGCAGGTGCAGGCCGGTGACTCGAGGCCGAACCGGTTTCCCTCGCTTGCGCTACGGGCTTCCCAGCAGAGAGCGGGGCGATGTGCCAGCTGGGGCCGTCGCGGTGAAACTCCACTTCAAAGCTCGTGCCGGGGAGACCGGCGTCGGGGCCGAACCACTCCCGCAGGAGCGTGGGCAGCTCGTTGGGAAGCGTGTCGCCCACGTTGGATCCGCGCGGGCCGGCCACGTTGCAGGCGATCTTCACGAACCGAAACTCCCACTCCCGGCCATCCGGCAGCCGCACGAGCACCGGCCCGTCGGGCCGACCCGGCTCTTCATCCACCGTGGGCAGCTTCAGAAACGGTTTGCCACGGGATTGAATCACCTTCGCCACGAACCCGGTCGCACTCGCCCGCGGTCGGGCGTGGGCCGCCAGCCGGAAATCGACGAGTTCCCCACTCATGCTCTCAAGCGGCCCCCGCAGCCGCTCGTCGCACTCGAAGGCCACGCGCAGGGAGTCGCCCTCGATCGTGAACCAGCTCCGGCCCTCCTGCTCCTGCATCCAGATCGAGATCGGGAACTTCCGCCAGCTCGATTCCCACTTCCGCGGCGACATCTCCACCGGCTGCCCCGTGGCGGCGTCGGCGATGTCGCGGCGGAGGAACTCGTGGGCCACGAGAAACTCCCGACACTTCGCCGCCAGCTCCGGGATCGGCATCCCCGAAAAGACCGCGTCGTTGTCGAGCAACACCCGCAGGAGGACCATCTTGAACGACTTCGTCATCCGCGTGGTGGCGAGCATCACGAACCAGTCGCGGAACCGGCCGAGACATTCGGCCTCGAGAGCGGTCGCGTCGCCCTCGGCCGCCACGAAGTCGAACCAGGTCGTGAACTCCGGCGGCAGCGTGCGCGGGTTGTAGCCCCGGTGAAACAGCTCCGTCATCGTGGGCCGCCGCGCGAGGTCGGCGCGGAGATCGCGATAGGCCTCCACCACCCGCGAACCCGTCTGGGGCGCGAGCCGCGCGAGCAGGTCCTTCGCCTCGAGGTCCACGTCCACGAGGCACCCCGGCGGCAGGGCAGGCGGCGTGCCCGCCAGAAACGCCTTCAGAAACGCATGGCAGTTCGTCGCTTCTATCTCCTCGCCTGCGGCCGGCACGAGCGCGAAGAGATGCATGAGCCGACTCGCGAACACGCGGTGATTGCCCACGAAGTCGATCACCTCGAGCCGCGTCTTGCCGGCGGCACTCCGCAGGCCGCGGCCGAGCTGCTGCAGGAACACGATCTTCGATTCCGTGGGCCGGAGCATCACCACGCGGTTGACCAGCGGGATGTCGACGCCCTCGTTGAAGAGGTCCACCACGCAGAGGGCTTCGAGCGAGCCGGCATGGAACGCGGCGAGGGAGGCCATGCGCGGGTCGCCCCCGTCGCCGGAAAACACGGCCGCCGCGGCCACGCCCCGCTTCCGGAGCCAATCCCGGGCAAACACCGCATGCCGCCGCGAACAGCAGAAGACGAGCGTGCGGCGAGGGTGGGCCGGAAAAAGGTGCCAGCCACCATTTTCGTCACCCCCAGCGGCGTGGTCGGGTCCAGCGTGAAAATGGGTGCAGGCACCTTTTTCCTCGTCACCTTTTTTCCACTCCTCCCAGAGGCGGTCCATGCGGGCGCTGTTTTCGAGGGCCACTTCGAGCTCGGTCACATCGAACCGGC
>CAZXIG010000456.1:0-1777 GCA_964640405.1 uncultured Candidatus Kuenenia sp.
ACGATCCGCTCGGGCCGCCGCACGTCCATCCGCACGCCGGGCAGGCTGAGGCAGCCCTCTTCCTGGATCGCGGTGCCCCGCGGGCGGCTGAGCACGGGATTGATGAACACGAATTCCTCCCCCTCGCCGCGCTCGCCTGCGCAGTTGACGACGAACAGCCGGTAGGGGAGCGCCACCTGATTGGCCGCGAGGCCGATGCCGCGGGATTCGTACATGATGTCGAACATCCGCTCGACGGCGGCTGCGAGCGCATCGTCGATCCGCGATACGGGCTTGGCCCGGCGCAGGAGCGCGGGGTGCGGATACTCCACCAGTTGGAGCGGGCCGATTGCGGCGGAATCCGCCGGCGACGAAGGAACGGTTGCCATCGGGCTGAAGCCTCTCCTGTGACTCGGCAGCCATATCGGCCGCCGCCGCTGCATCATACCCCGCGAGGCAGGCCGCGGCGGGCGGCATGGTACGATCGCGTCGGCATGAGCGATACGACCTCCGCACCGCCGCCGATCCGCTGGCACGACCCGGCCTTGTGGCTTGCGACCTGCGGCGGGATCGGCCGGGTCGGAGTCGCGCCCGGCACGTTCGGGTCGGTCGTGGGCGTGCCGCTCTCGCTGGCCGTCGGCTGGCTGGCGAACGCCGTGACGAGTCGCCTGGGCGGTGGCGGCTGGCTGCCGACCGTCGTCGAGGGGGCGCTCGTGGCCGCGATCTGCGTCGCCGCCGTGCCGGTCTGCACGCGGGCCGTGCGGCTGCTCGGCCGGGGGGACGATCCTGGTGCCATCGTGCTCGACGAGGCGGCCGCGCTGCCCTTGGCCCTGCTGGCCGTGCCGTTCACGGCCCGGTCGTGGACCGTGCTGGTTGCCGGCTTTCTCCTGTTTCGGCTGTTCGACATCTGGAAGCCGGTTCCCTGCCGCCAACTGGAATCGCTGCCCGGCGGCCTCGGGATCATGGCCGACGACTGGGGCGCCGCGGCCTGGGCGGCCGGCTGCCTGGTGATTGCCAGGGGGCAGGGCTGGGTGTAGACCTTTCGCTGTGGGCATCGCGGCCAGGCGGAACGAGTCGTGCGGATTCTGATCATCGACCATGGCTGCTGCGACCATCCGCACACGCGGGTGCACCGCCTGCGGGAGGCGCTCGCGGCCCGCGGCCACGAGGCGACCGTCTGTGGGCCGTCGTCGGTTTCGCAGCTCGAGCAGCAGCAGCCGTGCCTACACAGCATCCATCTGCACGACGTGGCCGCCGCCTCCCGGAAGCTGCTGGCGGCCGTGAAGGATGGCTCGGCGGCGGCGTTTCTCGAGACGGTGGCGACCGTGCCGTCGCGGCTGTTGGGGCTCGTGCGGGAGACCGCGCGGCAGATGATCGCCGAGGCGGCCGACGTGCTCTACCCCGACGTGATCTTTGTGCTCCACGCCGGCATCCTCACCGACCTCGCGGTGGAGACCGGGGCGCCCGTCGTGGTGCACGTTTCGGCGGTCGATCTGCTGGCGGCCGACGCGCGGCCCTCGCTCCGCCGGCTCGTGGCCGCGGCGATCGACTCGAGCCTCGTCGTCGCGGCCGACGAGCCGACGGCCACGACGCTCGTCGCGCGGTGGCTGCACGACGCCGCGGCCGGCTGCGAGGCGTGGCCCGCCGAGGAGACGCAGGTGGAGAAGATCGAGGCGGCGTGCGCGAGGGCCGTCGCCCGCCGCCGCGGCGCGTGAGCGGGACGTGTCCCCATGCGTGAGCCGGGGATGATGCTCCCAATACAAGCCCCCAGGCGCGAGCCGGGGGATGATGCGGGTTG
>CAZXIG010000457.1:0-1770 GCA_964640405.1 uncultured Candidatus Kuenenia sp.
AAGCCGGGGGATAATGCGGGCCGCTTCGGGATGGACGCCGCAATATCCCCGTGCTTGCGCATCGGGGCTTTTATGCGCTCATGCGAACCGCCGTAATTGAAGCCCCGGGCGGAAGCCCGGGGACCTATTGCCACGGGAGGCGTTCGTCACGCAACCGCCAGCCGGAGCGCGATCGCGCAGGCGTGCTCGAACGCCGTGAGGTCGAGCTTCTCCTGCGTGGTGTGGATGTCCATCTGGCCGCAGCCGAGCGTGACGGTCGGGATGCCGTTGGCCGCCATCCAGTTGGCGTCGAGGCCGCCGTTGGAGATGTCGAGCCGCGGCTCGAGGCCGATCGCCTTGACGGCCTCCCGGGCCGCCACCACGCACGGCTCGTCTTCGGCCAGCCGAAACGCCTCGTAGTCGAGCCGGCCGCTGAAGGTCACCTTGCCCGTGCGACCGTCGGTGCTCTTCACCTTCTTGGCGGCATCGTGAAACGCCTTCTCGATCGCCTTCACGATCCGGCCACGGAATGCCGGGTCGTGGCCGCGGGCCTCGGCGTGCAGCAGGGCCGCGTCGGCCACGACGTTGGTCGCCGAGCCGGCCTTGATCACGCCCACGTTGCTCGTGCCCCGCTTGCCTGCCTTCTCGACCAGGCCGTGCCAGCCGTCCTCGACGAGCGACGCGATCGCCAGCGACGCGATCGCGATCGCCGACACGCCCTTCTCCGGGGCCACGCCGGCATGGCTCGGGATGCCGTCGATCGTCACGTCCATCCGGTAGCCGCCGGTGGCGCCGATGGTGAGCTTCTCCGCCGCGCCGCCGTCGAAGTTGAAGGCGAGCTTCGGCCGGCCGAGGTCGGCCGCCTTGACATGCCGCGCCCCGAAGAGCCCCACCTCTTCCTGGATCGCGAAGAAGAACGTGAGCGGCGGGTGGGGCAGCTTCCGCTTCAGGATCTCGACGGCCGTGGCCAGCACGACGGCGCAGCCGGCGCGGTCGTCGCCGCCGAGGCCCGTCGTGGGATCGGCGCTCTTCACGAACCGGCCCGCCACCACCGGCTTCGCGCCGAGACAGACGGGCACGGTGTCCATGTGGGCCATGAAGAGCCGCCGCGGCCCGGCCACGGTGCCGGGGAGTCGCACGATGAGGTTGCCCACCTCCCCCTTGAGCGGCGTCTTGCCGTTGGCCGAATCGAAGGCGATCGCACCGGCGGGGCAGCCCGCCGCGCGGAGGGTGTGGATGATCCGCTCGGCCACGGCCTTCTCATGCCCCGACACGCCGGGGATCGCAAGCAGGTCGAGCAGAATCTCGCGGGCTGTCTTTATGCTGGCGGCGGTCGAGGCCGCGGGCTTCGCCGCCGTGGACTTCTTTTTGGTGGAGCCGAACATGAGGATCTTTCTCGCGGGGATCATGCAGGGGTCGCACGTCGCGGCGCTCGTGCACGACCAGACGTATCGCACGGGCCTGCGAGACATCGTGCAGGCCCATTGGCCGGAGGCTGAAGTCTACGACCCGTTCGCCAACCATGCCACTTCGATCGGCTACGACATGCGGCGGGCGCGGGAGGTGTTCCTGGGACACGTCGAGATGTGCCGCGTGTTCGACCTGCTCATCGCCTACGTGCCGGAGGCGTCGATGGGCACGGCGATCGAGATGTGGGAAGCCCATCGCCACGCCAAGACAGTAGTCACGATCACGCCGCTGGTGCACAACTGGGTGGTGCAGCTCACGAGCACGGCGGTCTACCGCGACGTGGACGCCTTCCGATACGCGCTCGAGTCGGGCGAGATCGAC
>CAZXIG010000458.1:0-1758 GCA_964640405.1 uncultured Candidatus Kuenenia sp.
CGGCCCACGTTGAAGCGGGCGCTCGAGCCGGCACCGTTGCCGAGGATCGTGACGGACGCCTCGTTCGGGGCCGCGTCGAACACGCCCACGTTCACGATGCCGTCGAGCCGGCCGCCGATCGCGAAGTTCGGGCCGCCGTCGTCGCCCCAGTCGGTCACCCGCTGGGCCGTGATCCGCGAGGCCATCGACACGTTGCCGCGGACGAAGAATCGCAGGTCGGCCGCCGTGACGGAGCCGTCGAAGTTGCCGCCGACTTCGATCAGGCCGTTGTAGCCCGCGAAGGAGCTGCCCTTGAGCACCGAGCCGGCCACGTCGACGCGGATGTCGCTGTCGGCGGACTGGGCGGTGCCGCTCCAGTTGCCGCCGATGGCGAGCGACACGGCATCCTGGGCGAGCACGGTAATGCCCGTGGCATGTCGGGCGGCGTTCAGTTCCACGTCGTCGCCTGCCGTAAGCCTGCTGCTGCTGATCACGCCGCCGACGTTGAGCGACACGTCGGATTCCGTCGATGCGAACTGCGTCCGCGTCACGGCACCCGCCACGCTCACCTCGACGTTCTCTTCGCCGATCACCGTGCTGTCGGTGAGGCTGCCGGCCACCAAGAGCGAGAGCGAGTCGGGGGGGCCTTCCTCGTCGTTGCTGCTCGCGGTGAACCGGCTCCTCGAGACGCTGCCGCCGACGCCGACCGACATCGGGCCGTCCTCGGAAACGTGGAACCGAGAGCCGGTCACGCTCCTGGCCACGCCGAGCTTGAGATCGTTGTCGGCAGCGATCGTCGAATTCAGGACGCTGCCGCCGACGGCGAGCGTGGCCTCACTTTCCACCGTGATCGTCGCGCCCGTGACGCTGCCGCCGACCGCGCCGGAGAGGTCGTTGCCACTGAGCACGCTGCCCAGCAGGTTGCCGGCGATGGCGAACGTGACGTCGGAGGCGGCGATCGCGGCCCCCTTGAGCACGCTGCCGCCGACGGCAAGACTCACGTCGCTGTACGCGTTGATCCGGGCGGACGAGGTGAGGTTCCGGCTCACGCCGAGAGCGATGTCCCCGCCCGTGGCGTTGATCTGGCCGGCGAAGTCGCCGTTCACGAGCACGCCGGACCACGAGTCGGCATTGAGACGAGACCGCGAGCCGACGCCGCGGAGGAACTGGACGTTGCCCGTGGCCGCAGCCTGCAGGTTGATCACGCCCTGGAACGCCTGGGCGACAATCACGCTGGCACCGAAATCCCCCTCGCCACCAACCAGTTCGAACGTCGAATTCTTGGCCGTCGGAAACGTCTGCGGGCCGACGTAGATCCCGCTTTCCTCCGTGGCGCTCTCGACGAACATGCGGCCGTCGACCGAGGCGGTCTGCGTGGTGCCGAGCAGAACCGTCGCGTCGAGTTGCTTGCGGATGCCGATCGTCGAATAGGCGAGCAGGCCCTGCGAGAGGACGATGCCGAGGTCGCCGGGCAGGCCGTCGCCGGCGGGCTCGCCGTCACCGAGCACCGTGTCGACGAACAGGCCGCCGCCCTCCTTGAGGGTGCGGTTCGAGAAGTTCACCCCCACGAATTTCGTGAGCTGGAACTCGATTTCGCGGGTCTCGGCGGTGGTGAGGGCGCCCTGTGCGGTCGAGCCGCCCGTGGCAGCGGCGAGGGTGATGGCGGTGGTGTCGGTGCCGATGGTGTAGGTGCTGGTTGAAACGGTGGTGAACACCGGGGTACCCGCCGACGCGCCGCCAGTGGTCAGCGGCGTGGCCACGACGAACGTGCCGGGAGCG
>CAZXIG010000459.1:0-1745 GCA_964640405.1 uncultured Candidatus Kuenenia sp.
CACCGCGACCTCCTGCCCCGTCTCCCCATGACCCCTCCGACCGCCCACTGGCCCTGCGTCGCGATCGTGGGTGTGGGCATGATCGGAGGCTCGATCGGCAAGGCGCTGCTGCAACGGCGGCTGGCCGATCGCGTGATCGGCGTGGGCCGCAACGGCGCGAGTCTCGACGAGGCCGTGCGCTGCGGGGCGGTGAGCGAGACGTCGCTCGATCTCGCCGCGGCCGTGGCGAATGCCGACCTGGTGGTGGTGGCCACCGGCGTGGCCGCAATCCCGCGGCTCCTCGACGCGATCGATGCCGCGATCGAGCCCGGCACGCTCCTCACGGATGCCGGGAGCACGAAGGCCTCGATCGTGGCCGCCTGGGAACGGGACCGCCCTGCGCGGCGCGGGCGGTTCGTCGGCGGCCATCCGATCGCGGGCAGCCATCGCCGCGGTCCGGCCGCGGCCGACCCCGACCTGTTCGCCGGCCGCGTCACCGTCGTCACGCCCGCCGAGCAGACGCCGCCGGTCGATACCGACGCCATCGCGTCGTTCTGGGACGCGCTCGGCTCGACGGTGGCGGCGATGTCGCCGGAAGAGCACGATGCGATCCTCGCCCGGACGAGCCATGCACCACACCTCGTCGCCGCCGCCATCGCCACCGCGACACCGGCCGGCTGCCGTCGGTTCACCGCCGGTGGCTGGCGGGACACCACGCGGATCGCCGCCGGCGATCCCGAACTCTGGGCCGACATCCTGCTCGACAACGGCCCCGAGGTCGTGGCGGCGATCGAGTCGATCCAGGCCGCCACGGCCGACATGCTCGCCGCCATCGAGGCCGCCGATCGCGGCCGCCTCGTCTCGCTCCTCACCCGTGCCAAGGAAGACCGCGATGCTGTGGGAAGTTGAAGTCGTCTCGAAGGAAGCCGCGGGGGACCATGCCGCCCGCGCCGTCGTGGCCGGTGCCGCGGAGCTCGGCATCGCCGGCTGCACCGCCGCCCGCACCGCCGCCGGCTGGCTGATCGAGGGGGATCTCTCGGCCGCCGACGTCGAGCGGCTGGCCGCCACCGTGCTCGCCGATCCGGTCACCGAGTCGTTCACGGTCGCCGAGGTCGGCGGCGAACGGCTCGCCGCCGGGCCTGCAGGTCTGCCGACCGTCGTGCGGGTGCTGCCGCGGGCGGGCGTCACCGACCCGGCCGCCGAAACGGCCAAGAACGCCTTCGCGCTCGTCGGCCTCGAGCCGCTGGCCGTGCGGAGCGTGCGGACGTATCGGCTCCCCGCGCTGCCGGAGGCCGAAGCCAAGCGACTGGCCTGGAACCTGCTCGCGAGCGAGGCGATCCACGACGTGGTCGTCGGCCCGCTGCCGCTCCGCACGCTCGCCGGCGGCAAGCCCTGGTCGTTCGCCCAGGAAACGATCCCGCTCGACGGGCTCGACGACGAGGCCCTCGCCCGCCTGAGCCGGGAGAAGTGCCTCGCGCTCACCGTCCGCGAATTGCACGCGATCCGCGATCACTTCCGTTCGCTCGGCCGCCCGCCGTTCGAGATCGAGCTGGAGACGATCGCCCAGACCTGGAGCGAGCACTGCTGCCACAAGACGCTCTCGAGCGCCGTCGACCACGAAGGGCCCGCGGGCACCGCCCGGTTCGACAACCTGCTCAAGGAGACCGTCTTCGCCGCCACGCGGAAGGTGCGGGAATCGCTCGGCGCCGGCGACTGGTGCGTGAGCGTGTTTCGCGACAACTCGGGCGTGGTGCGGTTCGACGGCG
>CAZXIG010000460.1:0-1744 GCA_964640405.1 uncultured Candidatus Kuenenia sp.
CGGCCCGCAATATCCCCCGGCTTGCGCCTGGGGGCTTGTATGGGAAGTGCGCGGGCCCCGGGCCGGACGAGGGGATATTTGCGTGCGGAGGGCCGTCGGGCATACTGCGGGGCTTCCGCACCACCGAATCAGGAGATTTTTGCCGGATGTTCCGCAACCTCAGCACCGTCGGCCTGCCCCTTTCCGGCCGCCCCAGCGAACTCATCGAACTCGCCCTGTCGTTCGGCTTCGACGGCATGGACATCGACATCATCGACTTCCAGCAGCAGGCCGAGGTGTATGGCGTGGCCCACGCGCGGCGGCTGATGGTGAGCGCCCGGCTCAAGAGCGGCGTGTTCCAGCTGCCGGTGCACCTCACGGCCGACGATGCCACATTCGCCGAGGAACTGAAGGCCCTGCCGGCCCGGCTCGAGCTCGCCGAGGCCACCGAGGCCTTCCGCGCCGTCGCCACGATCGCTCCGGCCTCCGACGAGCACTCGTTCAAGGATTTCTTCGAGCTGCACCGCACGCGGCTCCACGAGATCGGCGACCTGCTCGCCCCGCGCGGCATCTCGCTGGGTCTCGCGATCCAGCCCGAGGCCGAAGCCCGCGAAGGCAAGGCCTTCCAGTTCATCCACAACTACGAGGGCCTGATCGGCCTCGTCGCCGTGGCCCACGAGCGGGTCGGCGCCGTCGTCGATGCCTGGGCGCTGCACGTCACCGGCGAGTCGCCCGACATCATCGGCAAGATTCCGGCCGGCAAGCTCGTCGAGGTGCGGCTCTCCGACGCGCCCCGCGAGGCGGCTGCCGCCGGCCTCACCCACCAGCAGCGGCTCATGCCCGGCGAGACGGGCGTGGTCAACTGTGCGGAGGTTCTGTCGCAGGCGCGGGCCGCGGGCTTCGAGGGCCCGGTCACCCCGTGGGCCGACCGCTCGACGCTCGCCGGCCGGGGCCGCGAGAAGATCGTGAAGCTCGCCGGCGACCGCATGGAACAGGCCTGGAAGGACGCCGGCCTGCCGATCCTGCCCCGCTGGTTCACGCCGGTGGCCCGCGATCAGTTCGGCCGCCCGATCGAGGAAATCGTCGGCGTCGAGTGACGCCGGCAGCGGTCGCTGCAATACCGCACCTGCTCCCAGCAGCGCGCCCACTTGCGCCGCCACGTGAAGGGGCGGCCGCACGTGGCGCAGGTTTTGGTCGGCAGGTGTTCCCGCTTCACGCGGTCGCGGCGGGCCATGCTGGCGAGGTCTCCGGAGGCAAGCCGGCCGCCGGCGGCGGGTTCTGTGGCATCGCGATCGCCCGGATCGCCTCCACGAGCATCACGGCCGCAAGCAACAGGAGCACGAGGCCGGCCCAGGGCACCGGATCGGCCGGCAGCGTGAAGCCCGCCGGCCCGCGGAACCGCGGGATCGTCATCGAGGCCAGGGCCCAGGTGCTCATCGCATACATGAAGGCCGTGGGCAGGCCCGTCACGAGCCACACCCAGGCGGCCCGCCGCGTCCTCCAGAGCCACACCGTCACGCCGAGCAGCGTGAGGGCCGCCAGTAGCTGGTTGCTCGCCCCGAACAGGCTCCAGAACATCTTCCACGCGGGAATCGGATTGCCGTTCCCGTCGAGCTGCGGCCGCAGCAGGAAGATGAGCGGCACGCCCGCGGTGAGCGACGTGCCGAGCCAGCCGCCGGCCCGCCCCGTGAGGCCGGTGAGTTCCTGGATGATGTAGCGGCCGAGCCGCGTGCAGACGTCGAGCGTGTCGTAGACGAACGTCGTG
>CAZXIG010000461.1:0-1733 GCA_964640405.1 uncultured Candidatus Kuenenia sp.
TCAGAGTTCCCTGCCGTCGCCGAAGTCGGCCATCCACACCAACCGAGCGCGGTCGAGTTTGCCCTGGGCTGTGAGTGGCCAGCGGTCGACGCGAAAAAATCTGACGGGCACCGAAAGCGGTTCCACGCGGGCGGCGGCCCAGGCGGCCAAGGCCTCCGCGCCGGGATCGACGGCGCTTGGGCGGAGTTCGTAGAACGCCACGGGCACCTGGCCCTCGCGTTCATCCGAGGCACCCACCACCGCGGCGGTCGCCACGCCGGGATGCGAGAGGAGCGCGTCCTCCACCATCGCCGGGGCCACCTTGAACCCTCCGCGCGAGATCATGTCCTTCTGCCTGCCCGCGAACCAGAGGAAGCCATCTTCGTCGGTCGAGGCCAGGTCCTCGGTGTCGAGCCAGCCCGACCGGAGCATCCGATGCGTGGCCAGCGTGTCGTTCCAGTAGCCGACCATCATGTCGGGGGTGCGCACGAGAACCCGTCCCACCTCGCCCGGGGCCGTGTCGGCGCCGCTATCGGTCACCACCCGCACCGCGACGCCCATCATCGCCTGCCCGATCGACCCCGGCTTGGAAAGGCCGCCCGGCGGGCTGATGCAATAGAAGCCTGTCTCCGTCATGCCGCAGATTTCGAGCAACGGCTTGCGCACCACATCCGCCATCAGCGCATGGACTGCAGCCGGGCACGTGTCACCACCCACGATCCAGTATCGCAGGCGGCTGAAATCGGCCGCCCGCGCCGCGGCGTGCTCGAGAAGGTCGCGTGTCAGGGCGGGGGTTGTGAGCAGATACGCGGGCCGCGAGACCGCGTGGGCCTGCCAAAAGGCCCCCGCGTCGTGCCGCTCCAGGAGCGTGATGCTTCCCCCGACACAGAGCATCGGCATCAGCTGGCCGAGCATGAACATTGGCCGGCCGATGCTCACGTACGCCAGCGTGTGATCGTCGGCCGTAAGCTTCAGTTCGTCGATCAACAGCCGCACGCGGTGAGCCATGCGACCCTGGGTGTGGGCCACACCCTTGGGCCGCGACGTGGTCCCTGACGTGTAGACCAATAGCCCGATCGGATCCGCCGCCAAGCCCTGGGACATCGCTGGCGTCGCGGCGGGGCCGGCGAGCAGGTGCCCAAACGGCACAGCGCCTGCGGGCGGCTCGTCCGGGACGGCGCCGCAGAGCACAACAGCGTCGAGTTGATCACGGGCCTCCGCTGTCACGGCACCGAGTAATGCCGGCGACGTGACGAGCATGCGGGCGCTGCTGTGCTTGAGGATGTACTCCAACTGCGGCGGGGCGAACGTGGGAGAGAGCGGCACGGCGATGAGGCCGGCCTTCGCGGCGGCGAGGATCGAAATCGCCAGTTCCACGCCGTTGGGCAGCAGGAAGGCCACACGATCCTGGCCGGTCAGCCCCAGCGACATGAAGCCGTGGGCGACCCGGGCGACGCGATCGGCGAGATCGGCATACGAAAGCGACCCGGCGGAGGTGTGGATCGCGATGGCGTGCGGCGATCTCGCCGCCGCATCGTCGAGCATGGCAGCCAACGTCATGGGTGTTCCTGTTTCGCGTGCGAAGATGCCTCGGATTCCCGCGGCGACCCTGCGGTGAAAGCGAGCAGGGGCGGGTCTTCGGGCCGTTGCTCAAGCGTCTTCGATGTCGGCGGCCTCGATCTCTCCGGCAGTGATCGCCTCCGTGAGCCGCTTGTGATCGCCGGCCACGAAATGCGCCTCGGCCACCGCAAACA
>CAZXIG010000462.1:0-1721 GCA_964640405.1 uncultured Candidatus Kuenenia sp.
CGATCTTGCCGTCGAGATGGGGCTGGGTGCCTACGAGGCGGCCGAACTCGCGGCGGCGCTCAGAGCCGGTCTGGTCGGGCAGCGCGAGAGTTTCGTGTTCGAAACCGTGCTCTCCGATCCCGTCGGCGCGAAAGTCTCCGAACTGGTGGAGGCGAGCCGGAATGGGATTCACGTCGTCATGATTTTCATCCGGATCGATTCACCTGAAACGTCGAAACAGCGGGTCGCGATGCGGGTCATGCAGGGGGGGCACGACGTGCCGGACGAGAAGATCGAAGCCCGATTTCACCGCACCCTCGCCAATCTCGAGCGGGCGATCGAAGCCTTGCCCGTCGTGATCATTTTCAACAACACGAACCTCGCGCGACCGTTCCAACTCGAAGCCGCCTACGAAAACGGCAGACGGATCGGGCCACCAGCACGGCAGGCGACAGATCGCCCGCGAAGAGAGGCTTGAGGAGCGGCGGCCCGCTTCCTGGCACATCCAAGCATTGCGTGCGAAAACGGCTCAGCGGCCCGGCCAGATGGCGGCCAGGGCGAGCGTCGCGGCGAGGCCCACGCACCCCTCGATCGCCACCATCGCCGACGTCGTGCGCAGCGTCTGCACCTCCGACATGCCGCTCATCCGGGCCACCACCCAGAAGCCGCTGTCGTTCATCCACATCCCCACCTTCGATCCGCAGCCGATCGCGATCGCCACATACACCGGATGGACGGCGGCGTCGCCCTGCGCCACGAGCGGCGCCATCACGCCGGCGGCCGTGATCATCGCCACGGTGGCCGACCCCTGTGCCACGCGCACAAGCGCCGTCACGAGCCAGGCCGCCGGGATCAGTGCGAACCCCGAGCCCCCTGCGAAGCCCGCCGAGAGCTCGGCGAGGCCCGCCTGCCGGAGCGTCGCGCCGAGCGCGCCCCCGGCCCCGATCACGAGGATGATCGATCCGGCCTCGGCCACCGCCTCGGCGAGCGTGCGCCGCAGTGACCCGAGGTTTTGCTCCATCGAGACGAGCAACACGGCCGCCACGAGGGCGGCGCCGGCCAGCGCCAGGTTTTTCTCGCCCACGATGCCGAGCACGGTGTGGACCGTCGCCGGGAAGGCCTCGGGGGCCGCCCGGACAGCCGACTCGAGGCTGATGAGCAGGATCGGCAGCACGATCGGCACGAGCGCGGCCCAGAGCGGGGGCAGCCGGGCCGGCGCCGTGGTGGCGGCAGAGGGGATGGCGGAGGCGTCGGCCGCGGCGGGCTGCGGGTCGAGCGGCCAGCGGCAGCAATAAATAGAAGACCGTCTCGGCGAACATCGGGATTCCGAGCACGAAGCCGGCGAGCAGCAGGGCGAGCGGCGTGTTTCGCTCGCCCACGCCCCGCTGGATCGATGCGAGGATCCGCCGCGCGCCCCCCGCCGCGGCGAGGCAGGCCCCCAGGATCGACGCCAGCGCGATCACGATGCCGACGTCGAGCGTCGTCTTGCCGAACCCCTGGGCCACGATCTCGCCGGCCGATGACTCTCCGCCGGGCAGCCGCGGCGCGAGCAAGGCCACGGCGAACGCCGCCGTGATCAAGACGACGAACGGATGGAGCCGCAGCACGAGCACCCCGCCGATCACGATCACGATCACGAGCGCGACGACGAGCAGACCGAGGGGAGACATGGACCAAAGTTCCTTGTGCCACCCGGGAGGCGTGCATGCCGGCATGCTCGACGGCTCCGTGCGATTCGTCAA
>CAZXIG010000463.1:0-1712 GCA_964640405.1 uncultured Candidatus Kuenenia sp.
GACGTGCATGCCCCGGAACGGCGGCCATCCGGTATAAAACCGGCTTCCCAGGAGGAACGACCTGATGCGCATGGACCGTGGTTGGTGGTTGATCGTCGCCGCTCTGGCCTGGCTGCCGGTGGCGGAAGCTCAGCAGGTGGCCGTGGAGGAGTTCACGCTCCCGAATGGCATGCAGTTCCTGCTGGTGCCGCGGAGCGACCAGCCGAATGTGGTGAGCGCCGGCTGGGTGGCCCGGGTGGGAAGCGTCAACGAGCGGCCCGGGATCACCGGCATCAGCCACTTCTTCGAACACATGATGTTCAAGGGCACCGACACGATCGGCACCCGCGATCCCGAGAAGGACGCCCGCTACCGCGCCGAGCAGAAGAAGCTCCGCGACGAGATCAACCGGCTCGTCTGGACGCGGCAGTACGACCGCTTCTTCAAGGGCGAGATCGACGACCCCTGGAATCCGGCCAACGACACCCAGGAGCTGCGGGTGCTCCGCGGCAAGCTCGACGCCCTGATTCGCGCCCAGCAGGGCCGCGGCGAGGCCGGACCGGAAACGGCCACGATCGTGAAGGACGAGTTCGACCAGGTCTACACGAAGGCGGGGGGCAGCGGCATGAACGCCTTCACCACCTACGACCTCACCTGCTACTTCATCACGGTGCCCTCCAACAAGCTCGAGCTCTGGGCCTGGATGGAGAGCGACCGGCTCCACGACAGCGTGTTCCGCGAGTTCTATTCGGAACGCGACGTCGTCCACGAGGAACGGCGGCTGCGGACCGACAGCACGCCCACGGGCAAGTTCGAGGAGCAGTTCGACGCGCTGTTCTGGGCCTCGAGCGGCTACTCGTGGCCGGTGATCGGCTGGCCAAGCGATCTCAACAGCTACACCTTCGAGCAGGCGCTCGACTACTGGAACATCTACTACCGCCCCGGCAACCTCTGCGGCGTGCTCGTCGGCGACTTCGACCCGAAGCAGGCGAAGCAGCTGATCGAGAAGTATTTCTCGCGGCTCGATAAGGGCACGCAGTCGCCGCCGCCGGTCGTGACCCTCGAGGTGGAGCAGCTCGCCGAGCAGCGGATGAACGCGGCGGGTGATTTTCCGCCGGCGGTCGAGATCCGCTACCACACCGTGCCCGCCGGCCACGCCGACAGCTACCCGCTCGACATGCTCGCGGAGGTGCTCAACGAGCGGACGGGCCGCCTCTATACGGGCCTCGTCGAGGGCCGCGGCATCGCCTCCTCGGCCCGTGCCGTTTCCGACACGCGGAAGTATGCGGGCCTGTTCGCCGTGTCGGCCGAGACCCGCGGGGAGGCCACGCCCGAGCAGCTGGAGCAGGCCTGGTACGAGGAGCTGGCGAAGCTCCAGGCGGCCGACCTGCCGGAGCGGGAACTCCGCAAGGTGAAGAACCGCGTCGCAGCGCAGAACTACCGGAAGCTCGAGAACAACATGTCGCTGCTCATCCAGCTGGCGTTCGCCGAGGCGGTTCTCGACTGGCGGGAGATCAACGAGGGGCCGGCGAAATACGAGGCGGTGACCGCCGCCGACATCCGCCGCGTCGCCACCAAGTATTTCAACGCCACCAACCGCAGCGTGGCCACCTACCGCCGCGCGGCCAAGTGAGCCCCGCGCGACCCACCCGAAGGAACATCATCATGAACCTCCTCCTCTCGCTCGTGCGCTCTGCCGCATCAAAGCCCCCATGCGCAAGCAGGGGGATCAA
>CAZXIG010000464.1:0-1706 GCA_964640405.1 uncultured Candidatus Kuenenia sp.
CCCCCTTCGGCATCCCCCTCCGGATGCCGGAGCTCCAGCAGCCCGCGGCGCACGAGCTGCCGCAGCGTGGCGGGCCGGGCGTCGCAGCCGAGCTCGACGAGCCTGTCGCGAGGCACTGGCTGATTCCAGGCCACGACCGCCAACACGTCGAGCGCCTCCGCATCGAGCCGCACGAGCCGCGCCCGCCCTTCGAGCACGTTGCCGAACTGGGCGAACTCCGGCCGCAGCCGCATCACCCAGCCTTCGTCGCGGGCCACGACCTCGTACGGGCAGTTGTCGGCCCGGCAGCGGCGTTGCAATTCGACCGCGAGGTCGTCGACCTCCTCCGCCCGCACGCCGCGGATCAGACCGGCCACGGCCCGGCTCGACAGCGGCTTGCCCCCCGGCAGGCCCACGAAGAGCAGCGCCTCGAGGATCGCCAGCGGCGTCACCCGCGCGGCATCGTCCCCCTCGCCCGACACCGAGTCGTCGAGATCGGGCGAGGCGTCGACCTGCACGACGTCGGTGGCGGGGGGCGACTGCGGATCGGCCGTGCCCATCATGGCCGCGAAGGCCTGGGCGAGCCGGTCGATCGAGAGGCCGCCGTCGTCGGGCGGGGCGGTGAAGCCCGCCTGAGGCGTCGGCTCCGCGGCGGTCGAGGTTCGCTTGCTGCGGGCCATCCGTGGCTTCCCTGCGGTCGCGTTCGTGCGCGTCGATCGCGCGTGTCGAAGCGTTCAGTCCAACATCCAAACGTCGCCGGGGCGAGCGGCCTTGGACCGCTTCTTTCGCTGTGTGGCCACTTTCGGCTGCCGCTTGCCGCCGAGCTTCCGTCCATCCTTCGTCGCGGGCGCACTCTTGAGCGGCTCGGCCGCGCCGTCGAGCGGGTCGCCGCTGGAGATCGCCGCCAGCCGCTCGCTGACGCGGGCGGCATACGCCTCGGAGAGTTCACAGCCGAGGAACGACCGGCCGAGCTTCTTCGCCACGGCGAGCGTCGTGCCGCTGCCGGCGAAGGGGTCGAGCACCGTGTCGCCCGCGTGGCTCGACGCGCGGATGATCCGCCCGAGCAGCTGCTCGGGCATCTGGCAGCCATGCCAGCCCGACCGCTCCTTGAACGTGCCGCAGACCCGCGGGAAGTACCAGGTGTCGGAGTCGGCGGCGAACCCTTCCGGCAGATCCTGCGGGCGAAGGATCCAGGTGTCGTCGGGGAGGCGGCCGGTGGGATTGGCCCGCTTGTCGCCGTACACGAGCTCGCGGGCGCTGGGCACGCGGATCGAGTCGACGTTGAACGTGAAGGCCGCGGGATCCTTCACGAAGTGGAAGAGGTGGGCATGCGAGCGGCTGAACTTCTGCTTGCAGTTCACGCCGAACGTGTAGTACCAGACCACCCAGCTGCGGCAGGAGAGGCCGAGCTCGCGGGTGGCGAGCACCTTCAGCTCGGCCGCATATTCGTCGCCGATCGCCAGCCAGAACGTGCCGTCGGGGCGGAGCACGCGGACGATCTCGCCCATCCACTTCTTCGACCAGTCGAGGTAGTCGTCGCTCGAGCGGCGGTCGTCGTAGGTGTCGTAGTCGTAGCCGATGTTGAAGGGCGGGTCGGCGAAGGCGAGGTGGACGGAGCCGCCGGGCACGCGGGCGAGCAGGTCGAGGCAGTCTCCCCGGTGCACGCGGTCAAGCTGGAGTCCGTTCCGTGTCATGCGTGTGAGTGTAGGCGGGGGACCATCTCCCCA
>CAZXIG010000465.1:0-1695 GCA_964640405.1 uncultured Candidatus Kuenenia sp.
GGCGGCGGCAGCCGCGGCACACCCATCAGCCGCTCCATCGCCCACACGCCCCGCAACACGGGCGACGTGGCCGTGCCGTTGGACGTCACCTTGTGCACCGAGGCCTGCGTCAGCAGGCCGCCGCGGGGCACGCCTGCCGGCACCGGGCAGGGGCGGATCGCCGCCCCACGCACGCCCGGAATCCCGTAGAGGATCGCCAGACGCTGGTTGATCATGATCGTGTCGGAGTCGATCAGCTCGGCCGCAGGGAGATCCTCTGCGAGCAGCCGACGGAACGTGGCCCGCGTCTCGGCGAGCATCGAGTCGCGAAGCCAGGGGTCAAACTCCGGGTAGAGCTTCGGGTCGGGCGTGGTGAAGTCGATCTCGTGCAGCTTGAGCCACTCGTCGAGGAAGTGCTCGACGAACCGATCCGACTTCGGGTCGTCGAGCATGCGATCGACCTGGGCCGCGAGCACGTCGGGCTTGAGAAGATCGCCCGACGCGGCGAGGTCGAGCAGCAGCTGGTCGGGCAGCGAATCCCAGAGGAAATACGAGAGCCGCGAGGCGAGCGCATGGGCGCCGAGCGGCGCAGCCGGTCCGCCGTCCTTCGGCAGCCCCGATTCGAGGCCCACGAGCAGGAAGTCGGGCGCGCAGAGGATCGCCTTGTAGCCTGCGAACATCGCGTCTTGGAACAGCACGCCGCGGCCGAGTTCCTGCTCCACGATCTGGACGTAGGGCGTCAGTTCCTCCGCCGACACCTGCCGCCGGAAGGCCGCCGTCGCGAAGTCGCGGAGGAGCGGCCCCGGCGGCTGCGGCTTCGTGGCAGGTTCGGTGCCGAAGAGCCGCCGCTGGCTCGGCGGCGGCCAGGAGTCGTCGAGCGGCCCCTCCACTTCGAACCAGTCAAAGGCGATGCCGGGCCCCTCGTAGTCGCGGACGCCGTCCACCGTCGCCCAGTTGGCCGGGCCGCCGGCGGGCAACGTCATTGCGTGGAACGAGATCTTGTCGCCCGGCGCGAGCCAGACCGTGAACTCGTGCATCGTCGGCTCGAGTGATGGCGCGTCGAAATACCCGAGCGGGCGGCCGCGGAGCGAGGCGCGGACGACGTGAGCCACCTCGCCGTCGCCCGCGAGGAGTTCGAGATTGTCGGGCGTGGTGCGAGTCGGCTTGTTCTTCTTCTCGCCGTCGGCGATCGGAGTGCCCTCCCACTTGCCCTTGTCGTTTTTGAAATATGGCTCGTCGAACGACTTGTAGACCGAGATCGCCCCGGGCCGCGCCGGCTCCGCCTTCGTGCGCACCCACCGCAGGCCCCAGATCGAGAACCGCACCGTGTAAAGGCCGGGCACCGGAGGCTTGAACCGGTCGATCTGAATGCCTTGAGGCTGATGGGCGCCGATCACGCCGGTGAGCAAGGCGGCGGAGTCGGCCTCGCCCTTGAATCGACCCCAGCGGTAACAGTTGCCGGGGTTGGCCACCGGATTGCCGGCGATGCCGGTGGTCAACCCGGGCGCCAGTTCGCGGCCTATCAGCGGAACCGCGCAGTGGACGCTCATGGCACTCCCCATCGTGCCCTGCCGCGCTGCATTCTCGCGCCAGATGGTCTTTTTGGGAGGTTTCGCGGCCTTCACGACCGCCTGATCGAGCGCCTTGCCGGCAGCTTCGAGATACTTCGCCATCTGCACGTAGGAGATGTCGAGCCCGCCGGCCACCTTGTCGAAG
>CAZXIG010000466.1:0-1686 GCA_964640405.1 uncultured Candidatus Kuenenia sp.
TGACGTGTTCATGGCTGACTTCCCCGGAAACGTATGTGATTGCGACCCGACCTCCTCTCACTATGCCATCAGACGCCCGGCCCCGCGTCGTACTTTCGGGCAGCGCCCAAAAATATTTTTTGGGCCCGTTTTTCCGCTGGTTTTTCGCGTTTTTGGACGGTTCTGGGGCCTGGTGAGCGTCGGCGTCCGCGGCCCGTCAGCGGTCGCGCGACACCGCGAGCAGGCCCAAGTCGAAGCCCCGGGCCACGGCGCTGGCTCGGTCGGTGGCGCCAAGCTTGAGCAGCATGTGGGTGACGTGGCTTTTCACCGTGCGCTCCGCAATCCCCAGCCGGCGGCCGATCTCGGCGTTCGATTCGCCCTCCCGCATCAGCTTGAGCACCATGATCTCGCGGGCCGAGAGCGGCTCGGCGAGCGGCGCCGCGCCGCCGCGTCGCACGCCCAGCCGGATGCCGGCGCGGCCGGCATGCACCTGCCGGATCACGTCCAGGATCCGATCGTGGGCCAGGTGCTTCGTGACATAGGCCGCGGCGCCGGCCTCATCGGCGCGGGTCGCGTCGGCGACCGACTCCGAGGAGGTGAGCATCACGACCCGGGCCCGCGGGTCGCTCCGCCGGATGCGGCGAAGCGTCTCGATGCCGTCGATGCCCGGCATCAGCACGTCGATCACCCCCACGTCGGGACGATGGCGGCGCCACAACTCGATGGCGGCGGCGCCGCTGTCGGCCTGGGCCACCACACGCAGGTCGGGCTCCAGGCCGATCAGGTTGGCCAGGCCGGAGCGGACGACGGCGTGGTCGTCGACGAGCATCACGCTGATCGACGACTCGGCTCGGCGACCCGGGGACGGAGCGGTATTCATGGCGGTGGTTGTGGCCATCTCAGCCCGCTCCCGTCATCGTCCCAACGGGCGATGGCCGTCCGTTCAGAGCCGCCCGTTCATGGGCCAGGTCGGCGAGCGTCCACGGCACTCGCGCCGTGATGATCGTGCCCTCATCCGGGGCCGACACGACGGCGAGCGATCCCCCGAGCCGCACCACCCGCTCCCGCATCCCGTCGAGCCCGAAGTGGCCCTGCGCCGGCCCGACCTGCTCGCCCACCGTGAAGCCGCAGCCGTCGTCGCGCACCTCCGCCACCACGTCGCTCGCGGCGCGGTCGGCGGCCAACGTCACGCGCACGTTGGACGGCGCGGCATGGTGCAACGCATTGTGGATCGCCTCCTGGAGCACGAGCAGGAGGTTGCCGGCCACCAGCGGGGGCAGATCGGGGAGGTCCGGGGCAACCGAAAGCGAGACGTGGGCGTCGTGCCCCGCGGCCGCCTGGTCGACGAGCCTCACGAGCGATTCCTGGAAGGGCATGCCGTCGGCCGTGACGCTCCGCAGCGACCACACCGTGCCGCGGAGTTGGGTCGCGGCGTGGTCGATCATCTGCCGGGCCACGGCGAGGTGCGTGGCGAGCGTCGGCCGGTCGTCGCGGCCCCCTGCCGACTCGCAGGCCTTGAGCTGGAAGCCGACGCCGGTGAGCCACTGAAGGACCGTGTCGTGGAGGTTCACGGCGAGCCGGCTGCGCTCACGGAGCGTCGCCTCGAACTCGGCGGCTGCCGCCCGCCGGCCGGCAGCCTCCTCGACGGCGAACGCGGTCTGGCGGCGGACCTCGCGGCCGAGCGTGACCGACCAGGCCGCCAGCGCG
>CAZXIG010000467.1:0-1682 GCA_964640405.1 uncultured Candidatus Kuenenia sp.
CGGCGTGCGAATCAACGCCGTGCTCGACTACGGCAACTACGGCTTAGTGGACGAACGAACCGGTGCGAGCTGGCAGGTGCCGCGTACGAATCTCGAGGCGGAAGTGCCGGTGCGACACTGGCATCAGAACGATCCGGGCGTGGTGCCCAATCTCCTGCAAACCGGTGCCGGATCGCCGACAGGCATCTGCGTGTATGAGGGCGGGCTCCTGCCCGAGCGGTTTCATGGTTCGCTCTTCCACTGCGACGCCGGCCCAAATGTCGTGCGGGCCTATCACGTGCAGCCCGACCGCGCGGGCTATGCCGCCACGTCGGAAACGGTGGTCGACGGCTCGGCCGACAAGTGGTTTCGCCCCAGCGACGTGTGCGTGGCTCCCGACGGCTCGCTGATCGTGGCCGACTGGTACGACCCCGGCGTGGGCGGCCATGGCATGGGCGACACTGAGAAAGGACGGCTCTATCGGATCGCCCCAGTTGGTTCTGCATGGACCGTGCCGCCTGCCGACTTTGCCACCGTGGCCGGGGCCGTGGCTGCGCTTTCGAGCCCCAACGGCTGCACGCGGGCGACTGCGCTCGAGCGGCTCGCAAAAGAGCCCGAGGCTGCGGCGACTGCGCTACTGGAGGCATTCGGCAAGGCTACCGACCCGCGGCTCCGGGCTCGGATCGCCTGGGCGGCCGGTATGCTGCCCGGCAAGGCCGCGGAGTGGATCGACCGGCTGGCCGACGACGCGGACGAGCGGCTGCGGTGCACCGCGGTGCGGATGTGTCGGCTCACAAAGGGCGATGTGAATGGCCTCGTCGAAAAACTGGCCCCTGACTCATCGCCGCAGGTGCGCCGCGAACTCGCGATTGCGCTGCGCGGAGTGACGGGTGAGCGGGCTGATCGTATCTGGGCGGAGTTGGCCGCCACGCATGCCGCGGGCGATCGTTGGGAACTCGAAGCTATCGGCATCGGAGCCGATAGCCCGCAGGGCTTCGACACGCCTGGCTCGTGGGACGGCAGGCTCGCCGCTTGGCTGGCCAAGGTGGGCGATGCGTGGAAGTCGCCGGCGGGCCGGGAGATCGTGTGGCGCAGCCGGGCCGCCGCCACGCCGCGGCTGCTCTGCGAACTGATCGGCAGCGACTCACTCTCCACGAACGAGTCACTGGGGCTCGTGCGGGCACTCGATTTTCAGGATCGGGCGGCCGCGGCCGGCGCGGTGCGTGAGCTCGTCGCCCGGTTCGCCGCCGCCGATGAGAAGCAGCGTGTGATTCTTCCTGAACTAGTGAGTCGCCTCGACGGAGCTGCCGCCGGCGATCCTGTGATCGCGAAGCGGATCGAGGAGGCGGCGGAATATGTGGCTGGCACGCCGCTGTTTGTGAAACTGGTGGGGCGATTCAAGCTGCAGTCGCGGGTGTCGGATCTGGTGGCACTTGCCCGCGATCCAGCGACGTCCGAACAGCTCGCGTCGTCGGCCGTGCGCACGGCGCTTGGCATCGGCGATGCTGCGGCTCTGCGGGCGGCGGTGCTCGATGCCGATCAGGCGACGGCTGCCCGGCTGCTCACAGCGGTCGGCATCGCCGGCACGCCGCGAGCGCTTGAACTGCTGGAGGGGCTGCTGCCCGCGGCCGAGGTTCGGCCCGACGTGAAGTCGGCCGCGGTGATGGCGCTGGGCCGCTCGCAGCGGGGCGCTGAGCGGCTGG
>CAZXIG010000468.1:0-1674 GCA_964640405.1 uncultured Candidatus Kuenenia sp.
GGTTCGGCGACCCAGGCCGCCCAGGCGCGGATGTTGGCCGGGTTCGCACTCCCGGCCACGGTCGTGGCGATTGCTGGATTGGCGAGCGAAAACTGCAGCGCCAGCTTCGCGATCGAACTGCCGCGGGCCCGGCAGAGCTCAGCCGCCTGCCGAGCCGCTGCCTTGACCTCCTCCGGCTCCTTGAGCCAGGCGGGGAGCGGGGCGTCGGTGAGCAGCCTCGCACTGAACGGGCCGGCGTTCATCACGCCGATGCCCTTGGCCGCGAGGTAGGGGATCGTCTCGTCGGCGAACCGCGTGTTCTGCAGCGTGTACTGGTTGTAGTTGAGCACACAGTCCACGTCGGCCTGGTCGCAGATGAACCGGAAGATCTTCTGCGGATAGCCGCTGAAGCCGATGAACCGCACCTTGCCCGCCTCCCGGGCCCGCCGCAAGGCGGGGAGCGTCTCGTCGACGATCTGCTGCAGCGGCACGAACTCGATGTCGTGGCAGAGCACGATATCGAGGTGGTCGGTCCGCAGCCGGTGCAGCGACACGTCGATGCTCTCGGCCACCCGCTTCGCCGAGAAGTCGAAGTGGGCGAGGTCGTAACGCCCGAGCTTCGTGCAGAGCAGGTAGTCATGCCGGGGAATCGACTGCAGGGCCACGCCGAGTAGCACCTCGCTCATGCCGCGGCCGTAGAAGGGGCTCGTGTCAATGAGGCTGAGCCCGCAGTCGAGCGCCGCCCGCACGCTGCCGAGCGCCTCGTCGAGCGTGATCGCACGGAACTCGGCGCCGAGGGAGCTCGCGCCGAAGGCGAGGATCGGAACGTCGAGGCCGGTCGAGCCGAGGGGTCGGGTCTGCATCACTCACAACTCCTGTGGAGAGCGCCGCCGGGACGGCAGAAGTCTCGTCGCGGTGGGCCGCGGCGGCCCAATGCTCCTCGAGCTTCCGCCGATCCCGGCTGACGGTGCTGCACGTCGATGTATTCCGTCATACGAACGTCCGGCAACCGAGGGAAAGGAGCAGATTGGCCCAGGGCTGGGTGTCGGCGGTCTGGATCGTGAGCACGTGGTCGTCGGAGGCGACGGCCGCGTAGAAATCCCACTTCACGATCGGCTGGAGCTGGCAGGACGAGTTCGCCGCGGCCAGGATCCGGCGGTAGTCGGCCCACACGGGCGGGTCGCCGGGTGTGGCGGAGGCGTAGGAGTCGGCCCGATCGACCCCCATCGTGTGCACCTCGTCGATCCGCACGGTGCTGAGGATCGCCTCGAGCACCTGGGCCACGGTCGGTACGCCGGGCATGAGCTGGAGCGACACGAGTTCGGCCCGGGGACCGCGTTTGTTGGCCGCAGGATAGTTGCCGTCGGCGATGAGCACCTTCGAGTGGTGGCCTGCCTGGGCGAGGATGCGGAGGATGTCGGGGTGGAGGAGGGGGGTGTTGAGCATGGGTTTTTGGATCGGGGCCGGGTTGATGGAAGTGCGCCGGCGAGGGGACGGCAAAAGTCTCGTCGCGGTGGACCTCGAGGACTCGGTCCAAATGCTCCTCGAGCTTTCGCCGATCCCCTCGCCTACCGTGTTCGTTCTATCGTGGGTCGATCAATCTCCGCGGCGAGAGGGGTGTGTGGGGGTCGTGAACGTGCGGAAGCTGGCGATGCTTTGCTGGGCGGCGGCGAGGGGGGTGGGGAGCGGGAAGAT
>CAZXIG010000469.1:0-1671 GCA_964640405.1 uncultured Candidatus Kuenenia sp.
CAGTGCTACGAGATCCTGGCCAAGTCGGTCGCCGCCAACCCGGTCGAGGATCCGGTGATCCCATCGGTGGCTGCGCTCAACGATGTGCATCGGGCTGCGCTGTTGTTCGTCTGGAGGGGCGTGCTCGGGAATGAGCCGGGCAAGTATGAGGGGTTGAGGGAGGAGCTGGAGGGGCTTCTGAAAACTGCGGTCGGTGAAGCCGACGTGCCGCTGAATCCAGCGGTACAGAGGGACGCCGCCACGCTGTTCGGCAACATCTCCCGCTCCCTCCGGTAGCCCCTGACATGCCCCTGGATCCGACGCGGTTGTCCTCGGCCGAGGACTGCCTTGCGCTCTACGAGCGCGGCTTCGCTGGGTTCTACCCGGACCCATCGGCCGAGGCTGCGCTGCTCGAGGAGATCGAAGTCCGGGGCGGGTATGCCCGGGCGATGGGGGCCATCTCCCGATTCCATCTCGCCAACGCCGGCGAGGGCGTCTTGTCGCTGCCGTTTCTGGCGGCGATGGGCATGTACCCCGACTGCCTCCCCGGTGGCAGCCAGGCCCGCGGCGACTGCGTCAGTTGGTCGATGCGGTCGGCCACCCTCGTTTCCTACTGTGCGAGTCTCTTGTGGGGAGACAATCCGGAACGCTACGCCCCGCCGACCGTGTCCGACACGGCGCGGACCAACGGCGTCTTCGCCACCGAGAGTTGGTACTGGTTCCGCTCCCATTCCGGCGAGGGCTGGAACTGCGGCGATGCCGCCCGCATCGCGCTCACACGGTCCGGCATGACGGTCCGGAAGAACTACCCCGAGATCGGCATCGACCTGGAGGAGTACAGCGGAGCGACGGCCGGGAAGTGGGGAGCCAGTGCGCCGCCGGAGAAGGTGGTGGCGGTGACCAGCCAACACCTGCTCTCCACCGCCACGGTCTGCAAGACCTGGGAGGAAGTGCGGGACATGCTCGCCAATGGGTACGCGCTGGCGACCTGCGGCGGCGAAGCGTTCGAGCGAACCCGGGACGAGTACGGCTTCTGCCAGAGGAGCAACTCGGTCTGGCGTCACGCGATGAGCTTCATCGCGGCCGATGATCGGGAGGAGATCAAGCGTCGCTACCGCTGCCGCGTGGGCGGCCTGGTGCTTGTCCAAAACTCATGGGGCAACTACTGCGGCGATGCCTGCCCGATCTACGGGTCGAAGCACAAGATTCCGGCCGGGAGTTTCTGGGCCCGGTGGGACGACGTTCGCGAACGGTACATGGTCGCCATCGGTGGCGGCCGGGGGTTCATGGCCAATGCGGTTCCCCGTTGGAGTCTGGCCTCGATCATCTAGGAGAAACCCATGCGCTTCGTACTCCTGCTCCTTGTCGCTGCGTGGCAGGTCGAGATGGCGGTCGACTGTGCCCACCGCTGCGTGCGCCGCCCGAAGGTCGTGGCGGTTGAGAAGTCCACCACTCCCGCCCAGTGCAGAGGACCGCAATGCCAGATGCCCAAGCCGCGCCCCGTGCCACCCTCGCCGAGTCGCTGATGAATCCGGAGATCGTCGTGAAGGCGGTCGAGCGATTCGGACTGCCCCTCGTCATGCTGGCCGTGATCCTCTGGTGGGCGAAGAACGACGTCGTCATGCCGCTCTTGAACGCCCACTTCGAGGTGGTCGAGCAGATCGTGCGCGGCCAGAAGGAGCACACGGAGAA
>CAZXIG010000470.1:0-1635 GCA_964640405.1 uncultured Candidatus Kuenenia sp.
TCGCCGCCCACGGGTAGCGACTGATCTCGACCGTCCGCCCCTGGGCGGCGACATCCCCCTCCGTGAGCCCGGCCCAGGCGATCTCCGGATCGGTGAACACGACGGCGGGGATGGCCCGCGGCGCGAACAGGGCCGCTTCGCCGTGCAAGGCCTCCACGGCCACCTTTCCTTGGTGGCTGGCGCGGTGGGCGAGCATCGGCTCGCCGCACACGTCCCCGATGGCGAGGATGTGCGGGTCGGCGGTCCGCTGCTGGCCGTCTACCTCGACGAAGCCCTTGGGTCCGACCACGACCTTCGTGTTCTCCAGGCCGAGGCCGTCCGAGTTGGGCCGCCGGCCGACGGCCACGAGCACGCGACAAAACTCGCGCGTGCTCGGCCCCTCCGGCCCCTCGAAGTGGACCCGCACGGCCTTGCCGACGTCCTCGAGCTTGATCACCTTCGTCCGCAGGTGAATCGTGTCGAACAGCTTCTCGAGCCGCTGCTGCAGCGGCTTGACGAGGTCGCGGTCGGCGCCTGGCAGCAGGGTGTCGGTGAGCTCCACGACCGAGACGTCGGAGCCCAGTTCGGCATACACCGTGCCCATCTCCAGGCCGATGTAACCGCCGCCCACGACGAGCAGTGACTCGGGAATCTCCTTGAGTTCCAGCGCCCCGGTCGAGTCCATGACCCGCGGGCTGCCGATGTCGAAGGCCGGAATCCGCGCCGGCCGCGAGCCGCTGGCGAGAATGCAATGATCGAAGGTGACCGTCTGGCTGGCACCCCCCGGCTCCGCCGGGGCGACTTCGAGTGTCGTCGAGTTCGTGAACCGGGCGACGCCGCGAATGAGCTGCACGTTGCGGCGGCGGGCGAGCGTCGCCAGGCCGCCGGTGAGCGTGGCGATCACCTTGTCCTTGCGGGCCCGCAATTGCTCGAGTTTCAGGGCCGGCTTCTCAAAGTGGATGCCCCACTCCTCCATCTCCCGCGCCTCCGCGAGCACGCGGCCGACGTGGAGCAACGCCTTGGAGGGGATGCAGCCCCGCAGCAGACACGTGCCACCGAGCCGCTCGTCCTGCTCGATGATCGCCACCGGGATGCCGAGGTCGGCTGCGAGGAACGCCGCGGCATAGCCGCCGGGACCGCCGCCCAGAACGACCAGGGGAACATGCATGATGGAGTCTCCTCGGGAGCGGGGTGCGCCGGCCGCGACCGCGGTTTTGGGGTCGCTCGAACGCGGCCGCTTGTTGTAGTTTCATGGCCCGGTTCCATCAAGAAACGCCGCCGCGGAGGCGGCCGCCATGCACGAGAGACTGCCCGGGATCGCGACCGTCCTCCGCCAGCGGGTGCACCGCGACGTGCAGCGTCGGTTCGCGATTGATGTCCGCAGCCTGGCGGCGTTTCGCATCGCCCTCGGCCTCGTCCTCGTGGCTGACGCGCTGCTGCGGACCCGCGACTTCACCCTCATGTTCGCCGCGGACGGGATCTTTCCGCCGCCGCTGATCCGCGACTACTTCGCCGGTGATCCGTCACAGTGGTCGCTGGCGCTGGTGTGGCACGACACCCGGTGGGCGGCCGCGATCCTCGCCCTCGAGGGCATCGCCGGCGCCTGCCTGGCGGCCGGCTGGCGGACCACGACGGCCACCGCGCTGGCGTGGCTCG
>CAZXIG010000471.1:0-1635 GCA_964640405.1 uncultured Candidatus Kuenenia sp.
GAATGGGGCGTGCCACTCCACACGAGCCCGCCCGGCGGAAACATCGCATTGGACGATTCGTATTGCAGCACGGCCGTGGCCAGCTGCCTGAGCCGGTTGCTGCACTGCGACCGCCGTGCCGACTCGCGGGCCGACTGCACGGCCGGCAGGAGCAATCCCACGAGCAGGCCGATGATCGCGATCACGGCAAGAAGTTCGACGAGCGTGAGGCCGCTCCGCCTCGAGCCGCCGTGTGTGATAGTCCCCGCTGCGTTCATATGTTCGAGGCTACGGCACGCCGCAGCGCCCCACAATCCCGCGGCCGCTTGCGAAATTGCGACAGGGCTTTCGAAATCTGCTCACGCCCGCGGCCGCCGGGGCGCCCCGGCGGCAAAGTGCCGCAGCACCGTCTCGCGAAACGTCTGCACGTGCGGCTGCTCGAATCGCGTCGTCCGCGTGAAGCAGGCGATCGCCTCCGTGCCGAAGAGCCGCGTGACGTCGCGGTAGTGGAGGCCCGCGAATCCGCCGCGGCCGCGGGGCGGGCGGCCGAGCAGCTGCGGGCTCACCGAGGCCACGGCCACGCCGAGCCCCAGGCGAACGTATTCGGCGAGCAGGTCGGCGCCCCCGGCCGTGAGCGAGGCCGTCACGCGGCCCCAGAGCTCCGCCGTCTCGAGCACGGCCTTCACCCGCTGCCGCGAAAAACTTCCCTCACGGGTGAGCACGAGCGGGTGCCGCACGATCGCCTCGAGCGTGAGCCGCTTGGCGCCGAGCAGTGGATGCCGCGGCGGAGCGACGATGACAAATGGATACTCGAGCAGCGGCCAGCTGGAAATGGCCGCCGCCGTCTCGGCATGCACCTGCCCGGCGATCGCCACATCGGCCTCGCCCGCCTCGAGCCGCGCGAGGCTCTCTCCGGACGTGCCCTCGTGGATGTCGACCTCCACGGCCGGACAGGCCGTGCGGTAGGCGGCCAGCGGTTCGCGGAGTTCGTGGAGCAGCAGGCTCGGTGGCACGGCGAGCACCAGCCGCCGCGGCGTCGCCTTGGCTTCGCTGTCGAAGAGGCCGCGCAGGCCGTCGAAGCCCTCGACGACGGGCGCGGCCCGCTCGACGAGCAGTCGCCCCTCCGCGGTGAGCCGGGCTTCACGGCCCACCACATGCACCAGCTCGACGCCAAACTCCTTCTCCATCGCCCTGATCTGCTGCCACACGCTGGCGACGGAGAGATCGAGAGACCGAGCGACGGCGGCGAACGTGCCCTTGCGGGAGAGTTCCACGATGGCCCGCAGCTGCCGCAGGCGAAGTTCCTTGAAGTAGCGGTGAACGCGCGGCACCGGTCGGCCCCCGGATGGATCTGAATCGCGACTCGAGTCTATCACGCGCATTCCAGCGGCTATTGCCTGCCTCACCGGCCCCGGGCCGCGTCGCGGAGCTGGGCCGGCGTAAGCCCGGATTGCCGCTTCATGACGGTCGTCATGTATTGCACGGAGCCAAACCCGGCCGCGGCGGCCACGTCGCGGATCGGCAGGTCGGTCTCCGCGAGCAGGCGGCGGGCCTCCGTCACCCGCAGCCGCAGCAGTTCGCCATGAATCGAGCGGCCGATCGCCGTCTTCAGCCGCCGCTCGAGCGACGCCCGGGAGAGTCCGAAGAGCCGCGCCA
>CAZXIG010000472.1:0-1623 GCA_964640405.1 uncultured Candidatus Kuenenia sp.
GGCGCGGGGGGCGTCTACCTCGGCACCGCGGGGACCGTCGCGGCCATCCGCGGGATCGGCAAGTTGCTGTCGCCAGGCCAGCCGCAGCCCCAGGAACCGCAAGAGCCCAGCGCGACCCCGAGTTCCGCCAGTCCGCCCGACGACTACCGCACGGGGTTTCAGAGGGCCATCGAACAGCGGCGCAAGCCGCGCCCGACCGATGGAGGTTCCGAAGTGATCCGCGCCCTTTCCCGAATGCGAGGCATGGCATGAGCATCCAGATTGAGAGAGTCATCGGCAGTGCCGGCCCCATCGCCGTGTCGAGCGACCCGGCCGCCGTCACCCCGGTGCCGCTGGGAACCTCGGCGGGCGGGATGCTGCACTGCGTCTCCACGTCGACGGCCGGACCCATCACGGTGTCGTGGTACGCCCAGTACGCCGCGGGATCCCCGGCCTACAAGCTTTTCGACGCGGCCAACGTGGTGGTGACCAACATCATCGCCCCGGGCAACTGCTACGAGATGCCCTCCGCGCTCTTCGGAGCAGCCCAGGTGCGAGTTGTGGCCGAGACCGCTGGCCAGACCGCGGTGGTGTTCTTCTCGCTCAAGGGATAGGCCATGCCCATCGACCCCCGAAAACTCGCTCCCACGCCACCGCAGAAGGTGACGAGCCCTCCGGCCGTCTTCGTCTACGACGGCGGTGAGCCCTCCTCGACGTACTCAAACACGATCGACGGGGGCACTCCATCCGGAACAGGGCCAGCACTGAATGGAAACTAAGGCACCCCGTAATGGCCATCTACCAGATTCAGATTCGCCGGGGCACGGCCGCCGCCTGGACGTCGGCCAACCCGGTCCTGGCAGCCGGCGAGTTCGGCCTGGAGACGGACACCCGACGGATCAAGATCGGCACGGGCTCCGATGTCTGGACGCAACTGCTGTACGTCGACACGGGGCCGCCGCAGTCGGTCGCCTCGGGAGGCATCCCGAATCTCACCGGCCCGCAGCAACTCCAGATTACGACCGGGAGCGTCGTCGCGACGCCAGACGGGCGGCGCTGGGTCTACTCGGGCTCGGGCTCGAAGACGAGCGAAGCCAGCTATCTGCTCATCGGCAACCTCTCGCCCACCTGGTCCGACATCTCCAACAAACCAAGCACGTTCGCCCCACCTCCGGCGAGCGCCGTCACTCTCGGCGGCGTAAAGGTCGGCGACAACGTGACGGTGACCGGGGACGGGACCATCTCCGTTGCTGCACCCTATGTGCTGCCGCCGGCGTCGACGGCGAGTCCGGGCGGCGTGCAGCTGGCGGATGCGACCGCGATCACCAATGGGACCGCCGGGCGGGTCGTGGATGCTGCCCAACTCAAGGCGGCGCTGGCCCTCAAGGCGAACATCTCGAGCCTGGCGACGGTCGCCACGACGGGATCCTACGGTGACTTGGTGAATCAACCGACCGAGTTCGACGGCGGCAACTTCTGAAAGGACTGAACGACCATGCCCCAAACCATCCGGATCAAGCGTCGTGCCGCGGGCGGCGCCTCGGGAGCCCCCTCCTCCCTGAGCGTCGGGGAGCCGGCATACTCCGAAGTCGACTCGATTCTCTACATCGGCCTGGCCAGCGGTGCCGTGGTCGCCATGGGCGG
>CAZXIG010000473.1:0-1619 GCA_964640405.1 uncultured Candidatus Kuenenia sp.
GCCTATCTTCACCAGTCCGCAAAACCTGCAGAACCGTCATTTCCGGAACCGATTCAGAGGGTGCACCGGTCTGTCCGCCGGGCCCCCTTGGCCGCGTTTCGATGCCGACTCGCAGGCGACTTGTCGCTGCTATCGCCTGGATTGCGATCGCGGTCTGCGCCGGGGTGACCTCGGGCAACGAGGCTGAGGCCCCGGCCTCTCGCAACGAAGCCCCGGGCGGAAGCCCGGGGATCGACGTGCCCTTGCCTCCCGAGCCGCTCGACGTCGAGGTGGAACAGGCGTCGTTCCAACAACTGCTCACCGAGGAGCAACTCCGCGAGGAGGTCGACCGCGCGGTCGCCGCCCGGCTCGGCAACATCCCGCGGCCGCGGTACATCCCGGCCACCGACCTCGCGCCCCCCAAGGGGCTCGTGTTCCTCAAGACGAATCCGCGGCGAGGCGAGTTTCCGTTCGCGATGGCGCTCGGCGGCTACATGCAGCTGCGGTGGTTCGAGTTCGCCCGCGATGCGACGACCTGGACCGACTCCACCGGCGATACGCTGCCGATCACCAACATCAACACGTTCAACATCAACCGCTTCCTGCTTTCCTTCCACGGCCACGTCGTGGACGAGCGGCTCGTCTACAACTTCGCCCTCTTCGGCACCACGAACGTGGGCATCCGCTCGGGCGTGGTGCCGATCGGCCTCCTCGGCTGGAAGTTCAGCGACGCGGCCACCGTCGGCGGCGGCATGACGCCCGTGCCCGGCACGCGGGAGTGGGTCGAGCCCACCCAGTGGACGACCGGCATCGACCGCAGCATGGCCAACACGTTCTTCCGCCCCGGTTTCAGCCCGGGTGTGGCCTCGATCGGCTCGCTCTTCGACAAGACCGTGCATTACCAGGCGGGCGTGTGGAACGCGATCGACGGCGGTACGACCGGCGTGCTCCGCCGCGGCACGTCGATGGCCTGGGCCGGCAACACCTGGTGGGAGCCCTTCGGCCCCTTCGGCCTCGGAGCCTCCGACATGGAGCACCACGACGAACCGGTCGTCCGGCTCGGCTGCAGCGGCGTCTACGCCCGCACCAACGCCCTGCCGATCGTGGGCAACAACCCGGAAGACACGATCGTGCGGCTCTCCGACGGCACGCGGATCACGAAGACGGGGGCCCTCGGGCCGGACAGCGTGCTCGAGCAGTTCGTCTATCAGCTGGCCACCGTCGACGCTGCCTGGAAATGGCGGGGCATCGGCCTGTTCGGCGAGTATTACTTCCGGGTGCTCGACGACTTCAAAGGGCAGGGCACCTTCGACCGCTCCAGCATCTTCGACCACGGCGGCATGGGCTATCTCTCGTGGTGCTTCGTGCCGCGGACCTACGAGGCCTACGCCCGCTCGAGCGTCGTGACCGGCCCCTACGGCACCGGCCAGGAATACGGCGGCGGGCTCAACTGGTATCTGAAGAAGTCGCGGCAGGCGCGGCTCACGCTCGAGGGACTCTACATGCACCGCAACCCGGCGCAGAACTTCCTCTATCCGTATCGCGCCGGCTACACGGGCACCGCCATCCAGACGCAACTGATGGTGATCTTCTAAGCCGCTTCATCCAATCCCCCGTGCGCATCCAAGCCCCCATGCGCA
>CAZXIG010000474.1:0-1618 GCA_964640405.1 uncultured Candidatus Kuenenia sp.
GCGAGTGAGTCGGCAGCGAGATGTCGTAGAGGTCGGTCGGGCCTTCGCCGGCGAATCGCAGGTCGGCGAGCGGCACGGCGTCAGCCAGGCCGTCGGCCACGGCGCCGGCAAGCGACCAGGCGCCGGCCGAGAGGATGTCGATGTCGACGAGCCGGCCCACGAGCCGCGTGGGCGCGTCGAACACGACGATCCGGTCGCACATCGTGCGCCCCGTGAGCTGGGCCACGCCGTCGGGGCCCGGGTCGACGGCCCGCTTCTCGTCGCGGGTGGAGAGCCCCTCGACGAGCACCTGCTGGCGGGTGCCGATGAACCGCATGTTGCCGGCGAGGCTCACCTCCTCCTGCGCCTCGAGCAGGAGCCGGTTGCGTTCCTTCTTCACGTCCTCCGGCACGTCGTCGGGCAGGCGGTCGTAGGCCTTCGTGCCCGGCCGCGGGCTGTACTTGAAGATGAAGCTGTTCTTGAAGCCCGCGGTCTTCACCAGCTCGAGCGTGGTCTCGAACTCCGCGTCGGTCTCGCCGCAGAAGCCCACGATGAAGTCGCTCGTCACGGCCGCCTGCGGCAGCGCGTCTCGCACCCGGCCGAGCATCTCCATGTATTCGCCGATCGTGTAGCCCCGCTTCATCCGCGCGAGCACGGCGTCGGAGCCGTGCTGGGCCGGAACGTGGAGATAGTGGCAGACCTTCGGCAGGTCGCGGACGGCCGCGATCAGGTCGTCGGTCATGTCCCGCGGGTAGTTCGTCACGAACTTGATCCGGTCGAGTCCGTCGATCGCGTCGAGCCGCACGAGCAGGTCGGAGAGCCGCGTCGTCCGCCCGCCGTCGAGCCACTTGTAGCTGTTGACGGTCTGACCGATGAGCGTGATCTCGCGGCAGCCCTCGGCGACGAGCTTCCGGGCCTCGGCCACGATCGTGTCGGGCGCGCGGGCCTGCTCGGGGCCACGCACGTGGGGCACCACGCAGAACGCGCAGAACTTGTCGCAGCCGGTCTGGGTGCGAATGAAGGCCTGGAAGGGAGTGGGCCGCATCGCTGGATCGCGGTCGGGGTCGTAGCTCTCGAAGCTTCGCGCGATCGCCTCGCGGGCGTGCCCCTTCCGCTCGAGGCTCACCTCGATCCGCGGGCCGCCGCCGGCGAGCACGTCGGCCACGAGTGCGGGCACCTGGTGGAGCTGCCCCGGCCCGACGACGAGATCGACCCACGGCGCCCGCTTGCGGATCAGCTCCTGATCCTTCTGGGCCATGCAGCCGAGCACGCCCACGACGAGCCCGGGCCGCTTCGCCTTTTCGATCCGCACCCGGCCGAGCGCGGAATAGATCTTGTCTTCGGCGTGCTGCCGGACGCTACAGGTGTTGTAGAAGACGGCGTCGGCCTCGCCGCTTCCCTTCGCCATCTCCCAGCCCTGCCGGCGGAGCGCCGCCACCACGAGCTCGCTGTCGAGCACGTTCATCTGGCAGCCGACGGTTTCGATCCAGAGTCGCTTCGTCATGGGTGAGAGTGTATCAACCTCGTCGCGCTCATCATGGAAGCCCCCAGGCGCAAGCCGGGGGATGATGCGGGCCGCTTCAAAATGGACGCCGAAATATCCCCCTGCTTGCGCATGGGGGCTTGTATGGGACAGGTG
>CAZXIG010000475.1:0-1610 GCA_964640405.1 uncultured Candidatus Kuenenia sp.
CGCCAGCCCGACTCGGCGTTATCCCGACGTCGGCTTTCGCGTCGCCCGCCGCATCTCTCCTTCGGACACCAAGCCGTGATGGCTGTCACCGCCGCAGGCGGGCGGCGTTCACACGCCGAGCAGGGCGGCGGGCACGACGGCGATGCCATCGGGGCGTCGATAGGCCCGGGGGCCGGTGTGGATCACGACGGCATCGAGGCATTCTTCACCGAGTTGTTCTCGAAGCCAGACGAGATTCTTCACGTCTTCGTCCTGGACAACGCCGCCCAGTTTCACCTCGATGGCAAGCACCCGCTGGTCACGCCGTTCGATGACCAGGTCGATTTCGCGACGTCCACCGTGCTGACGCAGATGAAACACCCTCGCCTCTGCCGCCTGGGCGAATACCCGCACGCACATCGTGACGAGCGACTCGAACAACTGGCCGAGCAACGGCCCGTCGCGAACCACCGCAGGCGTTGGGCTGCCTCCGCCCAAGAGACCAGCGGCATCGAGCCCGAGCAGGCGGGCAGCCAGGGCCGGATCAGCGAGATGATGTTTCGGGGCATGCGAGAGCCGGGTCAGGCGATTCCGTGTCGGCAGCCAGGCGGGCAGCGGCTCGACGATCCAGAGCCGTTCGAGCACGTCGCGATACGGCATCGTCGTGGTCTTCGCCGGTTTCTCCCGGTGGCCGGCGGTGGCGGCATCGCGGATCGTCTCGAATGACGATGTCGTGGCGGTCGCGGCGGCATAGGCCGCGAGCCACCGCTCCAAGACCGCGGGCCGCCGCACCGCATGACCGAGCTCAGTGAAATCGACGTCGATGATGCGGCGCAAGTAGCCGTCCATCTGCCGCCGGTGGCTGCGGTCGCGAAGGTTCATCATTCCGGGAAAGCCTGAAGCGACGATGCAATCCGCATAGCCGCGGAGCGTCGCACCCGTTTCTCCGGAAACCGCCCGCCGATGTCCGGCCAGCAGTTCGGTAAGACTGACAGCCGGCGTGGAAAATCCGCGCTCGGCGAGGGTCATGGGCCGCATCCGCAGCGTGACGATTCGCCCCGCCCCGGAGTGCGACGGCGGCGTGGCGGGGCCGGAGGAGCCCGTCAGAATGAACCGGCCGGGCTCGCTGCCACGATCAACGGCCCGACGCACGACGTCCCACACCGCCGGCACCCGCTGCCATTCGTCGACCAGAACCGGCGGCTTCGCCGCCAGAACCAGCCCGGGGTCTGCCTGCACGACGCTCCTCTGGGCAGGGTCGTCGAGGGAAAAAACGGTTCTGGCCCGTTGTTCAGCGGTGGCGGTCTTGCCCGTGCCGCGCGGTCCCTCGACCGCTACGGCAGGGAGTTCGGCGAGCATTTCATCCAGTTCTTCGTCGACGGTCCGCCGGATGTATGCCATCGGAATTCACCGTTATAAAATACCGTTACGCCACATCCCACGATACCACGCCGCCGACCCCTACGCTACCATTGCGCCACCCTCCCTTGGCGACTGGTTCTACGGGCCGGCGACGATCCTACGGATTCCGAAGAGGCCCCGGGAGGAGATCACGCCCGACGATTTCCGCCCGCACGAGGCGCTGCTCACGCCGGGGTCGAAAATCATCTATGAGACCGGCTGGCACCGGC
>CAZXIG010000476.1:0-1603 GCA_964640405.1 uncultured Candidatus Kuenenia sp.
CCGATACTATACCGTCGTTCAGTGTTCGGTTCCGCGGCAAATCGCTCGATTCATGGTGGCGAAGCAACCACCCCGACGAGGTGCCGGGAAGCGTGGGAGACAGTCGCCATGGTGATGGCAACAGCAGGAGTGAACGGTCGGATGGCAAAAGAAGCGAAGGATGCAAAGGAGAAGGCCGCCAAGGAGGCCAAGCTCGACGAGGGCAGGGGAGCGAAGAAGACCGCGAAAGAGACGGCGAAGGAGGGGCTCGGTTTTCTCGAAGCCAATCCCACGCTGCGGAACACCCTCTCCCAGATCGAGAAGGAATTCGGCGAAGGCTCGATCATGCCGCTCGGCGTGGAGGCCCAGGCGCCAATCGAGGGCATCTCGTCGGGCAGCCTGTCGGTGGACCTCGCTCTCGGCGGCAAGGGCTTCCCGCGGGGCCGCATCATCGAGGTCTTCGGCCCTGAGTCGTCGGGCAAGACGACGCTCGCCCTGCACGCGGTGGCCGCGGCCCAACGGTCGCCTGGGATTTCCGGCAACGGCGGCGTGGCGGCGTTCATCGACGCCGAGCATGCCCTCGACCCGAGCTGGGCGAAGAAGCTCGGCATCTCGCTGGAGAAGCTGCTCGTCAGTCAGCCGACGAGCGGTGAGGAAGCGATGCACATCTGCGAACTGCTCATCAAGAGCAACGCCGTCGACATCATCATCGTCGACTCCGTGGCGGCCCTCGTGCCGCAGAAGGAGCTCGATGGTGAAATCGGCGATTCGTTCGTGGGGCTGCAGGCCCGGCTCATGAGCCAGACCATGCGGAAGCTCACGGGGGCCATCGCCAAGAGCAAGACGACCGTGATCTTCATCAACCAGATCCGTGAGAAGATCGGAGTGATGTTCGGCAGCCCGGAAACCACACCGGGCGGCCGGGCGCTCAAGTTCTATGCCTCGTGCCGGATCGACGTTCGCCGAATCGGCCAGCTCAAGGACGGCGAGGACGTCGTCGGCCAGCGGGTGAAGGTGAAGGTGGTGAAGAACAAAGTGGCCCCGCCGTTCCGGGTGGCCGAGTTCGACATGATGCACGCCAACGGCATCAGCATCGAGGGCGACATCCTCGACCTCGCCATCGCCGCCAAGCTCGTCGACAAGACGGGCACCTGGTTGCGGTATGGCGACGTGCATCTCGGGCAGGGGCGTGAGAAGGCCCGGCTCTTCCTCAAGGAGAATCCGAAGGTGGCCCAGGAGCTTCGCGAGAAGATTCTGGCCGCCAAAGACACCGTGATCGCGATGGCGAGCGAGGCCGGCGGCGAGTAGCCGTTCCCCTCCCGCCAGTCGGCGGTTCCCATCGTCCAGCACGCTCCCCCACCCACGCGTGGCCGACCCAAGCGGCCGCCGTGGGTGGTGCTGTTTTCGGGGATCCTCGGGAGTGCAAAACCCGCATCCCGCGCCGGGGGCGGGGCCGTGTATAGTTCGGCTTTTCCACCGCCGAACGAACCCCGGGAGCCCCTGCCCAGATGAAGGCCGACGACCTCCGCGAAGCCTATCTCGCATTCTTCGAATCGAAGGGCTGCGTCCGCCGCCCGAGCGACGTGCTCGTGCCGCGGTGGGATCCGTCGGTGCTCTTCACGCC
>CAZXIG010000477.1:0-1600 GCA_964640405.1 uncultured Candidatus Kuenenia sp.
GGGATAATGCGGCGTCCATCCGGAAACCACCCGGAATATCCCCCGGCTCGCGCCTGGGGGCTTGTATGGAAACAGATCAGCTTAAGCCGTTGGCAGCACAGGGCTTGCGGCGGGCACGGGCCGGCAAAAAATTTGCGGTTCGCGGGGTTTCTGGGTAGCCTCGCCTGAAGAGTCTGACAGGGTCGCTCCGCCGGGGTGCCCGCAGCCTCGAGAGGCACCGAGGATTCCACTCGCATGACGTCCGCCAGCCTTCGGGAAAAGCCGGTTCGTGATCTGGCCCGCCTCGCCAAGCAGCATGGCGTGCAGGGCTGGCATTCGATGCGCAAGGATCAACTGATCCGGGCCCTCATTCGCCGGGCCAAGTCGAGCCTGGCCCGCCAGGCCGGCGACGGCCCCGTATCGGTGTCCCGGTCGGCACCGGTGATCACGCCCAAGCAGACCAATCCCGAAGTGGCCCGCCGCATCGCCGAGGCCCGCGAGCGGCTGGCGAAGGCCAAGAGCCTCGTGACCAGCCCGGAAGGGGGCCGCACCAATCGGCAGCCCCGCGACCGCATGGTGCTCATGGTTCGCGGCCCGCACTGGCTCCACGCCTTCTGGGAGATCACGCCCCGCAGCGTCGGCCGCGCCCAGGCGGCGCTCGGCCCCGAGTGGCATTCGGCCCGTCCGGTGCTCCGCGTGCTACGGATCGAAACCGGCCTCGAGGGCTCCGCGTCGGCCCAGGTCGTGCGGGAGATCGAGATTCACGGCGGCGTGAAGAACTGGTTCATCGACGTTCGCGAGCCGATGCGGTGCCGCGTGGAGATCGGCTACCTGGCCGGCTCCGGGCGGTTCCATGCCCTGGGCCGCAGCAACGCGGTGAGCATGCCCACCGCGTCGCAGAGCGACACGCTCGACACGCACTGGGGCGAGATTCTCGGCGACTGCGACCGCATTTACGCGATGAGCGGCGGCTTTTCGCCGGAGAACAACAGCACGGAACTGCAGGAACTGTTCGAGGAGCGGCTCCAGCGGCCGATGGTGCCGCCGGCGACCCGCAGCCTGCCCGACGACGAGGATGGCGACGTCGAGGATCGGCCGGGATTCCAGCTCGAGGTCGATGCCGAGGTGCTGGTCTACGGGGCCACGCAGCCCAACGCCCGCGTCACGTTTCAGGGGGAGCCGGTCAAGGTCCAGCCCGACGGCACGTTCCGCGTGCGGGCCGACCTGCCCAACAAGCGGCAGGTACTCCCGATCGTGGCCAGCTCGGCAGACGGCTCCCGGCGGCATATGATCGTGATGGCCCTCGAGCGGAACACCAAGTCGCTCGAGCCCCATGGTCGCGACTCGATCGACGCCTGAGCGGCGAAAGGAGCGTGCGGCGATACGTTTTCTGCCATGTTCGTGATGCGGTCCACTCCATGCCGGTGAGCTCTTAACGAGGCTCGTTGGGGGCCGACTATTGGTTCTGGCTGCGGGTCACGCCGGCACCGTCAGTTTCGACTGGCGGGCGTCCGGATCACCTGCCCCGGGATCCAAGGCCACCCCGGTTTTATTTCAACGAGCTCTCCGCATCCCAGGACACCACGGCATTACGGTGGAAAACGTGTCGCCGCCCGCTCCC
>CAZXIG010000478.1:0-1589 GCA_964640405.1 uncultured Candidatus Kuenenia sp.
TGAAGCAAGACGCAAACACCCGCAGGCCGAACGCCGCAAACGGGATCAGCCCGGCAATGAGTTCCACGCGGCTGGAGAGCTTGGGCAGCGGCGCCGCCCAGATGGCGGTCCAGAGCGTCGTGAAGAGCAGGAGGCGGATCGTGTCCATGCGTTGCGAGTGTAGCCCTCACAAGGGGGCGCAGCACTTTTTCCGGCGCCCCCCCTGTTTGGTAGTCTGCCATCCATGATGGCATTGGCAGAGATGACGATCGAACAGGCAGCGGCACTGCTGGGCGTGCAGGCGGGGCTGCTGCAGCCGTTCGCCGTGGCCGACCCGTTTCACGATGGGCTGCCGCTCGAGGGGTTTCTCTGCCAGAAGACCGACCACCGCTATGGAGCGATCGTGATCACGCGGGTGGCGGACGAGCCCTGCCCGCAGCTGATCCATGCCACGCCCAAACTTCGGTATCCGTTCGACCGCGACGGGCGGTTTCGATTTCCACCGATCGCCCGCGCGCACGTCTACGAGAAACTCGACGGCACGAACGTGCTCGCCTATCGCTACCGCGACGCCGCAGGGGTCGTGAGGACGACGTTCAAGCTGCGGCTGCACCCGGTGCTCCGCAACGGCACCTTCGGCGGGTTTCTCGACATGTGGCGGGAGCTGCTCGCACGACATCCGGAAGCTGCAGCCCTCCCCACACGGAACGACTGCAGCATCTCCTTCGAGCTGTATGGCGGCCGCAACCCGCACCTCATCGCCTACGACGAGCCGCTGGCTATGGCCGTGCTCTTTGGCGTGGAGCCGGCGACCGCCCGATTGATCGCCCCTTTTGAGCTCGAGCTGGGCGACGTGCCGGCGGCGCCGCTCATGGCGGAACTCTTGGCCGGAGAGGATCCCGTGGGCTGCTTCCAGAAACTGCGCGTGGAATTGGAGGCCCGCAACGTGCGGCTTTCGGATGAGCAGCTTTCCGGGACGGAGGGAGCCGTCTGGTGCGTCACCGAGCCCTCGGGCCGGGTTAGCCTCTGGAAATGCAAGCCCGAGAGCATCGAGGAGATTCATTGGGCGACCGGCATCAACAAGCAGGCCGTGCTCGCCACCTGCTGGAATGCTCTCGAGACGGTGGACGTGCTCTCCTTCGAGACGGTGCGGCCGCTGTTGCTCGAGGAGTATGAGCCGGAAGACGTGGATGCTTTTCGGCCGCATGTCGAGGCCTGCATCGCGGCGGTCCGTGCGGAACTCGCCTTCCGCGAGCGAGTGCTCGACGCCTACCGGGCGATCCGCGCCCAGGGCCTCTCATTCCCTGCCGACAAGGCCGCCGTTATGCGGCTCCTGGCACCGCGGTTCACGAAGGGCGAAATGCGCCGCGTTTACGGGGCCCTCGCAGCTGCGGCGGGCTGATGGACGAACGCCTCGACGCCGGAGCTCCGCGAAGCAGGCCCTCGACACTCACGTCTTCGTCAATTTCTGGCCAGGATCACAAAAGGGGACGCAGCTCTTTTTTCCAGCACCCAGTCGACAAGCGGCGCGACAGCCATCCGCACGGGATCGTCGGCCGGCACGCCGATGAAGCAAGACGCAAACACCCGCAGGCCGAACGCCGCAAACG
>CAZXIG010000479.1:0-1589 GCA_964640405.1 uncultured Candidatus Kuenenia sp.
GCGACCGCGTGCTCCTGATCAGCTGCCTCGACAACCTCGTGAAGGGCGCCGCCGGTGCGGCCGTGCAGAACTTCAACGTCCTCTTCGGCCTCCCGGAAACGGCGGGGCTGTTGTAATGAAATGGGTCCTGCCAGCTCCCCGCTGGTTCACGACGCCGATCCCCGGGCTTCCGCCCGGGGGCTTTGCACGTTTCATGAAAGCCCCCGACGGCCTCGCCACACATAAAAGCCCCCATGCGCAAGCAGGGGGATAATCCGCCATCCATCACAATGATCCCGTGGCCCCGCCTGAAACCGCGCCGCCGATCCCCGGGCTTCCGCCCGGGGCTTGCTTGAAATCACGATCCGTCACCGTTCGTAGCTGGAGCACGTTTCCCTCATGAGCATCACCGACACGCCCGTCCGTCTTCCGATCCCTCCCCTGCCCCGCGGCTTCCGCATGGGGGGCGTGCACGCCGGCATCAAGCGGAATGCCTCCCGCGAGGACGTCACGCTCGTCGTGTCCGACGCGCCCGCGACCGCGGCGGGCGTCTACACCACCAATCTCGTGTTCGCGGCCCCCGTGGCCTACGACCGGGCGCTCACGCCGGGGCGGAACTTCCGGGCGATCGTGGTGAATTCCGGCAACGCCAACGCCTGCACCGGGGCCCGCGGCCTCGACGACGCGCGGGCGATGGCGGCGGCCGGCGGCGCGGCCGTGAAGGCCGATGCGAGCGAGGTGCTCGTGCTCTCCACCGGGATCATCGGCGAGTTTCTGCCGCTGGCGAAGATCGAGTCGGGCATCGCGAAGGTGGCCGGCCGGCTCGGCAGCGGCGAGGAGGCCGCGGTGACCGCCGCCCGCGGCATGATGACGACCGACACGCGGCCCAAACTCGCCGGAGCGACGTTCACGGCCGCGGGCACGCAGCACACCGTCTTCGGCATGGCGAAGGGGGCCGCGATGATCGGGCCGAAGCTGGCCACGATGCTCGGCATCGTGCTGACCGATGCCGCGATCGAGCCCGATGACGCCCAGCGGCTCCTGCGGGAGGCCTGCGAGGAGACGTTCAACTGCGTGAGTGTCGACGGCCACATGAGCACCAACGACACGGTGCTGCTGCTGGCCAACGGCGCCGCCGGGGGCAGCCCGCTCCACGGAGCGGGGCTCGCCGATTTTGCCAAGGCTTTGAAGGCCACCTGCGAGGCCCTCGCCCGCGAGATCGCCGACGACGGTGAGGGGGCGACGCACGTGCTCGTGGTGGAGGTGACGGGCTGCCGGTCGCGGGACGAGGCCCGGCAGATCGCCCGCACGATCGCCGACAGCCCGCTGGTGAAGACGGCCGTGCACGGGGCCGACCCCAACTGGGGCCGGATCGTGTCGGCGGCCGGCTACTCGGGCGTGGCCTTCGATCCGGCGAAGCTCCGCCTGCGGGTCAACGGCACGCTCCTGTTCGAGGCGGGCACCCCGGTGCCCTTCGACGCCGACGCGGTCTCGGCGTCGATCAAGAACGCCCGCGACACGCTGATCCAGGTCGACCTCGCCTCGGGCCCCGGCTCGATTCGGTTCTACTCGAGCGACCTCACGGCGGAATACGTGCACCTCAACGCCGA
>CAZXIG010000480.1:0-1581 GCA_964640405.1 uncultured Candidatus Kuenenia sp.
GGGCTTTTATTGGAAAAACGCGCGGGCTTTATTGGCAAACGCGAGCGATCCCCGCCTACTCCTGATCGCCCCGCAGCTTGGCGAGGACGCTGTAATCCTCGAGCGTGGTCGTGTCGCCCACGGTCTCCTTGCCGGCGGCGATGTCGCGGAGCAGCCGCCGCATGATCTTGCCGCTGCGGGTCTTGGGGAGCGTGGCCGTGAAGTGGATGTCGTCCGGGGCGGCGAGGGCGCCGATCTGCTGGCGGACGTGCTTCCGCAGGGCGTCCTTGAGGGCGTCGGAGGGCGTGCCGGAACGGAGCGTGACGAAGACCGCCACGGCCTCCCCCTTCACGTCGTGCGGCCGGCCCACGGCCGCCGCCTCGGCGACGGACGGATGGCTGACGAGCGCGCTTTCGATCTCGATCGTGGAGAGCCGGTGGCCGGCGACGTTGAGCACGTCGTCGATCCGCCCCATGATCCAGTAGTAGCCGTCGGCGTCCTGCCGGGCGTTGTCGCCGGCGAGATACCTGCCGGGCACCCGCGACCAGTAGGTCTCGACGAACCGGGCGTCGTCGCCCCAGATGCCGCGAAGCATGCCGGGCCAGGGCTTCTGCATCACGAGCCAGCCCCCTTCGCCGGGCTGCACGGGGTGCCCCGTGGCATCGACGATCTGCGGCACGACGCCGGGCAGCGGCAGCGTGCAGCTGCCGGGCTTGGTGGGCGTGCAGCCGGGGAGCGGGCTCATCATGATCCCGCCCGTCTCCGTCTGCCACCAGGTATCGACGATCGGACACCGCTTGCCGCCGATCACCTCGTGATACCAGATCCAGGCCTCGGGATTGATGCCCTCGCCCACGGTGCCGAGCAGCCGCAGGCTCGAGAGGTCGCGGCCCTCGATGTGCTGCATGCCCCACTTCATGAACGAGCGAATCGCCGTGGGGGCGGTGTAGAAGATCGTGGGCTTCTCCTGCTCGATGATCTCCCAGAAGCGTCCCTCGTGCGGCGCGTTCGGGGCGCCCTCGTAGATGAGGATGCTCGCGCCGGCGGCGAGCGGGCCGTAGGTCACGTAGCTGTGGCCGGTGATCCAGCCGCAGTCGGCCGTGCACCAGAAGAGGTCGTCGTCGCGCAGGTCGAACACCCACTCGGCCGTGGTCTTCGCCCAGATCAGGTAGCCGGCCGTCGTGTGCTTGATGCCCTTCGGCTTTCCGGTGGAGCCGCTCGTGTAGAGGATGAAGAGGGGTGCCTCGGAGTCCATCGCCGCGGGGGGCAGGTCCGACGGCATGCCCTCGACGAGGTCGTGCCACCAGACATCTCGGCCCGGCACCATCTCGACGGGCTGGCCGGTCCGTTTGAGCACGATCACGTGCTTCACGGTCGTGGGAGCGTGGCTCTTCGAGGCGAGGGCCTCGTCGACGTTCTTCTTGAGCGGGAGCTGGGCCCCGCGCCGCCAGCCGCCGTCGGCGGTGATCACGGCCACGGCCTGGGCGTCCTGGTTGCGGTCGGCGATGGCTTCGCTCGAGAAGCCGCCGAATATCACCGAGTGCACGGCGCCGATCCGGGCGCAGGCGAGCATCGCGATCACGAGTTCGGGGGTCATCGGCA
>CAZXIG010000481.1:0-1553 GCA_964640405.1 uncultured Candidatus Kuenenia sp.
GGCGAAATTCCCGCGAATTTGACCGGGACGCGAGCGGGGCTTAGCGTTGACGAATTCGGTCCTTCCGCACGGAACCTCACCATGCTTCGCGGATTTCTCGTCGCTGCCGCCATCCTGCTCGTGCCGGCCCGCGCCTCGGCGGCCGATCCCTACGCGGTGAAGCTCGTGCCCTTCAAACTCGAGGCGAAGCTCGACGGGGCGTTCGAGCCGCCCGCGCTGACGGAGGTGCGGATCGATCCGAAGCGGTGGTCGCAGTTCGTCGTCGAGTCGGCCGTGCCGCACGGCACCCGCGTGGGGAAGGGGGACGCGATCGTGACGGTCGAGACCGACAAGATCGACGAGCAGATCCGTGACCTCGAGATCGGCGGCCGGCTGGCCGACCTCGCCCACGGCCTCCTGGAGCGGGAGGTGGCCCTGCTCGAGAAGTCGACGCCGCTCCAGCTGGAACAGGCGCGGCGGGCGCAGCGGATCGCCACCGAAGACCTGAAACGGTACGAGGAGAAGGAGGCCGCCCTCGCCACGGCGCTGAACGACATGCAGCTCAAGTTCAGCGAATTCTCCCGAGAGAACTCGGAAGAGGAGCTCGAACAGCTCGAGAAGATGTACGAGCAGGATGATCTCACCGAAGAGTCGGAGGAGATCGTGCTCAAGCGGTCCCGGTTCGAGGCCGCAGCGGCGCGGTTCTTCGAGAAACTCGCCCGCGACCAGCACGAGCGGAACGTGGCCTTCGACCTGCCGCGGCGGCTGGAATCGGTTCGTCGCGCGAGTCAGGCGGCCGCGCTCGATCTCGAGCGGGCCGAGGCCGCGCTGCCGCTGGCGCTTCAGCGGGCGAAGTTCGAGCTGGAGAAGTCGACCAACGAACGCCGCAAGGCAGCCGAGAATCTCGCCGACCTGAAGGCCGACCGCGGTCGGATGCCGATCACGGCGCCGGTGGACGGCATCGTCTATTACGGCCGCTGGCGAAACGGCAAGTGGACCGATGCCGATTCGGCGGCCGGCCGGCTGCGGCAGGGGGGCCAGCTCGATCCGCGGGAGCCGGTGATCACGATCGTCTCACCGGGCAAGCTCGCGGTGCGGTCGGCCGTGCCGGAGAAGGATCTGGCTCGGGTGCCGGTGGATGCCCAGGCCCGCGTGGTGCCGAAGGCGTTTCCCGATACGCGGCTCAAGGCGAAGGTCCGGAGCATCTCGCCGGTGCCGGTGGGCAACGGTCGGTTCGAGGCGGTGCTCGATCTCCTGGCCGAAGACCCGCGGCTGGTCGCCGGCATGGAGGCGGAGGTCCGCGTGACGGCCGAGCAGAAGTCAGAGGCACTCGCCGTGCCCAAGAAGGCCGTCTTCACCGAAGAACTCGATGACGAGCAGCGGTTCGTCTACGTGGCCGTTGCCGGCAAGGAACCCGCGAAGCGGACGGTGGCGGTCGGACGGACCAACGACGAGCTCGTCGAGATCACCGCCGGCCTCGCCGTGGGCGAGGAGATCCTGCTCGAAAAGCCGCCGGCACCGAAGCCGGCGGAGGCACCGAAGCCGGCTGACGCCGCGAAGCCCGCGGAGCCCGC
>CAZXIG010000482.1:0-1545 GCA_964640405.1 uncultured Candidatus Kuenenia sp.
GCGCAAGCCGGGGGACCGTCTTCTCATACAAGCCCCCAGGCGCAAGCCGGGGGACGTCGGGCGCAAGCCCGACCGCGAGCCGGCGGATCATCCGCGTCGCTTCAGCTCTGCCCGAGCAGCCAGGCGAGCAGGCCCTTTTGCACGTGCATCCGATTGGCGGCCTCTTCCACCACCACGCTCTGCGGCCCGTCGATCACGCCGTCGGTCACCTCCTCGCCCCGCCGGGCCGGGAGGCAGTGCATGAAAAGCGCCTCGGGACAGTGCCCCATCAGGGCCTCGTTGACCTGATAGGCGGCGAGATCCTTCAGCCGCTTGGCCCGCTCCTGCTCCTGACCCATGCTCGCCCAGACGTCGGTGTAGACGACGGCTGCGTCCTTCACCGCCGCGACCGGGTCGGTCGTCTCCACGATCTCGGCGTCGGGCAGGATCTTCGCCAAATGGCCGCGGAACGCCTCGTCGAACTGGTAGGCGGGCGGGGCCGCCAGCACGAACCGCATGCCGAGCAGGCCGCAGACGACCGCGAGCGATCGGGCCATGTTGTTGCCGTCGCCCACGAAGGCGAGCGTGTGCCCCGCCACCCGGCCCACCTTCCGGCGGAGCGTGTAGATGTCGGCCAACGCCTGACAGGGATGGCAGTAGTCGGAGAGACCGTTGATCACCGGCACGCTCGACACCTCGGCCAGCCGCACGATCGTGTCGTGGGCCTTCGAGCGGCAGACGATCACGTCGACGTATTCGCTGAGCACGCGGCCGAAGTCGGCGATGCTCTCCCGCGACGAGGCGAAGCCGGTGTCGGCTCCGAGGAACAGGCTCGAGCCGCCGAGGTGGGCCATCGCCGCCTCGAAGCTCACGCGGGTCCGCAGGCTCGGCTTCTCGAAGATCAAGCCGAGCACGCGGCCGGGCAGGAGCGCGTCCCGCCGGCCGGCGGCGAACTTGTCCTCCAGATCGCGTGAGACCGCGAACACCGCCTCGATCTCGGCGGCGGACAGATCCTCGGGAACGATGACGTGCCGCATGGGTCAGACCTCGGATCGTCCGGCCACTTCGACGATCGCCTCGGCCAGCCGGTCGCAGCCCTCGTGGACCTCGGCCTCGGTGAGCGTCATCGCCGGCAGGAGCCGGATCACGCGGCCCTGCGTGCAATTGACGAGCAGGTTCTTGTCGAGGCAGGCCTGCACCACCGCGGCGCCGTCGATCGACAGTTCGATGCCGATCATCATCCCCAGCACGCGGACGTCGCGGACGGCGTCGCACCGCGACTTGAGCTCCAGCATCCGCTCGCGGAAGATCGCGGCCGTGTGCTCCACGTGGTCGAGCAGCTTCTCCCGCTCGATCATTTCGATGGCCGCGATGCCCGCCGCCGCGGCGATCGGATTGCCGCCGAACGTGGCTGCGTGCATGCCTGGCCGCAGGTGCTTCGCCAGCTCGACGGTGGTGAGCATCGCACCGCCGGCGATCCCGGCGCAGAGGCTCTTGGCGAGCGTGATCACGTCGGGCGTGACCCCGAAATGCTGGTAGCCGAACCACTTGCCGGTGCGGCCGCAG
>CAZXIG010000483.1:0-1527 GCA_964640405.1 uncultured Candidatus Kuenenia sp.
CCAGGTTTCGGAATAGTCGGTGCGGATCGTGCGGGTCTCGGGCCGCGGCGTGGTCGCCGTGGCCGCGGCGAGCGCCAGCGACGCCGCCTCGAGATACCGCTCGAGGTGCACCGGCGAGAGTTCGAGCGCGTCGCCGATCGTGTCGAAGCCGCCGGCCGTGCCATCCTCGGGCAGGAGTTCGGAGAGCGGCGTGTCGATATCCAAAAGATCGTGGATCGTCGTCACGTATTCGGTGCGGTTGAGCCGGCGCTGCACCGTCCGGCCCTCGCGGGCCTGGTGGAGCCGGCCCGCCACCTTGAGCCCGCCACCGAGCGTGTCGAGAAACATCGTCCGCTCTTCGCGCGGCGGCCGCTCCTCTTCGGGGGGCGGCATCTCGCCGCGGGCCACGCGGTCGTGCACCTTCGCCCACCGGGCCAGGCTATCCGCGTCGTCGGTCTGCCAGCGGAGCGCCGTCGCGTCGAAACCGCCCTCCTTCGAATCAGCGTCGTGGCAGGCGATGCAGTGCCGCTCGAGAAACGCCTGCCGCACGGCCGCGCCGGGGTCGGGGGCTGCTGCCGACGGAGCATCGCCCCGCGCCGCGCAGGGCGCGAGCCAGCATGCCACGAGCGCAGCGAGGAGCGCGGAGCCGAATGCGCGGTGCAGAACCATGGGATGTGGAATCGGCGGGCGGGAATCGGGAGAAAAGTGACCGTCACCTTTTCTCGATCGGGTCAGACTGGAGGGCGAAGTCGAAGTGGTTGTGGCCGGTGGTCTGCACCTCGGCCGTGAGCGTTGATTCGCGGTTGTAGCACGGCACGGAACATGCCGTTGCCAAACGACCCGTTCCGGGGATTGTTCGGATCCACCGGTCCCCAGTTGGCGGCCACGTCGCCAAACGTGCTCGAGCCGCTGCAGACGACGTAGTTGCCATGGAAGCCCTGCGACTGCTCCGGCGGTAACGGCCCTGTCCACGACAGGCCGTCTCCGCTCGTGGTCGTCGAGTTTTTGCCGGCGTTGGGGTCGTCAGGGCACATGAACATGGGAAGCTTCGTCCAGCTCTGGGAAATAGCCATGGTGTAACCCGGAAAGTTCGGCTTCGACGCCGCCCACTGGGCCACGAGATCGGCCAGCCGCTGTTCTTCGACGAACGGCAGTAGCGGGTGAAACCAGCCGCGTCGATCGGCCCAGCCGATCGACGCGTCGTAGCCCAGGTAGGAGAACTGCGCGGGCGGAAACTTTTTCATCGCCTGGTGATGCGAATGCATCGCGAGGCCGATCTGCTTGAGCTTGTTGGCGCACGCCATGCGCCGCCCCGCCGCCCTGGCCGCCTGAACCGCCGGCAGCAGGAGCCCGATCAAGACCCCGATGATCGCGATCACGACCAGGAGTTCGACGAGAGTGAAGCCGCGACGGTGGGACATCATGGCAGCCCTGGAGCCGCAGATTGGCAATCTGCGGTGTATGCAATCACAGGCTGAAGCCCGTCCTACTTTCGCCGGCGGCAGGCCCAGGCGGCGGCGGCCACGCCGAGGCCGGCGAGCGCCAGCG
>CAZXIG010000484.1:0-1526 GCA_964640405.1 uncultured Candidatus Kuenenia sp.
CCGGCCGCGCGGCTTTACTGATGGACCATCGATCGACGTCTATCTCGTGACGCAGGCCTCATGAGGCGATGGCCCGAGGGGCTGGCCACACCCACTCGCCGGACGCTCGCTACGGCCATCCTGGCCTTCGCTCGCTCGATGCTGACTGCGCTTCGGCATCCATGCCTACGCTTGTCAGCAACGCCGGCTCCTGGGTATGGCCAGCCCCTCTCCGTCTAACCCGAGGGCACCGAAATCAAGCCGCTTGAAGACGCGGAGCCGGCCGGGGGTCGCGCGCAGCCGCCGGTGAATTTTGACTGCCAGAGTTGGCGCACCACATCAGTTGAGCATGCGACGTCAAAATCCGCCGGCGGCGAGCACGAGCCCCCGGCCGGCGGCTTCGGCGAGTTGACGCCCCCGGCCGGCGAATTTGGCGAGTTGACGCCCCTAAACCGGCGGCTTCGGCGAGCCGACGCCCCCGACCGGCGTTTTTGGCGAGTGGACGCCCTGCTAGCACAACGCGTGCTAGCACCGCATCTTGTGGTGAAACTGCCCTCCCCACCACAAAATCGAAAAAATTCTTGCCTTGCCCTTGCGGGCCGCTACTTTCGGCCTCGTCGCACGTCCGCGACACCGCCGCCCATGGATGGGCGACGGGGTGAAAGCAACCGCAGCGTCAGGAGGACCCATGGCCGCGAAGCCCCTCATCGGCATCAACACCGACTACCGTTCGACCCGCAAGGAACACGCCGCCCTTTCGTTCGTCGCGGCCGGCTACTACGACGGCATCACCGCCTCCGGCGGCATCCCGGTGATCCTGCCCCCCCTGGCCGATGAGGACGACGTCGTTCGGCTGCTCGACCTGCTCGACGGCGTGGTGATGGTGGGGGGCGCCGACCTCGACCCGCGTCGCGACGGCTACATGCCGCACCCGGCCGTCCGCCCGATGGACGCCCGCCGCGAGGACTTCGACAGGATGCTCGCCAAGCACATCTGCGCCCGCCACATGCCGGTGCTCGCGATCGGCAGCGGCATGCAGCTGCTCAACCTCACCGAGGGGGGCACGCTCTTCCTGCACCTCCCCGAGGATCTGCCCAAGGCGATCCCCCACAAGGATCCGACCGACCTGGCCCACCGCCACGCCCTGATCGTGGAGCGGGGCTCCGCCATGGAGCGGGTCTACGGCGACGGCGAGATCCGCGTGAACAGCATGCACCACATGGCGATCGACGACGTGGCCTCGAGCTTCAAGGTGACCGCCCGTGCGCCGGACGGCGTGATCGAGGCGATCGAGAGCTGCGTCGAGAACTGGACCGCGATCGGCGTGCAGTTCCACCCCGAAGCCGAGACGGCCTCGGCCCTCGACGTGAAGATCTTCGAGGAGTTCATCATCGGGATCACGGGCGAGCAGCCTGCCATGAAGCTGGTGGCATAGCGGAGTCAACTCGCGAAAACCGCCGGCGGGGGCGTCAACTCGCCGAAGCCGCCGGCCGGGGGCACGTGCTCGCCGCCGGCGGATTTTGACGTCGCATGCTCAACTGATGTGG
>CAZXIG010000485.1:0-1522 GCA_964640405.1 uncultured Candidatus Kuenenia sp.
GGATGTAGGGCGCGGTGGCGTCGGGCTCGACGAAGACCACTCGCACCGCCTCGGCGTCGAGGCCCTTGAAGCCCTCCTCGGTCGCGATCAGGTGGCTGAACTTCTCCTGGAGCATCTTCAGGGCGATGTCCTGCGCCTCCCGCTCGCCCCAGGCCTTCTCGCGGAGCGTGAGGTTTCGCTTGGTCGAGACCGCAAACAGCAGGCCGTCGTCGCGGTGGTAGATGCGGACGCCCGCCGTCTCGTCGATGAAGCCCGGGTAGTTCACGTTTTGCGTCGATGACGGCTCTTCCAGGAGCCGCTGAAATTCGGAGCCGATCACCGCCGAGTTGGCCACGATCCGGTCGCCGGCCGCGGGGGTCAGCGGCGCGGCGGCGGCGATCGAACAGGCGGAGGCGAGGAGCAGGGCCGTAAGAGCGTGGCGACGCAGGGCGAGCATGGGAGGCTCCGGGTGAGCGGGCGGTCGAGTGAAACGGAGCCTCGACGCTACTTTCGCGTCGAAAGAGGGTCAAATCCCGGCTCAGACCGCTCGGCGGCCGGGGACGGGGCCGCGGGCGGCGATGGCGGCGGCGATCTCGGCTCGGGCGGCGGCGTCGAGGTCGCAGGCCAGGGCCCGGGCGTTTTCCTGCACCTGCTCGGGGCTCGTGGCCCCGAAGAGCACGCTCGTGATCCCCGGCTGCTCGGCCGTCCAGGCCAGCACGAGGTCCGCCAGGGCGACGCCGAGCCGTACCGCCACCGGCCGCAGCGCCTCGACGAAGTCGAGGTTGCGGTCGAACTCGGCGCCGTTGAAGATCGGATACTTGTGGCGGCTGTCGGTCGTCGGAAACACCTGGCCGCGGTGCATCTTGCCCGCCAGCAGGCCCTTCATCAGCGGCCAGTAGACGACCATCGCCACACCGTGGCTCATGCACCAAGGCAGGATCTCGGCCTCGATCTCCCGCTGCAGCATGTTGAACTGCATCTGGCAGGCGGCGAGCGGGCAGACGGCCGCGAATCGCCGGAGATTCTCCAGCGACGCATTCGAGAGGCCGACGGCCCGCGTCTTGCCCGCGTCGAGGAGCCTTTTCAGCTCGCCGGCCGACTCCTCGATCGGCAGCGTCGGATCGGGGGCGTGCAGGTAGAGCAGGTCGAAGTGATCGGTGCCCAGCCGCGACAGGCTCTCCACTACTTCGGCCCGCAGTCGCTCCGGCCGGCCGTCCACCACCTGCCGCCGCGGCGGCGACTTCGTCGGATCGGGCTCCCAGTGGATGCCGCATTTGCCCGCGATCGTGACGGCGTCGCGGCGGACACTTTGCGAGCCGGCGGCACCGCCGAAGGCCATGGCCCCGCCGAAGCCTAGGGCCTCGCGGATCGCCAACTCGCTCTCGCCGTGCTCGCCATAGCAGTAGGCGGTGTCGAGATGCGTGATGCCGGCGCCGACGGCGGCCCGCACCGTCGCGACCGCGGCTTCGCGGGTCACGCCCGCCCGGGTCATCCCCGCCAGCGGCCAGCAGCCGAGCCCGAGCGGGCCGACGGAAACGGGCGA
>CAZXIG010000486.1:0-1510 GCA_964640405.1 uncultured Candidatus Kuenenia sp.
GAGGCCGCATTATCCCCCTGCTTGCGCATGGGGGCTTTTATTGGATGACGTTCGGGCGTTTATCGGCTGGTAGCGCGGCTTTTATTCGGGCTGTAGTCGGGCGAATCGGCAGGCGTCGCGCAAACCGCGGTGCATACTTGCCTCGCCTTATGCACAACCCCCTCGGCAAACTCGCGCTCCTGGCCCTGCTCGGCGGCGGCTTCGCGGCCACCGGCGACCTCGGCCGGCTGACGGCCCGCGGGATGCAGCTGCTGGAGTCCACGACCGTGCCGGCCGGGCTGCCGAACCAACCGGCCCTCGAGCCGCCGGCGCAGCAGCCCGTCGCTCCATCCGCGTTCGCGGAGCCCGCCAGCCCGCCGCCGGGGCCACCGGACTGGCCGGCCGCTGCTGCGCACACGCAGTCGCAGTCGTTTTCGGCCGCGCCGCAGCCGCAGGCCCACGTCCACCACATCGACGACGAATCCCCGATCCCCGTGCCGATCGCCGAAACGTCAGTCGCCTCGGCCCCCCGGATCCCGGCTGGTGGCACGGGACCATCCGCGCTCGACCTCGCCGAACTGGTCGCCGGCGCCCGCGTGCTCGTCTGGCTGCCGCCAGACGCCCGCTCGGCGGGCCGGCACCGGTGCGTGGCACTCGACCTCGTCGATCCCCGGACGGGCGAGGTGCTGCTGCACCGCGACGTGAGCACCGTGCCCGGATCGACCGCGATCCGCACCACCGGCGTGCCGAGCCGCGTCTTGATCGCGACCCCGGCCGCGAGCGGCATCTTCGGCAACGGGGCGCCACCGACCCGGATGTTCGTCGGCGGCACGATCGAGTGCCGCCCGCTCGGCCTGGCCCACGCGACCGCAGCCGACCGCCCCGACACCCTCGGCCCGATCGCCGCCCTCGCGGTCGACCGGTAGGCCTCAGACCTCGGGCTCGCCCTCGGCGGCCTCGCGGTCGGCCGACCAGCCGACCCGCTTCTTCGAGAGCCCGATCTTCCGCTCGTCGACGTCCACGCGGAGGATCTTCACCTCCAGCGGATCGCCCACCTTCACGACCTCCTCGGCGTTCTCGACCTTGTCGTCGGAGAGCTCCGAGATGTGGAGCAGGCCCTCGAGGCCGTCCTCCAGGCCCACGAAGACGCCGAAGTTGGTGATCTTCGTGACCGTGCCCTTCACCACCTGGCCCGGCTTGTAGCGGGAGGGGATGTCGCCAGTCCACGGATCGTCGTGCATCTGCTTGAGGCCCAGGGCAATCCGCCGCCGCTGCTGGTCGACGGAGAGCACCTTGCACTCCACCTCGTTGCCCTTGTCGAGCATCTCGCTCGGATGGGTCACCTTCCGCGTCCACGACATGTCGGTCACGTGGAGCAGGCCGTCGATGCCGTCGTTGATCTCGATGAAGGCGCCGTAGTTGGTGAGGTTGCGGACCACGCCCTTGACGATCGCGCCCGGCGGGTAGTCGGCGGCCACCTTCTCCCAGGGATTCTGCTGGGTCTGCTTCATGCCCAGCGAGATCTCCTGCT
>CAZXIG010000487.1:0-1500 GCA_964640405.1 uncultured Candidatus Kuenenia sp.
CCCCGCCTACCACCGCGCCTCGAGGCCGGTCGTCACGCCGTGGAGCAGCACGCTCCCGGAGCGGTTGATGCCGTCGCCGTCGTCGAGGGTGTCGAACTGATTGGATGGCACAGCCACGCCGCTGAGCCAGAAGAAGGAATAGCCGGCCCGCCAAGAGAGCCAGCGGGTCAAAGCCAGGCTGGCGTTGATGCCAACCTCCCCGAAGAACGCCATGCCGTCCTCCGCTCCATCCGAAAACGATACGACTGCATCGTCTTCGAAGCCCGCGGAGCTTTGATAGGCCTGGTTGTAGAACAGGCCGGCCTTGCCGATCCCGTTCACGGTGAACCTCCCGCCGCCGTTCCAGAGGCCCAGATCGGCGCCGATCTGGCCACCATAGAGGTCGTTGCCGGTTTCGGAGACCAGACCGTTCGCCGTAAGGAGGTCGTTTGTGGCCGCGAAGCCGAGATTTTGGTTCCACTGCACCCAACGGAAGCCCGCCAGCCAGGTCAGAGGGTGGTGGCATTCACGTCGACGCCAGTTGAGCTCGGCGCTCTGAATGCGGCCGCTCGACTCGACCGCGCCGAGGATCGTCTCATTCGGCAGGGCGACGGGAAGACCAGGTGCCGGAATGTACGCATCTCCGCCGAACGCAAGCCGCTCACCATTGAAGCTACCAACATTGAAGTAGTTGCCTTCGATCGCATGGTATTGGTCGACGTTGACGAACACGCCGACTCGGGGCCCGATCGACATCGGTGTCTGGGCGTCGTTCACATCGAGAACTCCCTCGGAGTTCGCCATGAGCAGCTGCCCCTGGATGTTGCCCTGCCACAGCATCAGCGCATCAACCTGCACCACCACCCGCGGGTGGACGGAGCCGAGGCGGCGATTGATAAAGCCGGAATCGCAGCCGTCGGTCGCGCACGCACCGTGACCGTCGCACGACACGCAACCCGGGACGCCACACGTCGCACACCCCGCAGAGGAACCGTAACCGTCGACAACGACGCCCCGGCTCCAGTCCGTGCCTTCACCTACGCCGACAGCGGAGTCGAACGAACCGTGTCCCTGCTGATCGATCAGGACCGACTGGTGGCCCCTGGCTGATCCATGCACGATGCCCTCGTCATCAATCACGTAGCCATCGGCACCGACCGTCCGCACCGCCGGCGAGACGACCACAAGCATCCCAAGGACGACTCGGGCGACGGCACAGGAAGCAGAACCTCCGCGAACCGAAAAAGCGTTCCTCACGGCAAATCCCCCCATGGAAAGGTGTCCCGAGGGATTTCGACTGCCGGTCGTGTCGATCGTGACCAACGTGCCTTGAGTGCGGGTTGCAAAAAGTGGGCAAAGAGCGGAGAAGAGGCGACAAATACGGCCAGACCGAACCCGCAACCTCGACCTACCCTGCCCGCTCCACCACCTCGGCCCCCCCGGCTCCGGCCTTCGCGAACCGGATGTCGAGGGTCCGCAGGTGGGTGTGGAGGCCCGCGTCCTGGATCGGGAGGATGTGGG